>PHEL01000024.1 GCA_002842925.1 Alphaproteobacteria bacterium HGW-Alphaproteobacteria-14
ACAATAGCGCGCGCCTGATCCGGCGCTGCTGTAGCTCAGTGGTAGAGCGCACCCTTGGTAAGGGTGAGGTCGGGAGTTCAATCCTCCCCAGCAGCACCATTTTTCCCCGAATAACAACCCCTTAGGGGGACCCATAAATCAGACCCTGAGCACGGGGTAGAGAGAGGGGGGTAGAGCGCCGAGCTCGCGTCGATCCTTCCGATTCACCAATTCCCCGGCATCGCGGAGACGCTCAGGCCGTCGCAACCAGCTCCCGGAAGTCAGTCTCCCGCAGAATGCGGATTGGAGCACCCTTAGCAACTAGCTCCTCCGCCTTGCGGTGCTTCGAGCTCTTCTCGTGGCCCGCCAGCCGCATCACGTCCGTATCGCCCACGACCAGCAGCGTTGTCTTCTTCGTCACGCCGGAACCGACCTCGCAACCGACCGACGCGGCTAAGTCAGCCGCCTCGCTTCGAGGGATCGCCAGTGCTCCGGTGAATACGATCACCTCGCCATACAGCGACCCATCGGCGTTGCCGTCGCGCCGGACGGCGGCACCCGAGCTACCGCTCGAGGGGTCGATGGGCTGGGCGACCCGCGCCAGCCAGCCGTCGAGGTCGAGCCCCGTCCTCTCCATCGCAGCGAGCATCACGTGCCCGGCCGCCTTCGCGTCCTCGAGAGCATTGTGGTGCTCGAACTCATACCCAATCAGACGGCAGACATTGGCGAGGCCGTATCCGCTGCTCGCGCATTCTTCCCACGCGCGGCGCGCCACCCGGGCCGAGTCAAGCCAAGTACAGACCGGGACCGCGACCTCCCATTTACCGGAGGCTTGATGCGTAGCCACCCGATCGAAGTGCGTATGCGTCACGGTCACGGCATCTTTCAGCATCGCGTGGAGCGTCCCGGCCGCCTCACCGTAGGTCGGTGCGCCGCGCACCATTCCCTCGTCTATGCCGTGGATAGAGACGTTAATTCCATCGAAGTAATCGCGCGGGTCAATCAAAGAGTACCACTCGTCAGCGACCTTCCCGTTCTCGAAGCGCACGGCCCCAATCGAGCAAATCGACGCCATATCAGCGTTCGCGGTCTCCACGTCTATTGCGACGAAATTCATAAGCGCCCCCCTTCAACGGCCCGCCACGGCCACGAAGGGGTACACTATTGGCAATCCGATGGGTTGGGCAAGCTAAACGGGGTCAACTACACAGCATAGGGGCTCACGTCGCTATTCGCGCACCCGTAGCACAGGCGATGGTGCGGCCCTTCGCTCTCGATGGGCGTACGGCAGCGGAGGCAGGGCCGCGTCACCGTCTCCACCGGCTCGTCGAACACGTCCCGGCGCTTGCGGTAGTTACGCGGCCGCTCGGTCAATCGGTCGCCAGCAGCATAAAGCCGAACGCGCGGCGCTGCTCTTTCGTCATCAAGCGCTTCGCGTCGTGCGTCCCCGGCGCGTTGCGCAGCACGTCCACCCAGAGCTCCTTGCCCCGGTCGATACGGCACATCAGCCCAAACCAAGCCCCGAGCTCGGCCATCGACACCCCGAAGAACCGGCTCCGCCTCACTATGTTCTGGGCCGTCGCCATTGTCTCGTCTCCTTATCCCCGGGGTACATATCGGGTAGAAATATACCCCAAATTTTCGCGTTTCCGATTCGCCTTGCGTACGCTTTCGCTCGGTTCCGCACGAAGGCCTACGTAGAGCTAAATGCCTAGAAACACTAATGTTTTTCGATGTTAGGGATACACGAGATGGGCCGTTTGCGGAAGCCTACGATGTTCCGCGAAACGGGTCTCTGCGACTTGGTAAGGGTGAGGTCGGGAGTTCAATCCTCCCCAGCAGCACCATTTCGACATGGCTTGGGCAAAGTCTCCAGCGCCAGATAAACGCCCACCGCAGCAAGCGTGAAGGGTTCCGGGCGCCGCGAGGCGAACGGAAGTCTGCGGGGCACGACCCGCGGGCCGTATGCGCTGCGCAATGGTTTTTCGTGTTACGAATGGTGGCTCTGCAGCTAATCAGCGTGAAAGAAACCGGCTATGGTCAGCCGTCCGGCCAGGGGATCGTCGGGATGGCCCACGTCGGGCCGCGCGATCGAACAATGCAGCAGGTTGCCCGGATAGATCACCGCCCGGTTATAGGCAAAATCAACGCTGCCGATTTGCGCGAAGGCCAGCGTGTCGCCTTGAATATAACCGGGTGCAGGGCGCCCATGGGCGGCGAGATCGGATTCAAGCGCAGCCAGATATGTGCGGTGCTGCGCTGCTGCGACTTGTGCAAACCCAGTGCTTCGCTGACGGTAGAATGCGGTCCCTCCGAACGCGGTGTGGGCCAGATAATGGACCATGGCATAGCTGCCCGGCGCGACATCATCGATATGCGGAATACACTGCGCGAGCGACAATTGATCCGGCTGTGTGCTGACAATTGAATAGAGCGCCCGGTCGACTTTCAGCGAGTTCCTGCACCCGAAAACGGATCGCATGATCGCGCCCAGACGTTGCCCGATGTCCTGGAAATAGGCCGGGTCGACTGGCTTTCGCTGCCCCGGATAAAAATCGCCGCGATGGGCATAATCGCCGCCTACGGCCTGTTCGCGCCATCGTTCAGGGGTCGCTGCAAGCCCATCGACAATCGCGACCGGGCAATCTGCGCCCGGCAGCTCGATCACCTCCACAGATGGCCTGACAATCATTGATCGGGCCGAAGGCGAAAGACAGGAACGCCGCTCCCGGCGCATTTCATGATCGCGGGCCGGCAAGTGATTGCAGGATCGATTTGCGCATGGCGGCCATCATTTGTGGTGTCGGGCGGCTGAGTATGCCGCGACTTTGCGGCGGGATATGCGCCGCAGGGTCACCATTTTCTTCAAAGATATAATGCATGAACATCGCGCTCCAGACACGCTTGTCTGCCGCAGGAAGTCCGCGCAGCGCCATAAAGCCATGCATCAGCGCATCCCATGGCGAAGGCCCCACGTTCACGCCCTGCCACCAGTAATTCACCAGCAGGTTGACCGGCGAAAGCGCCTCGACATGATGATACCACCCGGTGGGAATGAAAATACCGTCGCCGGGCTCAAGCTCGGCCACGCGTGCCCGGCCTAGCGCCGCGCGAAACCGTGGGAAGCGCACATCGTCAGGCGCGAGCGGGTCGGCGAGCGAAATCTGCGTTCCATTGGGAACCGGGTCGAACGGCCCGAGATAAAGGTTGCCGATCTCTTCCGGCGCGAACAGCGTGAACCGCCTTTTCCCGGCAGCGACATAGGCAATGTTCGGCGCCGGATCACAATGGATAGCAACTTCTGCGCGGGTTCCCAGCCACAGCCTGTATTCGCCGCCCGCAGGTGCGCAGGCAATCGCGTTTTCCGCAGCGAATTGCGGAGCAGCCTCACGCGCGCGGATCCCCTGGATCGCAATCGCCCCGTCAGGCACGCCATGCGCGAGCAGCTGGCTGACAAAGCTGTGAAATCCTGTTGTTCGCCTGGAAAAATTGAACCCGGTCAAATCACTATTATAACCGAACTTGCCCTGCGCTTGCGCTGTAGCATGCAACGCCGTTACCTCCACTTCCCGCGCATGACCGGCAAGGTATCGCAACAGTTCCTGATCCCCCTTCCGCGCGGCCTCGACAACAGGCAGGTCTGCGGCCAGCCCCCGCACGACCACCGGATCAAGCACATGGGCTGCGCGGGCCGCAATGCGGCCTAACTCGTTGGTATCCACCGCACTGATCGTGTTCGGCATCAGGTCGCTCCTTTGCTTGCAGGCTAATCGACAATGAGATGATTGGGAAGCGCTTCCATTGTGCTGCGCTTTGGCGCATGACGATGAACGCGCCGTCGTTCAGGTGGTCGCAAATCGGGGTAACAAATGTCACAGCGCACAACATTTGCTCCCCCGCGCAACACCCGATAACACTCTGGAAAAGCCGACCCCCCGGCGCAGGTAAATTGAGCGAGAGAATTGGATAAGAAGCCGACGATCGATGATGTCGCCCGCGCGGCAGGGGTGGCGCGGGCAACCGTTTCACGGGTGCTGAATTCCAGCCCCAACACCAGCGAACGCGTGCGCGAACGGGTTCTGCAGGCGGTCAAAGACCTGGGCTATCAGGTCAATTTGCAGGCTCGGCAACTGGCAAGCGGATCAAGCCGCCTGGTCGCGTTGATTTTTGCCGCAGCTGCCGATGCCGAACCGAACAGCTATTATCACTCGGCGGTCGAACTGGGGGCCATGCGGGCGTGCTCGGAACTGGGGTATGGCCTGACCGCCCACACGCTGGATCCGGCGCAGGATGTTTACCGCGCGCGCGTGCTGGCGATGGTGGATGAACGCCGTTGCGACGGACTTGTGCTCACACCGCCATTCTCGGATGACGCAGTTCTGATCCGGGCGCTAAAACAGCGAGAAGCCCCGTTTGTGCTGATTTCGGCCGGGCCTGATGCACGGCGATTGGCGCACTCGGTGGGAATTGACGACCGGCAGGCTGGCGTTGAACTCGGTGAACACCTTGTTCGGGGCGGCCATCGCTGCTTCGGCTTCATCAGCGGGCCGCAAGATCACAGGTCTGCGGCGTTGCGTCTCGATGGCTTTCTGGAAGCGCTGAACCACGCCGGGATTGATGAAAGCTGCGTGACAGTAGCCAAAGGAAACTTCACGTTCAAATCCGGCATCGACTGCGCGGAAAAGCTGCTTGCCTCCGCCGCACGGCCGACCGCACTTGCCTGTGCCAATGATGACATGGCGGCAGGTGCGCTTTTCAGTGCTCACAGGATTGGGTTGAATGTTCCATCCGACCTGTCGATCACCGGCTTTGACGATACGCCGGTGTCCCAAATTGTCTGGCCTCCACTGACGACAATTCACCAGCCGCTGCGCGGTATGGGTTCCAAGGCGATCGAATTGCTGGTGGGCCAGATCATGCGCGAAAATGGCGCGAGCGATGCAGCCGATCACCAGCATCTCGTTCCTTTCCAGCTGATCCAGCGGTCATCGACCGGTCACGGCGCGCCTAACTAATTTGTGGAAGCGCTTCCAAATTCCGTTGACATTGCGCCTTCCTGTAGGCAACTCCCTATGAAAGCGCTCCCAAACGGGTCGGTATTGAACGCCCTGCCAATGGATCGCGAGAGATTATGGGACTGATAAACAGGAATATAATCCTGTCATGGAGGGGTGAATGAAGCTTCAAACTCGTTCTTCGAGTCGCACTTTTTTGCTTGGGTTAACCACATCGGCGCTTGCGCTGACTGCCGGGTTGCCCAGTGTGGCTTTCGCGCAAGACGCGGAAGAAGCAAAGCAGCCAGTTGAAGATGTGGCTACTGATGTTGACGGCAAAGTCATCGTCGTCACGGGCATCCGGGCCGGTCTCGCCAGTTCAATCGCTCTCAAGCGCGAGGAACTCTCGATCGTCGAAGCGGTTTCGGCAGAAGACATCGGCAAACTGCCCGATATTTCGATTGCTGAAGCAATTTCGCGCCTTCCCGGCCTGACCACGCAGCGGGTCAACGGACGCGCTCAGGTGATCTCCATCCGTGGTATGGCGCCCGATTTCTCCACTACCCTGCTCAATGGCCGCCAGCAGGCGAGTTCGGGCGATAACCGCGGTGTGGAGTTTGACCAATACCCTTCGGAATTGCTGTCGAGCGTGGTGATCTACAAGACACCTGACGCCAGCATTTCAGGCATGGGCCTTTCGGGCACCGCCGATATGCGGACGGTGCGCCCGCTCGCGTTCGGCAAGAAAGCAATTGCGCTCAACCTGCGCGGGGAGGTCAATTCCGGCAGCCAGCTGAATGACGACATCCGCAAATACGGTTTCCGCGCCAGCGGCAGCTATATCGACCAGAGCGAAGATGGAACGCTGGGCTGGGCGCTGGGTTTCGCCTATCTCGATTCGCCGTCATCCAACCGTCACTACAAAGCCTATAATTATGAAGGCTTTGGCGGTGCTGATTTCACGCGCGACCGTATTTCCCCGGACACGGCGGATCAGGCCCTGTTCCTCAGCGGGCAGGAAATTTTCGCGACTTCGCGTTCGAACAAGCGCGCTGCCGCGATCGGCATTCTTGAATGGGAACCGAGCGACAGCGTCCATCTGACCACCGATCTTTATTACTCGCGCTTCGAACAGCGCGAAGTGACGCGCGGCGCGCAGTGGTTCTCGAACGTTTGGGCCGATAATCAGACCTTCACCAATGTCGAAACTGCCGACATCGGCGGCACGCAGGTGGGTATTTCCGGCGTCGTCAACGGCGTTGCACCAGTCCTTCGCAATGATTACAACACCCGCGACGATGATCTGTTCTCCGGCGGGCTGAACGCCGAATTCGGCATGACCGACCGGCTGCGCCTGATCGGTGATCTGTCCTATTCACGCAACGAAC
This sequence comes from Alphaproteobacteria bacterium HGW-Alphaproteobacteria-14, assembly GCA_002842925.1. Taxonomy (GTDB): domain Bacteria; phylum Pseudomonadota; class Alphaproteobacteria; order Sphingomonadales; family Sphingomonadaceae; genus Erythrobacter. Next base: position 6,362 of record PHEL01000024.1, read on the forward strand.
GTGACGAAAGTATCACCGAAACCTACGCGGGCTTTGGCTGCTGCGCGACCAATGTCACGCAGAACGCCAATCGCGTGTTCGACAGTATCGGGTTTGACCTCACCAACCTGACCAATGGTGGTTTCCCGACCTACAGCGAAGGCCTCAATTACGCTGACGCATCGCAAGTCTCGCTGGGTGACCGTGCGCCTTGGGGCGGCTGGGGCCACGATGGGCAGACCAAGGAACCGCACGTCGTGGAAGATGTGTTCGCGCTCGACCTTGGGTTCGAATATGACATGGACGGGTTCTTCGAACAGTTTGACTTTGGCGCGAACTTCACCAAGCGGACCAAGAGCAAGCGGGTCGATGAATTCGATCTGATGTTGAAAAATGGTCGCCTGCAGACCCTGGTTGATCCGGCCGATCTGGTCGATCCGACATCGCTGGACTTTGCCGGCTTTGGCAATGTGCTTGCGGTCGATCTACGCACGGCGTTGCCAAAATATTACGACAAGATCGATTTCATCAACGATTCCACCTTCGACAAGGCGTGGAAAATTGATGAAGAGGTGCTGACTCTAAGGACGAAGGCAACTTTCAATTCGGGCAACTTGCGCGGGAACATCGGCGTTCAGGCCATTCATCAACGGCAGGAATCGAGCGGGAGCGTGATCAATGCCACGCTGACCCCGCGCGTTGTCACCCCGGTCAGCGTCAGCAAGGGCTACTGGGATGTGCTGCCCAGCCTGAACATGATCTACGATTTGGGTGATGGGCATCGGCTGAGGTTTGCCGCGGCCAAGGTCATGGCGCGGCCCCGCATGGATGAAATGCGGGCCAGCTTCATTCCCAATTTCCCGCGCAGCCCCTGCACCCCGACTGCGCAGGTTCCCACGCCATGCGTTGTGGGTGTGGAACGAACCGGCCTGTGGTCAGCATCCGGCGGCAACGCCTTGCTTGAACCGTGGCGGGCCAGGGCGCTTGATGTGGCCTATGAATGGTATATCGACCGCACCAGCTACATCAGTGTCGCCGGTTTTTACAAAGACCTCCAGAGCTATATCTTTACGCAGCGGCAGGTGTTCGACTTTACCGGGCTTCCCATCCCTCCGTCGTCCCTGCAGACGCCAACCCAGCCCAACGGCCTGCCGCCGGGTGTGCCGGTCAGTCCGCTTGGTCAGATCGACCAGCCGGCCAATGGTCGGGGTGGAACGATCAAGGGGATCGAAGTCAGCGGTGCGCTCGGCTTTGGCAAGCTGCACAATGCGCTGGACGGGTTTGGCGTCATCGGCAGCTATTCCTACACGGACTCAAACCTGAGCCCGACCGCGAGCGAGGATCCGACCGTGCGTCAGGCCACGCGTATTCCGGGCCTTTCGGGCACGGTTTACACGGTGACAGGCTATTACGAGAAGGACGGCTTCCAGGCCCGCGCGGCCTATCGCTATCGCTCGGCGTTCAAGGGTGAAGTGACCCAGTTGTTCGCGGTTCGCGGAGTGACGGAAATCCTCGCGGATGAAGATGTCTCGGCGCAGCTTGGCTACACGTTCCAGCCGGGTTCTTCGCTGGCGGGCCTGGGCATGCTGTTGCAGGTCAACAATCTGACCAACGCAGCCTACCGGACCCGGGTCGGGGTCGATGGTGGCGGGGCCAGAACGGCGGACGGCGATTTCCTGCCTGAAACCTTCGAAAAATACGGGCGGCAGATACTGTTCGGGTTCAATTACCGTTTTTGAACCGATTGGGATCCGGATATCCCCCCATCCGGATCCCAATTCCCGTTACCATAGGGGCCGCGATCTGTAGTTTCGATGCAGATTATCGCGCGTCATCATAGTCCTGCTGCTCAGGCAAAGTGTTCAAATAGCAATTGGAATGGAGGGGCGAACATGCTCGCTAACAGCAGGTTTATTCGCGCTCTTGCAGGGACAGTGGCGTTTGCAAGTCTTGGTGGGTGTGCCGGCGACGCCGGTTCGCCACCCACCATTGCAGCGCCAACGGTTGCGCAATGGCCAACCCTTGCCAAACCCGATCAACACGATCCCGCGATCGAAGCCCGCATTACCGCCATCCTGTCCGAAATGACCCTGCGACAGAAAATCGGGCAGATGACCCAGGCGGATATCAGGTCGATCACTCCTGATCAGGCCCGCGAGCACTATATTGGTTCGGTTCTGAACGGCGGCGGGGCATGGCCGGGTGGTCAGAAGCAGGCTGCGGTTGCCGATTGGGTATCGCTTGCCCGCGATTACCATGCGGCCTCGATGGCGACCGATCTGACGACCAGAATTCCGATCATCTGGGGAACCGACGCTGTTCACGGCCACAACAATGTGTTCGGCGCAACGCTGTTTCCGCATAATATCGGCCTGGGCGCAGCTCATGATCCCGAACTTGTCGGACGCATCGCACACCTCACCAGCAAACAGGTCAGGGCGACTGGCATAAGCTGGATTTTCGCCCCCACCCTGGCGGTGGTGCAAAGCCCGCGCTGGGGACGGACTTACGAAGGCTATTCTTCGGATCCGGCGTTGGTAAGGGACTATGCCTCGGCGTTCGTTACCGCCATGCAGGGCGATCTGACGGGGCCAACCACTGCGATCGCCACGGCCAAGCATTTCATTGGCGACGGCGGCACCTGGCTAGGCAAGGATCAGGGCGAAGCGCGCACCACGCGCGAAGAGCTGATCAAGACTCATGCCCCCGGCTATTTCGGCGCGCTCGAAGCCGGGGTTCAGACGGTCATGATATCCTACAGCAGCTGGACCGATACCGGCGCGGGGTTGGCGCATGGCAAGATGCACGGCAACCGGGAACTGATCACCGATGTGCTGAAGGGCGAACTGGGCTTTGACGGCTTAGTCGTGTCTGACTGGAACGCGATCGAACAGGTCGACGGCTGCACCCGGACGCACTGCCCGCAGGCGGTCAATGCCGGGATCGACATGTTCATGATCCCCGATGACTGGCAGCAATTCATCGAAGAAACCATTGCCGATGTCGAATCCGGCGCGGTGCCGATGAGCCGTATCGACGATGCTGTTGCTCGCATTTTACGGGTCAAGCTGCGTAGCGGCCTGTTTGAAACCTCACCCATTCCCGCAGCGGATGCCGAGGCCGATCTTGCGAGTGACGCGGCGCGCATGACGGCCCGCGAAGCTGTCGCGAAATCGCTGGTGCTGCTCAAGAATTCGGAGCGATCACCGCTCCCGCTCGCGGCGAATTCGAAAGTGCTGCTGGTTGGCAGGGCGGCCGATAAAGTTCCCCTGCAGCTTGGCGGCTGGTCGCTCACCTGGCAGGGTGATCTGACCGACGATAGCGATTACCCGCTGGCGGACGATATGTTGTCAGCGCTGCAAAAGGCGCTTTCGGCGGGCGGCAAGGTTGATTTCAGCGAAGATGGTCAAGGCGTCGATGTAAGCGCTTATGACGCGGTTATCGTCGTTCATGCCGAGGACCCCTATGCCGAGATGAAGGGCGATATCGAATATCCCGCAACCATCCGGCACACGGCGCGCTATCCGCAGGACCTGGCTGCGCTTCAGCGCGTTTCCGGAAAAGGCGTTCCGGTCATTTCGATCCTGTTTTCGGGCCGCCCGGTCTATGCCAATGACCTGCTCAATCTGTCGGATGCCTTCGTTGCCGCATGGCTTCCAGGAACGGAGGCGCTGGGCATAACCGATGTCCTGCTGCGTCAGCCCGATGGCGCGCAGGGTAAGGATTTTACCGGTAGGCTGCCTTTCGTATGGCCGGCAGATCCCTGCCCTGAAGTTGCTGTAAAGCCAGTATTGTTTGACCGCGCATACGGGCTGCGAACGTCCGATCACACAAAATCCGTGGGCCTTCCGGTCGATAATCGGCTAACCTGCCCGGCATTGCCTAACTGACATCTCCGCCTGGGAAACAAGCCATGCCTGCTAGACTGAAGACGATATTGATAGTCGGCGGAGGTTCTGCCGGATGGATGACGGCTGCACTGCTGTCGAACCTGTTTCAGGGCTTATACCGGATCAGGCTGGTGGAATCCGAAGATATCGGAACCATCGGCGTTGGCGAGGCAACGATCCCGGCGATCAAGAAATTCAATGAACTGCTTGGCCTCGACGAAGTGCAATTCATGCGTCTGACGCAGGGCACATTCAAGCTGGGCATTCAGTTCAACAACTGGGACAAAATCGGATCGAGCTATGTCCACGGGTTCGGGGTCATCGGGCAGGATCTCGGCTGGCTGCGCTGCCATCAATACTGGCTGAAAATGAAGCTGCAGGGCGAAGCGTCGGATTTTGCCAATTTCTCGATCAACACTGCCGCCGCGCTTGAAAACAAATTCATGCCGGCTCGCACCGACGCTGGCGATTCGCCGATCGGGCATATTGCGCATGCCTATCAATTCGACGCCGGCCTGTATGCGCGTTTCCTGAGAACCTATGCCGAAGAACGCGGCGTCGTGCGTCAGGAAGGCAAGATCGTCGATGTCAATCTGCGGCCCGATGATGGCTATGTCGATTCGGTCGTGCTTGAAAGTGGTGAAACGCTTGCCGCCGATCTGTTCATCGACTGTTCGGGCTTTCGCGGACTGATCATCGAACAGGCGATGAAAACCGGGTTTGAAGACTGGAGCCATTGGCTGCCTTGCGATCGCGCGATCGCCGTGCCGTGCGAACGATCCGACAACTTTACGCCCTATACCAAGGCGACGGCGCATGGCGCCGGCTGGCAATGGCGCATCCCTTTGCAACATCGGACGGGCAACGGCCACGTTTACGCCAGCAGCTATATGGATGAAGCTGAAGCAGAGCGGATCCTGCTGGAAAATCTCGATGGCAAGCCGCTGGCAGAACCCAACCGCTTCCGTTTCACGACCGGCAAACGCAAACAGATCTGGAACCGCAACTGCCTTGCTGTCGGGCTGGCGGCGGGCTTCCTCGAACCGCTTGAATCGACCAGCCTGTTTCTGGTCCAGTCTTCGCTGATCCGCCTGATCAGGCTGTTTCCCGATGGCGAGTTCGATCAGGCGAATATTGATGAATTCAATCGCCAGACCGATTTCGAATATGAACGGGTGCGCGATTTCATCATCCTGCACTACAAGGCGACCGCGCGTGATGATACGCCCTTCTGGCGCTATTGCCGCGACATGGATGTGCCCGCCACGCTCGCGCGCAAGATCGATCTGTTCCGCGCCAATGGCCGGATTTTCCGCGAGGACGAGGAATTGTTCAGCGAAGAAAGCTGGATCCAGGTGATGCTTGGTCAGGGCGTCATTCCGCAAGGATATGATCCGCTTGTCGACATAAAGAGCGAGGCGCAGGTTGCGCAGTTCCTCGGCAATGTCGAAAATGTCATCAGGAAATGCGTGGCAGTTATGCCGACACACGAAGATTTCGTGGCCAAATATTGCGACGCGAAAGCACCGGCGTGATCAATTTTCCGATGCGTTGGACCAATTCCCTCATGGCTGTGGGCCTGATCGCCGCTGGGCTGATGGCCTGTTCCGGCACGACCGCAAGTGCGCCCGCTATCCCCACCGGGGCTGGCACGGCTCCGCCAGCGCAAGCCTGGCTGACAACCGCCGATGGTGCGCGCAGGCTGGCCCCGTTCGTGGCCGGTGCAATCCAGCTTGGTGCGGGGCAAACTGCGGACGTCGTGATCGACACGCGCCAGCGGCATCAGCCGTTTTCCGGTTACGGTGCGTCCATCACCGATGCCACCGCGTGGCTGCTTGCGCATGAACTGGGCGCAGATGACAGGGCGCGGCTGCTACAGGAATTGTTCGGCGACGGCGGAGAGCTTGGCCTTGATGTGACCCGCATCACGATCGGTGCATCCGACTTTTCGCGCAGCCGCTATACCTATGCCGATACCCCGGGCGTCACCGATGCCGATATCACTCCCGCCAGATCGGAACTGATCCCGGCACTGCTGCAAATTCGCGCGATCAACCCGAAGCTCAAGGTCATTGCCAGTCCATGGAGCGCGCCGGCCTGGATGAAGACCAGTCGCAGCCTGATAAAGGGCAGGCTGGACCCGGCGCATTATAATGATTTCGCAAAGTATCTGGTCAGCTACACAAAGGCGATGGCGGCGGCTGGCACCCCGGTCGATATGCTGACAATCCAGAACGAACCGCATTTCGAGCCGGAGGATTACCCCGGCATGCGGGTCGATCCGGCTGAACGCGCCAGCTTTGTCGGAGAATATCTTGGCCCGATGATGGATCGGGATATTCCCGACACGCGCCTGCTTGACTGGGATCACAACTGGAACGAGCCGGAAAGTCCGCTTGCCGTGCTGGCCGATGCCAAGGCCTCTCCCTTTGTCGATGGTGTCGCGTGGCATTGCTATGGCGGGGATGTCTCGGCGCAATCCATCGTTCATGCAAAGCACCCTGACAAGGAAACATGGTTCACCGAATGCGCTGCGGGTGATTGGAGCGGCGACTGGGCTTCGGCCTTCCAATGGTCTGCCAGATCACTGGTGATCGGAGCGCCGCGCAACTGGGCGCGGGGCGTTGTCATGTGGAATCTGGCGCTTGACCAGAACCACGGTCCGCATTTGGGGGGCTGCGGCAATTGCCGCGGTCTTGTCACGATCAACACCGAAAGCGGCGCGATCACGCGGGAACCCGAATATTACGCCTTTGCCCACGGAAGCCGGTTCCTGCCGCAGCAGGCCGTTCGAGTGGAAGCGACGGCCAATATTCCCGGGGTCGAAACCGTCGCTTTTCTGGGCGATGGCGAAAGCACTGTTGTGGTGATAGTATTCAACGGCAATGATCGCGATGAAGACATTTCGATCAGCGTCGACGGCAGGGTATGGCAAGGAAAAATGCCGCCCGGATCGCTGGCGACCTATGTGATCAAGATCAATGGTGGATAGGGGCCGCTCGGATGAAGCAACAGCTATCGGGTGTTTCGGCTGCCTTCCTGTCTGTCACCACCCTGTTTTTTGCCTGGGGCTTCATCGCATCGAACAATGATCCCCTGATCGCGTCGCTCAAGGCCAGCTTCAGCCTCAACTACACCGAAGCCATGGCGACCCAGCTTGTGTCCTTTGCGGCCTATGGGATCATGTCCTTTCCGGCGGCTATCCTGCTTGGCAGGCTTGGTTCGCTGCGCGCGATCCTTGTCGCGCTGGCGACGATGATTGCGGGCTGTCTGCTGGTGCAGTTCGTTGTCCGCTATCAGGACTATACGCTTATCCTTGCGGTATTGTTCATTCTGGCCACCGGGATCACCACCTTGCAGGTCGCCGCCAATCCGCTTGCCGCCGCACTGGGGCCGCCTGAAAGCAGCCATTTCCGGCTGACCTTTGCCCAAGCGTTCAACTCGCTCGGAGTGGTGCTCGGCGTGAATTACGGTTCGCGCATCATGCTTGGCGAAGATGTGCTGCGGGCTGACCATGCCCCGATCACTAATGCCGCCGACCGGATGATTGCGCTTTCCGCCGTATCGCAGGCCTTTTTGCTGATCGCGACAATGCTGGCAGGCTTGATGATCTTCATCTGGCTGTCGCGCGCGCGCATTGCCGGGGCCGCCGAAGCCTATGAGGACATCGGCAAGGGCTCGGTGCTTGATGCACTGCGTTCGCGCTGGGCGATTTTCGGTGCGCTTGCTATCGGCCTGTATGTCGGGGCCGAAGTTTCGATCAGCAGCATCATGATCAACTTTCTCAATCAATCCGGAATCATGGGCCTGCCACTTGAAACGGCGGGGTTTTACCTCGCCAATATTTACTGGATGGGGGCGTTGGTTGGGCGGTTTATCGGATCGTATCTGCTGACCATTATTCGCGCTCCGGTTCTGCTTGGCCTTGCGGCAGGCTCTGCCACGTCGCTGTGCCTGATTGTGGCGCTGACCAGCGGGCCGTGGGCCGGTTACGCCGCACTTGCTGTCGGGTTGTTCAATTCGATCATGTTCCCCACGATTTTCACCATCACGCTTGAACGCGCCGGGGTTTCCCAGGCATCGACATCAGGCCTGCTGTGCGTCGCGATTGTGGGCGGGGCGCTGCTGCCCTATGCCGTTGGCCAGATGGCCGACGCGGCAAGCCTGTCAGCCTCGTTCTTCATCCCCATGACCGCCTATGGGGTCATATCCTTGTTCGCCCTGCTCGCCGCTGCGGGGCGCAACTGGCAGCCGGGCGTCGCTGGCAGTCCGAGCAAGGCCACCACCGGGAAATGATCCGATGCCACACGCCCGTTGGTGTGCTGGGCGATGACCATTGCGCGAATGATGTCGATCCCCTTGCTGGCAAAGATATGGTCGATGACTTTGCCGGGGGCTGGCAGCGGATCGTAAGCGTTGAAGGTGGAGGGTGCCCGGCTTTCAGGCAACGCCCTTGCCCCTTCGGCAGTCGGCACAATCCCTGCGCTTTCGATCATCTGTGCGATCGCCGGAGTCTCGACACCAGTGTTGAAATCGCCGAGCAGCACGAGCGATTCGCGCGCGCCAAGGTTATCCTTGATCCATCCGGCCAGCTGTTTCCCGCTTTCCACCCGCGCCTGTTCGCCTATGTGGTCCCAGTGGGTGTTGATCACCAGCAATCGCGCGCCATCCTGCTTGCGCTGGACATGGGCCCAACTTGCCACCCTGCGAAACGCCGCGTCCCATCCCACTGACGGAACATCCGGGGTTGGCGAAAGCCAGAACGTGCCCGCGGACTCGATCCTGAACAGCCTGCGGTCAATCGCAAGCGGCGAAGCCTCTCCGGCAAGCTTGCCGTCGTCACGGCCACCGCCGACAAAAACAAAGTTGGGCAAGGCGGATTCAAGGTCTGCGCGCTGGTTGGGTAGCACTTCCTGCATCCCCAGCACTGCCGGACGCAGCGTCTGAATCTGCGCAATCAGCAAATCGCGCCTGTGAACCCAGCTGTTTTCCCCGTCTGCCGGCGTGTCGAGCCGGATATTGTAGGTCATCGCCAGAAGCGGCTGTGGGCAAGCATCGGCGCGCGGTTTCGCGGTTGTTTCGTCAGCGGCTGTCGCAACCGCAATCAAAGCCAGCATTGTTACAAACAACCTGTTCACCCGATACCTCCAATATACCCTGCACGCATTCTGTGGTAGCGCTTCCAATCGAGACTTCGTAGTGCAATTCTGTCACCTGGCCAATTGAGAGAGACAGTGAAACAGGTACGCATCCTGCACAAGTCAGACGCATCGCTGGCGGCTTTCCGTGCCGCTGGCGAACCGGTGCTTGTCCGCGGGTTGGTGGCGGATTGGCCGGTCGTGGGTGCGGCCTTGGCCGGCCTTCAAGAACTGATCGCGCGGTTGATCGCGAATGCTGCCGATACTGCGCTGTCCTACGCTGCGGGCGATCCGGATTATCGGGGACGGTTCCATTATACTGCCGATGGCAGGCAGCTCAATTTCACCCGCCATCAGGCCAGCCTGCCGCAGTTCCTGCAATTGCTGCTGGACGAGGCGGAAGCCGACCGGCCACGGGCGCTCGCGGCGCAGGGTCTGCCGGTGCATCTGTGCATTCCCGGCTTTGCGCAAGTGCACTCCATGCCGCTGCTGCCCCCGTCGATCATGCCGCGCATGTGGATTTGCAATCGCGCCGAAGTTGCCGCGCATAATGACGAACTGGAAAACATCGCTTGCGTAGCGGCTGGCCGCAGGCGCTTTACCCTGTTCCCGCCCGAGGCAATCGGCGATCTTTATATGGGGCCGTTCGAACTGACCCCTGGCGGAACGCCGATCAGCATGGTGCATGTTTCGGCGCCCGATCTGGAACGCTATCCGCGCTATGCTGCGGCGATGCAGGTCGCGCAGGTGGCCGAGCTGGAACCGGGCGATGCCCTTTATATTCCGTATCAGTGGTACCATCATGTCGCCGCGCTCGATCCGATCAACATCCTGGTCAATTATTGGTGGGATGCCGCGCGCCAGGATTTGGGGTCGCCGTGGGATGCCTTGCTGCACGGCATGATTGCCCTACGCGAATTGCCGCCAGACCAGCGCCGCGCATGGAAGGCTATGTTCGACCATTATGTGTTCCTGTCCAACGGCGATCCGGGGGAACATCTTGCGCCGGAAATGCGCGGGATATTGGCACGCAGCGATCCGGCGGCGACCGCGCGGCTGAAACAGGATTTGATCAATAATCTGGGCGAAGACGGCCCAAAATCCGGCCCCTTTGCATAAACAGGAAGGCAGTGTTGCGATGAAATTTGCACTGAAATTGGCGGCTGCGATGCTGGGCTGCGGCCTTGCGGTACCGCAAGCGGGGCTGGCGCAGGACGTTCCCTTCGCCGATGAAATCCATGTGTTCGGTATCGAGGATGAAGTCTATCCCGCACAAGGGTGCGAGACATTGTTCGTGGGCAGTTCCAGCTTTCGTTTCTGGTTCACGATGGCGCAGGATTTCCCGCGCATGCGCTTGCTGAAGCGCGGTTTCGGCGGATCCCAGATTTCCGACATCAATTTCCATTTTGATCGCGTGGTGGGCCGTTATCGCCCTGCGCGCATCGCCTTTTATGCGGGCGAAAATGACATTGATGCGGGCAAATCGCCGGATGCGATCATGGCCGATCTTGCCCGTTTCATGGACCGCAAGACCGCAGCCCTTGGTGCCACGCCAGTGTTCTATGTATCGGCCAAGCCATCATTGGCACGCTGGGCGCAGTTCGAACAGCAATCGCGGCTCAACCGCATGGTTGCGCAAATGGCGAACGAACGCGACGATCTGGTCTATGTCGATATCGTCAGCGCCATGATGAAGGATGGCAGGCCTGATCCGGCGCTGTTCATTTCTGATGGGTTGCACATGAAATCCGCTGGCTACAAGCTGTGGCGCGAACAGATCCGCGCGGCCTTCCGCCACGCTCGGACAAGCAAGGCTCCGGGATGCTGAATGGGGCCATCCGGCGGGCATGGGGTGCACTCGCACTGGCGGTTTTTGGCCTGCTGTCATTTCCTGCGGCCGGGCAAGTGATGCCCGAAGGCCCGATCCTCGCGGCAGCAGACCTGCGCGCCGGGCAGGATCTTTCCGGCCAATGGAACTGGTCGATCGATCCCTACCGCGATGGTCTGGCCGGGTTCCATGGCGGGGAGGCAGGGCCAAGCCAGCGTCGTCATGCCGATGCCGATGTGGCAAACCTGCGCCGGGCCGACCCGCTCGCATTGTTCGAATATGATATGGACGCTGCGCCCGTGGCTATGCTCCCCGCATCCTGGCTCACGCACTCGCCCCAGATGCGCCATTATCAGGGGCTGGTATGGTATCAGCGCCGGTTCGATGCGGTGATCGATCCGGCTTCGCGGAGCATTCTGCGCTTTGGCGCTGCCAATTATTCGGCGGAAGTCTGGCTTAATGGCAAGCGGTTGGGGCGGCATGAAGGTGGTTTTACGCCTTTCGCATTCGAAGTAACCGGACTGTTGCGCGCGCGCGGCAACCGTCTGGTTGTGGCGGTCGATTCGCAGCGCTCCAGCCATGATGTGCCGCCGCCGGTTACTGATTGGGAAACCTATGGCGGGATCACCCGCGCCGTGCGTCTGATCAACCTGCCCGGAACCTTCGTCGATGATGCCTGGGTCAGGCTGGAAGCCGACGGCAGGATAAGTGCCGATATCCGCATCGACGGTGTGCAAAAGGCCGGTCTGCCTGTGCGATTGATCATCCCCGAGCTGGGAATCGACCAGCGTGCGACAACCGACATGGATGGTGGACTTGCGCTGCGGATCACACCGCGCAAGCCCATCCAGCGCTGGTCGCCAGACAGCCCGAAGCTGTATCGTGTGGAGATTTCGGCTGGTGAGGATCGCTGGCACGATATCGTCGGTTTCCGCACGCTTTCTGTCCAGGGTAGCCAGATATTACTTAACGGCGAACCGATCTTCCTGCGCGGGATCAGCCTGCACGAAGAGGAACTGGGCGCTGACCCCACCCGACACATCACCGATGCTGCGGCAGACGCGCTGCTGGTCGAGGCAAGGGATGGTCTGGGCGCCAATTTTGTCCGGCTGGCCCACTACCCGCATGGCGAGCCGATGCTGCGGGCGGCGGACCGGCTGGGAATGATCGTGTGGAGCGAAATCCCGGTATATTGGCGGATTGCGTTCGATGATCCCGCGGTGCTGGAAAAGACCCGCCGGATGCTCGCAGAAATGATCCTGCGCGATCGCAATCGGGCGTCGATTGCGCTGTGGAGTGTAGGCAACGAAACCCCGATAGGCGATGCGCGCAACGGCTTCATGGCGCGGCTGGCGCTTGATGTCAGGGCGCTCGATCCGGACAGGCTGGTCACGGCAGCGCTGCTCACTGGCCGTGAAATGGACGGCGGCCGGCAAGTGGTCACGATTTCCGATCCGCTCGCCGCATCTGTCGATGTGCTGGCGGTGAACACCTATTTTGGCTGGTATGGGAGTGACCGGCTGGACGATATCGGGACATTTGGTTGGGATCTGCCCATCGACAAGCCGTTCCTGTTCTCCGAATTCGGTGCCGGGGCAAAACTGGGCTATCACGCCGAAGGGCCACCGCAGAAATTCACCGAGGAATATCAGGCAGATTACTACCGTGCCACGCTGGCAATGGCAGAAGGCATTCCGACGCTGGCTGGCCTTTCCCCCTGGGTGCTCAAGGATTTCCGATCCCCGCGCCGCCAGCTGCCCGGCATTCAGGATGGCTGGAACCGCAAGGGACTGATCAGCGAAACAGGCGAACGCAAGCAGGCTTTTGCCGTGCTGGCTGAATGGTATGCGAAGAGGGAAGGCACGCGATGACGCGCATATTGGCTGGCTGCCCCGCTTTGTTCCTGACCGCAGTGCTGGCGGCGTCATCGCTGGCGGCTCAGGACAAGCAAGAGCTGGCCCTTGCCCCGGTCTATTCCGATCACATGGTGTTTCAGCGCGATCATGCCATCCCGGTCAGGGGCACGGCATCGCCATCTGCGCACATATCAGTCGAGCTGGAGGGGTATCTGCCGGTCAGTGTGACGGCGGGCGCATCAGGCGCGTGGGAAGCGCTGCTGCCCGCGATGGGTGCTGCCACCGGGCTCGCACTCAAAGTGACCGCGGGCGCAGAGTCGATCCGCCTGGACGATATTGCAGTGGGCGACGTCTTCCTGTGTTCGGGCCAATCGAACATGGAATTCCCCTTGCGGCTGGCGACCGATGCCGACAACGCCATTGCGGCAAGCAACCGCAGCGAATTGCGGCTGTTCCATGTTCCGAGGCAAAGCAGCGCGGCGGCGCAGCCCACCTTTGCCAGCGCTACCGCTTGGCGAATTTCCGCGCCCGAAAGCGCCCGCGAATTTTCCGCGGCCTGCTATTTCATGGGGGTTGAACTGCAACAGCGCAGGCAGGTGCCCATCGGCCTGATTGCCGCATCATGGGGCGGGTCTTTCATCGAAGCGTGGCTGGGCGTGGACACGCTGCGCGCTGACGGGCAGTTCAGCGATGGGCTCGGGCTGCTGGCACTGTGGCAGGTTGATCCGCAAGCTGCCGAACGCAATTGGCTGGAACGCACGCAAGCTTATCTGGCAGATAATCTATCCAGCGACGGCCCTTTGTTCGATGCCGATCCGACGCTGACCTGGGAGCAGTGGGGCAATGGTTTTGCCAGCTTTGACGGATTTGGCACTTACACAACAACCGTCACGCTATCAGCGTCGCAGGCGCTGGCCGGACAGCGGATCACGCTGGGCCTGATTGATGATATTGACCAAACCTTTGTCAATGGACAGCCGATCGGGATGACCACTGGCTGGGACATCCAGCGTAATTATGCCTTGCCGCAAGGTCTGCTGCGGAAAGGCGAAAATCGGATTGAAGTCCGCGTGCTAGACACCGGCGGCGGCGGCGGACTTTATGGCACAGCACCGCGCGCGATCGTCCTGCGCGATGGCGTCCCGGTGGAGCTTGACCACGCATGGCGGTTCCGGCCCGGCCGCAGCTTGGCGCAGGCAGGGGCCGCACCGCAAAAGCCGTGGGCGCCGATATCGGGGCTTGGCACGCTGACCAACGGGATGATCGCCCCGCTGGGCCGAATTCCGTTGGCCGGGATTGCCTGGTATCAGGGGGAATCCAACGCATCCGACCCATCGGCCTATGCGCGTCTTCTGCCGTTGCTGATGGCGGAATGGAGGGAGCGGTTTGGCACGCGGCGCTTCGCCATCGTCCAGCTCGCCAATTTTGGCGCGCTGGCCGATGCGCCCGGCGAATCCCATTGGGCACAGCTGCGCGACGCCCAGCGCCGCATAGCCGCATCAGACCACGATGCGGGACTGGTGGTCGCGATCGATGTGGGCGATCCCCATGATATCCACCCTGCAAACAAGCGCAGCATCGGCGCGCGCCTTGCATCCGCGATGGATGGCGAAGGCCATGCGCAATTACCCATGGTGGCGAAATCGGGCGAGCGCGCAACGCTGACCTTTGCCCATGATCTTGTGCTTGTCGGCGGCGCAAGCCCGATCGGCTTCGAGCTATGCAGCCAGAACAGATGCCGCTTCGTCGATGCGCAAATCATCGCTGCCCGCACGGTGTCGCTGCACGTGCAAGCCAGTGACGACCATGTCCGTTATCTGTGGTCGGATAGTCCCGTCACCAACCTTTATGATCGGGCTGGCGTCCCGGTCACACCCTTTCAGATTGCGCTTTCCGAATAAAGCTGGGGAGGTGCCCACTGCCGTCCGGTCATGCGGCCGCGCGACCACTCAGATCGATTGGCAGCTGGTCCACCCTGCCATCCTTCGCGATTCGCACGGCCGTGTTCGGCGCAACGGCGCTC
>PHEL01000025.1:0-29414 GCA_002842925.1 Alphaproteobacteria bacterium HGW-Alphaproteobacteria-14
ATCGCTGCGCAAGCTGACCGGATCGATCAGCCGTTCGCGCTGCATGGTGATCTTCATCAACCAGCTGCGCATGAAAATCGGGGTGATGTATGGCAACCCTGAAACCACCACCGGGGGCAATGCGCTCAAGTTTTATGCCTCGGTCAGGCTCGACATTCGCCGCACAGGGCAGATCAAGGATCGTGATGAAATCACCGGCAACGCAACCCGCGTGAAGGTAGTCAAGAACAAGGTCGCCCCGCCGTTCAAGCAGGTCGAATTTGACATCATGTACGGCGAAGGCATCTCCAAGATCGGTGAGATCATCGATCTCGGCGTGAAAGCGGGGCTGGTTGAAAAATCGGGGAGCTGGTTCTCCTATGACAGCATCCGGATTGGTCAGGGCCGCGAAAACGCCAAAACCTACCTCAAGGAAAACCCGGAAGTTTGTGACCGGTTGGAAGCTGCGATCCGCAGCCGCACTGACAAGGTTGCCGAGGAAATGATGACGGGGCCGGACGCGGACTCCGACGGCTGATCCTCAAGCGGGCGTTGCGGAGGTGCTATGCGCTTCCAGCCCGGAAAACCGGAACGCCGGCGTGTGCTTCTCCCCAGTCGCGCGCGCCGGCTTTTCGTTGTCCGGTCAGGCCCGGATTAGGGGTGGGTTAGACCCCTACTAGACCCTTCCTAGACCGCCGCCATACCCCTCCCAGGCCTCCTCCAGACCCGCGATATTCGTCGTTGTCGTGGCTCAGCTGTGACACGGCTGCAACGCTCAACGACCCCCGATGCCGCGCTCCATTGCGTAACGCGCGCGCATTGCCTAACTGCACGGCCATGACCTCGACGAACGACATCCGCCGCTCCTTCCTCGATTATTTCGCCAAGGCCGGCCACATCGCGACGCCGTCGGCGCCGTTGGTTCCGCATAATGATCCGACGCTGATGTTCGTCAACGCCGGGATGGTGCCGTTCAAAAACGTGTTCACCGGGCTGGAAACCCCGCCATCTCCGCGCGCCGCATCCTCGCAGAAATGCGTGCGGGCCGGGGGCAAGCACAATGATCTCGACAATGTCGGCTATACCGCGCGCCATCATACCTTCTTTGAAATGCTGGGAAATTTCTCGTTCGGAGATTATTTCAAGGAAGCGGCAATCAGCCATGCCTGGACGCTGCTGACCCGCGAATGGGGCCTGCCCAAAGATAAGCTGACCGTCACCGTCTATCACACCGATGACGATGCCCACGCGCTGTGGAAACGTATCGCCGGGCTGCCCGATGACCGCATCATCCGCATCAGTACCAATGACAATTTCTGGTCGATGGGCGATACTGGCCCCTGCGGCCCGTGCTCGGAAATCTTCTACGATCACGGTGACCATATCTTCGGCGGCCCTCCCGGTAGCCCCGATGAAGATGGCGACCGCTTTGTCGAGATCTGGAATCTCGTATTTATGCAATACGAACAGCAGGTTGATGGTAAGCGTCGCGATCTTCCCAAGCCTTCGATCGACACCGGCATGGGAATCGAGCGCATCGCTGCTGTCCTTCAGGGCGTGCATGACAACTACGATACCGACACCTTCAAGTCGCTGATTGCGGCATCGGAAAACCTCACCAATGTTGCCGCTGCGGGCGAACAGGCGGCCAGTCACCGCGTGATCGCCGATCACCTGCGCTCGACAAGTTTCCTGATGGCCGACGGCGTGCTGCCGTCCAACGAAGGGCGCGGATATGTGCTGCGCCGGATCATGCGCCGCGCCATGCGTCACGCGCACCTGCTGGGCGCGTCCGAGCCGCTGATGCACCGGCTCGTGCCTGCGCTTGTCGCGGAAATGGGGCAAGCCTATCCGGAGCTTGCCCGTGGTCAGGCGCTGATCGAAGAAGTGCTTGAACGCGAAGAAACCCAGTTCCGCCGCACGCTCGACAAGGGGTTGAAACTGCTCGACGAAACCATCGGGAACATGGCCACCGGCGGCGAGCTCGACGGTGAAATTGCCTTCCGCCTCTACGACACTTTCGGCTTCCCCTATGATCTCACCGAAGACGCTTTGCGCGCGCGGGGGATCGGGGTTGACCGCGCGGGGTTCGACATCGCGATGGCGCGTCAGAAAGCCGCTGCGCGGGCCGCGTGGAAGGGCAGCGGCGATGCCGCTTCGGGCGAGGTCTGGTTCGATATCGCCGAACGCGAAGGTGCGACTGAATTCACCGGCTATGCCGCCACCAGCGGTGAAGGCCGCGTGGTCGCCATCGTCAAGGGCGGGGCCGAAGTGCAGCGCGCCGAGGCTGGCGATGAGGTGGTGATCCTCACCAACCAGACCCCGTTTTATGGCGAAAGCGGCGGGCAGACCGGTGATGCCGGTTCGATGGCAAATGTCGCAGGTTTCAAGGCCGACGTCACCGATACGTCCAAGCCGCTTGGCCGGCTGCACGCGCATCAGGTGCGGGTTGACGCGGGCAGTGTTGCGGTGGGCGACACGGTTGAGCTGCGCGTCGATAGCGACCGCCGTGACCGGATCCGTGCCAACCACTCGGCCACTCACCTGGTCCACGCCGCGCTGCGCAATCGGCTCGGTGGGCATGTCACGCAGAAGGGCAGCATGGTCGCCGCAGAGCGTTTGCGGTTCGATTTCTCGCATCCGGCCCCGCTGACTCCGGAAGATATCGCCGCAGTCGAAGCCGAAGTGAACGCCGAAATCCGCGCCAACGAAGCGGTTGGCACGCGATTGATGACCCCCGACGATGCAGTAGAAGCGGGCGCGCTGGCGTTGTTCGGCGAGAAATATGGCGACGAAGTGCGGGTGCTGTCGATGGGCCGCGCCGGGCAGGGCGGGCGCAGCTACTCGGTCGAATTGTGCGGCGGCACCCATGTGCGCGCGACTGGCGATATCGGTGTGTTCCGCATCGTTTCGGAAAGTGCGGTGTCATCAGGCGTACGCCGGATCGAAGCCCTGACCGGGGAAGCTGCGCGGGCCTGGCTGGTAGCACGCGAGGACGCGCTGAAGGCCGCGGCCAGCGTCATCCGCGCGACGCCCGAAGAAGTCCCCGCGCGCATCACCGCGCTGATGGACGAACGCAAGCGGCTCGAAAAGGAGCTGGCTGAGGCGAAAAAGGCGCTGGCGTTGGGCGGCGGCGGTTCAGGCACCGCGGCGGAATCAACTGATGAGGACATCGCTGGCGTCAAGTTCAGCGGGCAGGTGATCGACGGGCTAGACCCCAAAGAACTGCGCCCGCTGCTCGATGCGGCCAAACAGCGCATCGGAAGCGGAGTGGCGGCGGTAATCGCGGTCAACGACGGCAAGGCCAGCATCGCTGCGGCGGTTACCGATGACCTCACCGCGCGCATCAGCGCGGTCGACCTGGTGCGCGCAGGGGTTGCGGCACTGGGCGGCACGGGCGGCGGCGGGCGGCCCGATATGGCACAGGGCGGCGGCCCGGACGGCGACAAGGCGGCAGATGCACTGGCGGCGGTCAAGGCTTTGCTGGCGGCAGTTCCCGCCGATTAAGCCTCGACGCTGGTCGTCCGCAGCTTCGGCTTCTCACTCAGCCCGCCATCCCGCTCCAGCTGCTCGCGGAATTCGTCGCGCTTGGCGTGGATCGAGGCAATTACCGGGCCCATTGCCACCCCGATATCGACCAGCACTGCTTCTGACAGCTGTAACGAGCTTTCGAGCGTTTCGGGCACCGCATGGCTTGCGCCGGCGCGGTACATGGCGGCGGCGTGATCAGTGTCACGCGCGCGGGCGACGATCAGCAGGTCAGGATAGGCATCGCGCAGTTTGGCCACCAACCGCTGCGCCAGTACCGGC
This sequence comes from Alphaproteobacteria bacterium HGW-Alphaproteobacteria-14, assembly GCA_002842925.1. Lineage (GTDB taxonomy): Bacteria > Pseudomonadota > Alphaproteobacteria > Sphingomonadales > Sphingomonadaceae > Erythrobacter. The sequence goes on from PHEL01000025.1 coordinate 3,790, forward strand.
TCGTCCATCGTCAGCACCACGGCGGGCGCGGTTTCCACGCCCAGCCGGGTCAGCGCATCGCCGCGCGCGGCATCGCCAAAGGTCGCGCGGTATCCGTCGCGCTTGGCTCCGGTGATCATATCAGGGTTGGTATCGATCATCACGTAAGGCTGATCATGAGCCTCCATCATATCTGCGATCAACCGCCCAACGCGGCCTCCGCCAACGATGATCGTACATGGTTCATCACTGTCGCTGATCGCGGTATGTTCTGCCATACTATCAACCCGGCGGGCGACGACCTTGCCCAGCTTGGCAAGCAGCGGGGTAATGGTCAGCCCGATGGCTGTGACGGTCTGCCAGAACTGTGCGGTTTCAAAATCGACCACCAGTGCGCTGGTCGCGGCGGCCAGCACGATCAGCGTGGTTTCGGATGGCGATGCCATCAGCACGCCGGTTTCTGCGGCAGTCCCGCGCCGCGCGCCCATCAGCCGCAGCAGGATGCCAGTGACCAGCGCCTTGAACACCAGCACGCCGACCACCGCCAGCGCGACCGTCCCAAACTGCGCGCTGATGGCGACCAGGTCGATGCTCATGCCAATGGTGATCAGGAACACGCCGAGTGCCAGCCCCTTGAACGGCGCCATGATAAGTTCGACTTCGGTATGGTATTCGGTTTCGGCAATCAGCAGTCCGGCGATCAGTGCGCCGACGATCGGCGACAGGCCGACAATCGCGGTCGCCAGGCTCGCCCCGATCACCACCAGCAAGGATGCGGCGAGGAACAATTCGGGGCTTTTGGTGCGCGCTGCCTGCGCGAAGAGCCGGGGCAGCGCCACGCGGCCAACCACCAGCAGCACCGCGATCACCAAACCGCCTTTCCACAAGGTGTCCGCGAGGCCTGCCCAGCCGTCGCCTTGGGCATTGGGGGCAAGCGCGCCGAGGATGAAGATGATCGGCACGATCATGATGTCTTCGAACAACAGCATCGACAGCGCGGCGCGGCCCACCGGGGTGCGGGTGCCTGAAATCGGCAACACGATAGCGGTGGAAGAGAACGCGAGGGCAAAGCCGAGCGCCAGCGCGCCGGTCCAATCGAGCAATCCCGCGAACCCCAGAAATGTGGCCAGTGCCGAGCCGATGATCAGCAATTCGAGCGCACCCAGTCCGAACACCAGTTTGCGCAACTGCCACAGGCGGTTGAACGATAACTCAAGCCCGATCGCGAACAGCAGCAGCACGATGCCGAAATCGGCAAACGGGGTTAGCGCTTCGGGATTGGTTATCGTGATGTGGGTAAGCCAGGGTATTCGCTCAACCAGCGAACCAAGCCCGAACGGGCCGACCAGCACTCCGATCAGAATGAAGCCGATGATCGGGGTGATGCGGAACCGGGCAAACACCGGGATCACGATTCCCGCCGCGCCAAGGATGACCAGCGCGTCTGACAGGAAAGGGGAAGGTGCGAGTTCGCCAGCCACACCATGCGCTTACCGCGCCGCAGTGCTGCTGTCATCCATTGCGTGCTGCAATGCGGGATATTGCGGCCGTAGATCTGCCCCTAGCGTTCCTCGCCCAGCGGGTCTGAGATATTGCCCACCCGCTTGTCCCATTCGATCCGGTAGAGATCAAACCGGCGGTCGGCGAGGTTCTGCACCGTCCCTTCCGCTCGTGCCCAGCTTAGGTCGGCAAGGTTCACGTCGCTGATCGTCAGCGTTTCGACGTTTTCGGATGCCTCGGCTGCAATCCCGTCGCGCGCAAAGGGGAAATCGCACGGGGTGAGAATGCAGCTCTGCGCGTATTGAATGTCCATGTTGGCGACATTGGGCAGGTTGCCGACATTGCCGCTCATCACGACATAGCACTGGTTTTCAATCGCGCGCGCCTGCGCACAATAGCGCACCCGCATATAGCCTTGGCGGCTGTCGGTGCAGAACGGCACGAAGATGATCCGCGCGCCTTCGTCCGCCAACCGTCGGGCGAGTTCGGGAAATTCGCTGTCGTAACAGATCAGCACGCCGATCGGGCCGCAATCGGTCGGGATGGCGTCGATGCTGTCGCCGCCCTTGATGTTCCACCAATAGGCTTCGTTTGGGGTAGGGTGGATCTTTTCCTGCGCGTGGATCGATCCGTCGCGCAGGCAGATATAGGCGACGTTGTGAATGTCGCCATCGGCCATGCGGGTGGGGTGCGAGCCGCCGATGATGTTGATGTTGAACGCCATCGCCATTTCGGACAATCGCTGGCGGATACGCGGAGTGTAATCGCTGAGCGTTTCGATGGCTTCGAGCGGAGTGAGTTCACGGTCTTCGGCGGATAGCAGCATGACGGTGAACATTTCGGGAAAGACAATGAAGTCTGCCTCGTAATCGGCTGCAACATCGACGAAATATTCGATCTGCTTGATGAATTCATCAAACCCCGAAACAGCGCGCGATTGCAGCTGGCAGGTGGCGATACGCACGCTTTCGACATCGCGCGGCAGCCGGTGTTTGGGCGGAGCGTTGCTGTCGACATAGGGATTGCGCCAGATCATCCGCACCGCGTTGCCGCGGCTGGCTTTGTCTTCGGGCAGGTATTTGGGAAGTATGCCTTGCGCTTCGAACCCGTTGGCAAGCTGGAACCGCAGCACAGGATCGTGAATCTTGCTCTGGGTGACCAGCTCCAGATATTGTTCCGGGGTTTCGGCGCGATTGGTCTTGCGGCGCTTGGCGCGGGCATAGCCGGGCATCCGCCCGCCAAACACGATGCCGGTCAGGTCGAGCCGTTCGGCCAGCGCGCGCCGCTCTTCATAAAGCCGCCGTCCCAGCCGGGTGCCGCGCACCGCTGGATCGATGCATAATTCATAGCCGTAGAGCCAATCGCCGGTGGGATCGTGGCGACTGCCAAACCCGTTTCCGGTGACTTCATCCCAGGTGTGATCGGACAGTGCGACGCGTTCATCCAGCCGCATCGATGCGCAGTAACCGACCACCTCTCCATCGAACAATGCGACAAAGCAGCCTTCGGGGTAGTTGTTGATCTGCCCGCGAATTTCGCCCTGCGTATAGGCGGGCAGATCATCATAGGCACGGCGGACGAGGTCCCCGATCGCCCGCACGTCCTTTAGCCTGGCCTGACGGATTTCCAGTCGTGCGGTTGATCGGCTTGCCATGATACTCCCTAGCCGGGATCTACGCCTGGCTGGCCATTTCCTTTTCGAGGTTCTGCACGATCGTTTCGAAAAACTGCTCGGTGGTCTGCCATGCTTGCCCTGGGCCGATCAGCAGCGCCAGATCCTTGGTCATATGGCCGCTTTCCACGGTCTGAATGCAGACGCGTTCGAGCGTTTCGGCAAACTTCACCACATCGGGGGTGCCATCGAACTTGCCACGATACATCAGCCCGCGCGTCCATGCGAAGATCGAGGCGATAGGGTTGGTCGACGTTGCCTTGCCCTGTTGGTGCTGGCGGTAATGACGGGTGACGGTGCCGTGTGCGGCTTCGGCTTCGACAGTTTTGCCATCGGGGCTGAGCAGCACAGAAGTCATCAGGCCGAGCGAGCCGAAGCCCTGCGCCACGGTGTCCGACTGCACATCGCCATCATAGTTCTTGCACGCCCACACGAACTTGCCCGACCACTTCAGCGCTGAGGCGACCATGTCGTCGATCAGGCGGTGTTCGTAAACCATGCCCTTGGCTTTGAATTGTTCGGCAAAACCTTCGGTGTCGAACACTTCCTGGAACAGATCCTTGAAGCGGCCATCGTAAGCCTTGAGGATGGTGTTCTTGGTTGAAAGATACACCGGCCAGCCGAGGTTGAGGCCATAGTTGAAGCTGGCGCGGGCAAAATCACGGATCGAATCGTCCAGATTATACATCGCCATCGCCACACCGGCGCTGGGGAAATCAAACACGTCGAGATCGATTTTGGTGCCATCATCGCCGTCAAACACCAGCCGCAGCTTGCCGGGGCCGGGGATCAGCGTGTCAGTCGCCTTGTACTGATCGCCAAAGGCATGACGGCCAACCACGATCGGATCAGTCCAGCCGGGCACCAGACGCGGCACGTTGTCGATCACGATCGGTTCGCGGAACACCACACCGCCCAGAATGTTGCGGATCGTGCCGTTGGGCGACTTCCACATTTTCTTGAGGCTGAATTCTTCGACCCGCTGTTCATCAGGGGTGATGGTCGCGCACTTCACGCCGACGCCATGTTTCTTGATGGCGTTGGCCGAATCGATAGTCACCTGATCATCGGTCGCATCGCGGTTTTCAATCGAAAGGTCGTAATAGTGCAGATCAACGTCAAGATAGGGCAGGATCAGCCGTTCGCGAATCCATTGCCAGATGATGCGGGTCATCTCGTCCCCATCAAGTTCAATGACGGGGTTGGCGACTTTGATTTTCTGCATGGCTGATGCCCTGTCCTTCTTTACCCGTCTGCGCGGGCTGCGTGTGATCGACGATAAGCTGAGTAAGGTGTTGCGCGGGCTTTAGCAGAGGAGGCCGCTCTTGCAAGCAGTGCACCAGCCTTTGGCTTGCAAGATGTGACGGAGCGCGCGCGCCGCACAAAAAACCCGCCTGAAGCGGCGGGTGATTTGCGGTTCGGGCCGATGGTGGGCGTAGCAAGGATTGAACTTGCGACCCCTACGATGTCAACATAGTGCTCTACCACTGAGCTATACGCCCGCACCATCGGATCAGCCTCTGTCGAGGCGGAGGCGGCCCTTAACGTAAGCCCGGAAAAGGTGCAAGCGATTCGAGCACCAGGTCGCGCAGGTGGAACGGTTTGGACAACACCTTGGCCGCAGGCTGTTCGCGGCTGGCGCGCAGCGATACGGCGGCGAACCCGGTAATGAACATCACTTTGGTGCGCGGCGAAATTTCCGCGCAACGCTGCGCCAGTTCGATCCCGTCCATTTCGGGCATGACGATGTCGGACAACAGCAGATCATAATCGCCGGTTTCCAGCAGCGGCACGGCTTCAGTGCCGCGATCCACGGCGCTGACTTCGTAACCGGCATTGGTTAGTGCCCGGGTAAGATAGGTGCGCATTGCCTCTTCATCTTCGGCGAGCAGGATGCGGGGTGTGCGTGTCGATGTCATGTCAGCGGCGTTAGCAGCGCAGGCTTAAGAAATCTTTGTGCCAGCGACAAATTGACACGGAACGACACGCAGGCCGCTAAGCGAAGCGCGATCAGGCTTTGACAGCGCTGCGCAAAGGCGGCAGCAGGGTTGGCGGAATGACGCCATCCTCCCGCACGCCCCGTGACCCGATCTTCGCCCGCGCGGATGTGCGGATGCCGGTGACAGGGGGCTGCGTGCCGGGGCTGAATGATGCGCCCGCCTTCACGCTCACCACGCCGCCGCGCCTGCGCCTGCCGGTGCTGATTGCAGTGCCCCACGCAGGCCGCGCCTATCCGCCCGCTGTGGTCGCGCGGATGCGCGATCCGGTGCTGGCGCAGTTGCGGCTGGAGGATCGCTTTGTCGACCGGGTTGGCGTGGAAATCGCGCGGGCGACAGGCGCTGCGCTGCTGGTGGCTAACGCACCGCGTGCGGTGCTCGATCTCAACCGGGCTGAGGATGATGTTGACTGGGACATGATCGAGGGTGGCCGTCCGGCGCAGGGTGCCAATGTGGCGGCCGCGCACGCCAGCAACCGCCGGTCGCGCAGCGGGTTGGGGCTGGTGCCGCGCCGACTGCCGGGATCGGGCGAAATCTGGCGCGGACAGCTGGCTGCGGAAGAACTCGCTCAGCGGATCACCGGAATCCATCAAGCCTATCACGCGGCACTGGCGGCAGAGCTGGCGCGGATTCGTGCCGAATGGGGCGTCGCCTTGCTGGTCGATCTGCATTCGATGCCGCCGCTGCGTGCTGCCGAGGGGGAGGCCTGCGCGCCGGTGATCGTGCTGGGCGACCGGTTCGGGGCATCGTGCCATCACCGGCTGATGGGCCGCGCGCTGGCGCATCTGGACGGGCGAGGCTATCCGGCGGCGCAGAACCGCCCTTATTCGGGCGGCTATGTGCTGGACCGTCACGGCGTTCCGCAGGCAGGAGTGCACGCGCTCCAGATCGAGGTTTGCCGTGCGACCTATCTTGATCAGCACCTGTCTGAACCGGGCGCAGGGTTGGCGATGATGGCCGCTATGCTTGCCGGACTGGTGCGCGAATTGGGGGCTGAGGCCGCGCTGCTCAGTGGCGGCGACGGGGTGTTGCAGGCGGCGGAGTAACTCTCTCGCCCTGAACGAAAAAAGGCAGGTGGCGAAGTGCCGACCTGCCCTTTTTTCGCTGTTCGGGCCAGAGCCGCAGCTCCGGCAAGGATCAGTTGAGCACCGGAGCCTCAGCACTTTCGGCTGGCATCGGCACTCTGCCCTGTGCCAGCTGACGTTCAAAAATCAGGCGCATCAGGTTGAGCGAGAACAGGTGCGCATAGATCAGCATCAGGATCCCGTTCTTCGACAGGCCATCCAGCGTTTCAGCGGGCAGTTCGCGCAGCTTGTTTTCATCGACCATGCGGAACCCGCGATAGACGAACGGCTTGTCGGGCATATCGCCGCGGGTAATCGCGATTTCGCCGTCCATCATGATGTCGAGCTTGGCGATTTCATCCATGAAATGCTTGGTGCGCTGCCCTGCTTCTTCGAAGCGGCGGCAGAATTCGAGCACGCCTTGCGTATATTCGGTCGGCTGGCCCGCATCGTCGAACAGCGCGAGTCCTTCGTCGCGCGCACCGATGACACCGACGCTTGGATCAAAGCACAGCGACATATCCTCGACGCCTTGCTGAAGCTTGGCGAGGATGAAGGGATACCGCCGCACATAGGCGGGAAGGTAGATCGCTTCGTTGATCTTCATGTCATCGCCGACGAAGGTGTTCACCCCTTCGTTAAGGCCGAACAGCGCGATCGGCAGCGGGTTTTCGCCCGCAGTGAAGACGATCGGGAAATAGCGTTGAGCATCAACAAATTCGTCCGATGTCAGCGGCACCGCGTGGGTCGAGGCGAGATAGGCGGCGCTATCCAGCGTCCCGGCCTTCCAGGTCGCATGATCACGGCTGTTGAGCGGCAGAAGGTCTTTGTAGAACAACGGAAGTTGCGGTTGCGGCGCGCTGGCCATGACGTCGTCTCCGGAAAAAAGCGGTGGTAAAAATCCCCTCGGCGGAAAGGCAACCCCCCGCCGAAAGCGCGGCCCTTAGGCGTTTGCAGGCTGAGGCGCAAGCCGCGCGGGTCAGCTGCGCGGGGCGACGTGCAAGAGTTTCCCCGGATTGAGCAGATTGTCAGGGTCAAGCGCGCCCTTGATCAGTTGCATCAACGCCAAAGCTGCGGGATCGTGCAGCCGGGCAAGTTCATCAACCTTCATCTGCCCGATCCCGTGTTCGGCACTGATCGATCCGCCCCATTGACTGACCAGATCATGGACCGCCGCACTGACCGCCTTGCCATCGGCCTCCTCCCACACCCCACGCTCTGCGCCCGGCGGCGCAAGCACGTGAAAGTGGACATTGCCATCGCCCAGATGTCCGAAGGCGGCCGCGCGGGTGCCGGGAAAAGCGGCTTCGATGGCGGGGGATGCGGCAAGGATAAACTCGGGCATTTTTTCGACTGGCACCGAAATATCGTGCTGCATCGCCGGGCCAATCGCGCGTTCGGCGGCTGAAATCGAATCGCGCAAAGTCCAGAAATCTTCCGCCTGCGTGTCGTTGGCGGCGATCACGGCGTCGGCAATCAGGCCATTGTCGAGCGCGGCGGCGAGGCCCGCTTCCATTGCTTCGCGCAAGGCGCTGCTGTCGCGGGTGGCCGAAACGCATTCGATCAAGGCGTTCCATTCGTGCCGTTCTGCCAAGGGCGCGCGCGCGACAGGCAGATGCGCCAGCACGCTATCGAGGCAATGCGCGGGCACCACCTCAAAACCTTCCAGCGCATCGCCCAGCGCGCGCTCCATCTGGCGCAGCAGCGTGCGCGCTTCGATAATCCCGCCAAGACCGACCCAAGCCGTCGCCCGCCCAATCGGGGCCGGCAGCAGCCGCAAGGTCGCTGCCGTGACGATCCCCAGCGTGCCCTCCGAACCGATCAGCAACTGCTTCAGGTCGAACCCGCGATTGTCTTTCTTCAGCGGGGTGAGGGTATCGAGCACATCGCCGCTCGCCAGCACCGCTTCCAGCCCCAGCACCTGTGCGCGCATCGTGCCGTGGCGCAGCACCTGTGTGCCGCCCGCGTTGGTCGATACCAGCCCGCCGATGGTTGCCGATCCTTTGCCGCCGAGCGTCAGGGGAAAACGCATCCCCGCACCCTCGGCCGCTTCGTGCAGATGTTGCAGGATCACGCCCGCCTCGCACAGCACCTGCCGTGCCTCGGTATCAAGCGCGCGGATCGCGTCCATCCGCCGTAGCGATAGCAGCAGCGCGGAGCCGCTGGCATCCGGGGTCGCGCCGCCCGCCATGCCGCTATTGCCGCCCTGCGGGACAATCGGCACGCCGTGCGCGGCGCACAGCCTGACCAGCGCCGCAACCTCTGCCGTAGTGGCAGGAGAGGCCAGCGCCAGCGCCCGCCCGGTATAGCGTCCGCGCCAATCGGTCAGCCACACATCCATCCGATCAGGATCAGTGGTTAGCCCGCGCGGGCCGAGCAGTGCGGCGGCCTCCGAAAGGAACGCTTCGGAGGTTGGCGAAGGGGCAGCCGGTGCGGTGATGTGCGTCATTGTGGCCTCCATGCCACAGCTGGACGCGAATATGCCACCAGTTTCAGGCAAAGCTGGCAGGCAGTTAAGCCACGGTTCAATTCGCGCCGCTAAGTCAGAGCGTGGCTTTCATGCGGCGGATGCTGTTTTCCGCCGCGTCCCGCGTCCTCCAGGGAGAGATATTTCCGCATCATGCACGGCCTGTTTGCCTTTGCGGCGCCGCTGGCGTTGATGCTGCCGATGATGGCGGGGGCAGCGGGTTTGGCTGATCAGGCGGACGCGGTTCCCGCCATGTCTGCACCGCAATGCGACGCGGCACCCATGCAGGGCGAGCCGGCACTGGCCAATCCACTGACGGCGTTTCGCGCCAGCGCCACCGCGCGGCAGGTGCGGATCGAACAGCGCGTGGTAGTGCGGATCGCTCCGCAGGTGCCTGCTGCCCGCCAGAACCTGTTAGCCCAGCTCCCGCAGCGCGACCTTGGTCCCCGTTTCGAAGAGCGGCGCAAGGAGAAATGCGTTGCGCTGGAGGGCATCGCCGGGGTGCAGACCGGCAGCGGCAATCGCCTGGTGCTGTTCCTGCGCGATCAGCGGATGATCTCGGTCAACCTCGAAAAATCGTGCCGCGCGCGCGATTTCTACTCGGGTTTTTACGTCGAAAAAAACGAGGACGGGCGATTGTGCGTTGATCGTGACAAGTTGCAATCGCGCACCGGCGCACGCTGTGAAGTCGAAGTGATGCGCCAGTTGGTGGAAGTGCGCGACTGACCGTTTGCTCCGAAGCGCACGATTTCTTGACTTTTGCGAACTTTTGCGTGAGAGGCGCGCGATCCCAAAGCCGCCACACTTGCGTGCGAGGGACAGCAAACCCGGCAGTAACCCTGCCCGCTATTTTCGGACACCATCCACCGCATGACCTTCGCCGATCTCGGCCTCTCGCCTGAATTGCTCAAAGCCGTCGAAGACGCGGGCTACACCACGCCAACTGCCATTCAGGCGCAGGCAATCCCCACAGTGTTGATGATGCGCGACTTGATCGGCATTGCCCAGACTGGCACCGGCAAGACTGCCAGCTTCGTGCTGCCGATGATCGACGTGATGGCCGCTGGCCGCCGCCGCGCGCTGATGCCGCGTTCGCTCATCCTTGAACCGACCCGTGAACTTGCCGCGCAGGTGGCCGAGAATTTCGAGAAATACGGCAAGAACCATGACCTCAAAATGGCGCTGCTGATCGGCGGCGTGCAGATGGGCGATCAGCTGAAGGCGCTGTCGGAAGGGGTCGATGTGCTGATTGCGACGCCGGGCCGGCTGATGGATCTGTTCGAACGCGGCAAGATCATGCTCAACGGTTGCGAACTGCTGGTGATCGACGAGGCTGACCGGATGCTCGACATGGGGTTCATCCCTGATATCGAATTCATCTGCTCCAAGCTGCCCGAAACGCGCCAGACGATGCTGTTTTCGGCCACCATGCCGCCGCCGATTGAAAAGCTGTCGAAGAAGTTTCTCACCAATCCCAAGCGGATCGAAGTCAGCCGCGCGGCATCGACCAATGCCGACATTACCGCCTTCAAGGTGCCGGTGAAATCGCGGTCGAAGAAAGATACGCTGCGCTGGTTCCTCGAAAACGACCTTGTTGAAACCGCGATCATCTTTGCCAACCGCAAGACCACGGTGCGCGAACTCAACCAGAGCCTGACCCGTTTCGGCTTCCGGTCGAGCGAGATTCATGGCGACATGGATCAGGGCAGCCGGATCAAGGAGCTTGACCGGTTCAAGGCGGGTGAGGTCAATATCCTCGTTGCCTCGGACGTCGCCGCGCGCGGGCTCGATATCAAGGGCGTCTCCCACGTGTTCAACTATGACACCCCGTGGCACCCGGATGATTACGTCCACCGCATCGGCCGCACTGGCCGCGCCGGGGCCAAGGGGCGGGCCTTCACCTTCGTTTCCGAAGACGACGCCGAAGCGATCAGCAATGTCGAAAAGCTGACTGGCAGCGCGATCAAGGTGTTTGGCAAGGACGACGTGCGCGTTGATCTCAGCGCCGCAATTGCCAAGGCTGAAGACGCCAAGGCCGATGCACCTGAACGCGAAGAACGTGAGGAGCGCGAGCCCCGCAAATCCCGCCGCGCCCGGCCGGAACGTGAACCTCGCGCTGAACGAGCACCGCGCGAAGAGTCCGCGCCGAGGGAAGAAAACGTCGAACCGGCAGAACGTCCGGCCAAGCCCCGCCGGGCCCGCGCCGAACGCCCGCAAGCCACCGAACGCGTCGCCGATGATCGCCAGCCCCGCGTGCGCCGTAACAACGAAGACGACACGCCGGTGCCAGCAGGCGAATGGAACGGCCCGCGTCCGGGGTTTCTGGATGTGGGATTTGGGTGAGGGCCTACCCCACCACCGTCACAAAACTATCCAGCACCCGTTTCTCGCCCGCGTCCTCGAACAGGATGGTGAGCTTGTTGCCCTCCTGATCGATCACGCAGCCGGTGCCGAACTTGTCGTGCGCCACCATTGCGCCGATGGCGATGTCGCTGCGGGCGGGCGCGGCGAAGCTGGCTGCTGAACGCGTATTTTCGCGCACCCTTGCAGGCTTGGTATCATAGCCTGACGTCAACGCCCGCTGCCAGCCGGGTCCGCGCTGCTGTGCCCGATCAGGCCGGTCGCGCGCGACGTGGGCGAAGGGGTCTTCCTGCTCGCTCCAGTTCGCGCGCCACAGGCTTGCCCCGCCGGTCAGCGTGGTTTCCTGATCGATGTGTTCGGCGGGCAGGTCTTCGATAAAGCGGCTGGGGATGCTGCTGATCCACTGGCCATAGATACGGCGGTTGGCGGCGTGCAGGATCACGCAGCGCCGCCGCGCGCGGGTAATCGCGACATAGGCAAGGCGGCGTTCTTCTTCGAGCGAGGCGAGGCCCCCTTCGTCAATCGCGCGTTGGGATGGAAAAACGCCTTCTTCCCAGCCGACGCAGAACACATTGTCGAACTCCAGCCCCTTGGCCGCGTGGATCGTCATGATCGTCACCGTTTCCTCGCTATCGGCGCGGTCATTATCCATGACGAGGCTGACATGTTCGAGGAAATCGCCGAGCGTCTCGTAATCTTCCATCGCGCGGGCGAGTTCGGAGAGGTTTTCAACCTTCCCGGCACTTTCGGCGGTGCGATCCGCGGCGAGCATCGCGTTATAGCCCGATTCTTCCAGCACCAGCCGCAGCAGATCGGCGGGCGTCACCGTGTCCGCCGTCTCACGCCAATGCAGGAATTGCCGCATCAGCGCGCCAATCGTGTTCGCCGCGCGCGCGGGCAATTCATCGCTATCCGCCAGTTGAAGCGCTGCCGCCCCCAGCGGCAGGCCAGTGCGGCGCGCGTGGCTGTGCATTTTCTCCAGCGCCTTGGCGCCCAAACCACGCTTGGGCTGATTATGGATGCGTTCAAATGCGAGGTCATCCTGCGGTTGCGCGATCAGTCGCAAATAGGCGAGGGCATCGCGGATTTCGGCGCGTTCGTAGAAGCGGAAACCGCCGATTATGCGGTAATTCACCCCGATCTGGATGAAGCGATCTTCGAACTCGCGGGTCTGGTATTGCGCGCGCACCAGAATGGCCACCTTATCGAGCCGTGCGTCTTCGCGTTCGAGCCGTTCGATCTCCTCACCCACCCGGCGCGCTTCTTCGGGCGCGTCCCAAACGCCGATCACCTTGACCTTGTCTCCGCCGTTGACCTCGGTCCATAGCGTCTTGTCGTGGCGCTGGCTGTTTGCGCGGATCAGCCCCGCTGCCGCGCCCAGAATATGCGGTGTGGAGCGATAGTTCTGTTCCAGCCGGATCACTTCTGCGCCAGGAAAATCCTTTTCAAACCGCAGGATATTGGCGATCTCTGCGCCGCGCCATGAATAGATCGACTGGTCATCATCGCCCACTACGCAGATATTCTTGTGCTCCTGTGCCAGCAACCGCAGCCACAGATACTGCACCGCGTTGGTGTCCTGATATTCGTCCACCATGATGTAGCGGAACCGGCGCTGATATTCGGCGAGGATATCGTGATGGTTACGCAGAATGTTGAGCATATGCAGCATCAGGTCGCCGAAATCGCAGGCGTTCAATTCCTTGAGCCGCGCCTGATAGCGGGCATAGAGCGCTGCACCCTTGCCATTGGCGTAAGCCTCGTTCTCGACTGCATCGAGGTCTTGCGGGTTCAGCCCACGGTTCTTCCAGCGATCGATCAATCCTGCCAGTTGGCGCGCGGGCCAGCGTTTTTCATCAAGATCAGCCTGCGCGATCAACTGTTTCAGCAGCCGGATCTGATCATCGGTGTCGATGATGGTGTAATTGCTTTGCAGCCCTACCAATTCGGCATGGCGGCGCAGCATCTTGGCGCAGATCGAATGGAAGGTGCCGAGCCACGGGATGCCTTCTGCCGCCGGGCCAAGGTGATGCGCCACCCGTTCCCGCATTTCACGCGCGGCCTTGTTGGTGAAGGTGACACACAGGATCTGGCTGGGATAGGCCCGCCGGGTCGCCACCAGATGCGCAAGCCTCGCGGTCAGCGCCGCGGTTTTGCCCGTGCCCGCACCCGCCAGCATTAGCACCGGGCCTTCGGTCGCCAGCACGGCGGCGCGCTGCGGCGCATTCAGTTGTGCGGCATAGGCCGGAACTGTATCGCGCGCAGGCGTGGGAGACGGTAATTGTGAACTCATGATACCATGAACAGGTAGGGAACATTGCTGCAACGGGCAAGGTCGAATACCGCACTGTGCCCCGCCAGACGGGCTGCGACGAACTGCTCGCCGCTTTTGTGCCACGATTGCCGCCCGGGCGTGGCAAAGGCGGGACGTTTGGCTAGGCGCCGGCTTTGCTGCTCGCGCGGTATCGACCATAGATGATGCGTCTGGTTAGCAGGGGACTGAGCGACCTGACAACATCCGCGTTCGTGCATGCTTGGGAACCACTTTTAAGGAGTTACCCATGTATAAGTCTCTCAATACAATTGCCATCGCAGGGATTGCTACGGCCTTGGCGTTGACGCCCGTGATGGTCATGGCTCAGGATGATAGCGTCCCCGATACCGCGCCCGAAGCCGAAGCACCTGCCACTGACATGACGTCGGAACAGGACGCTGAGATGCAGGGCTGGCCCGCAGAAAAGCAGACCGCATTCAAAACCTGGCCTGCCGAAACCCAAACCTATTACTGGTCGCTGAGCCCCGACCGCCAGAAAAAGTTCTGGGCTCTGTCCGATAGTGACAAGGTCGCATTGAGCACGATGGCCGAACCGCAGCGCGAATCGATCTGGGCGCAGATCGATACCCAAGTTGACGCGCCTAGCGCTTAAGCCGCAGCTTCAGGGGGAACCGGGTCGGTGGATGGCGGAGCCAGCCGAAGCAGGCTGAGCTTGCTCTTGCCGACCCGGCGCTCTGTCTCGACTTCGAGCCCCTTGATCGCCGGATCTTCGTTGAACGCAGTCTCTAGGCTGATCCACGTTTGTGCACCGATCCAGCCGAGCCGCAGCAGCCGGTCGAGCGCGACCTCGCCCGCGCCTGAATGGTAGGGCGGATCGACGAGGATCAGGTCAAACGGTGCGGTGGCGGCGCGCAGCTGCGTTGCCGATCCCGTCTCCACCCGCGCAGAATCGCGCGCGCCCAGCGCGGTAATATTGGCGCGGATCGCCTCAACTGCCGCGCGATCCTGTTCGACAAACAGGCAGGTCGCCGCCCCGCGTGACAAAGCCTCCAGCCCCAGCGCGCCGGAACCGGCAAACAGATCGGCCACCTGCAATCCGTCAAAACTGCCGAGACGGCTGGTGAGCATCGAAAACAGCGTTTCGCGCATCCGGTCGGCGGTCGGCCGCGTGGCATCACCCTTGGGAGCGACCAGTTTGCGCCCGCGCCATGCGCCAGCGATGATCCTCACTTGCGCGGCCCACGCGGTGGAGTGTTGCCGCGCGTGGCGGGCGGACGCTTGCGCGAACGTGAGCCGGGACGCGGTGTGCCGGGGCCATCGAGGCCTTTGCGCGGAGCGTTGGACAGGGTTGCTGGCCCCTTGCGCGGGGCAAGTGATGCATCCGGAGCTTTACGCGCAGTGTTTGCCGCAGCATCGGCGCCCTTGCGCGGGAAAGCCGCGGCATCGCTGCCTTTGCGCGGCGCAGGTCGCGCGGACAGACCCTTGCGAGCCGGGGGGCGCGGGGGACGGGGCGCCTTGGTCGGCGCCGGGACATCGACCTTTTCCGCCTTTTTAACCCCGCCGCGCGGGATCGGTTCGCCGGTCATTTCAGACAGGAACCGTGCCACTGGCTTGCCGGTCAGTTCCACCGCCTGCCCGCGCGGCAGATCGCCCAGGTTAAACGGGCCATAGCCGGTGCGGATCAGGCGGTTGACCTTCAACCCCAGATATTCGAGCACCCGGCGCACTTCGCGGTTCTTGCCTTCGGTGATGGTCATTTCGACCCACACATTGCGGCCCGTTCCGCGTTCAAGGTTCGCGTCGATCGAACCATAACGCATCCCGTCGATCTCGACGCCTTCGATCAGGTCTTCAAGCTGGCTCTGCTGGATTTCGCCGAACGCGCGGGCGCGGTAGGTGCGCGGCACTTTGGTGGCGGGAAGCTCCATCGTGCGCTTCAGCCCGCCATCATTGGTCAGCAACAGCAGACCTTCGGTATTGAGATCGAGCCGGCCGACCGGCATCAGCCGCGGCGTCCCGGCGGGCAGGGCATTGCGCAGCGCGGTGTAGATCGTCGGGCGGCCCGCCAGATCGCGCTCGGCCGTGATCAGCCCGGTTGGTTTGTGAAATGCGAACAGCCGCGTGGCTTCGGCTGCGGCAACCGGGTTGCCATCCACCGTCACGCCGCGCAGGCTGGCGAGGATCGTTGCCGGGGTATCGAGCACCTTGCCATCCACCGCCACGCGCCCTTCGGCGATCATCCGCTCTATTTCTCGGCGGCTGGCGACGCCCGCGCGGGCGAGCAGCTTGGCGATGCGTTGTCCGTCCGGGCGAGGCCCGGAATCTTTGGTGCCTTCGGGGCGGCTGTCGGAGCGGGGGGGCTGGGTTGGCATAGGCGCCGCGCCTAGGCTTTCAGTTCGCTGCCCGCAAGGCTTCGCTCACGATCTGGTTGAACCGCGCAATCCCGCCTTCCAGTGTGCCGAGCGTCAGGTGATCAATCGCGCCCGATTGCAACCCCTGCTGGCCGAGTTCCGCAGCGCGGAAGTCTTCGCTGGCAAACACCCCGCCATCAAGCAGATTCCAGCTGCGTTCCCAATGATCGCGCGCCTTGTCGGTGGCGGGCGCTTCGGGGATCAGCATGAAATCCTCGACCAGTGTCAGATCATGCGCTTGCGGCATCAGCACCATCACATTGACGTAATCGGGGCTGGGTATGATCACGGTGGCGGGCAGCAATTGGTAGGCGAACGTCACCACCCGGCGCAGTGCCGCCATATTGCTGAGATCGACGCCTTCCATCTCCTCCAGCCTCCCGACGGCAGAGCGCTGGTGCGGGCCGATCTGATCGCCTGCGGTGATCCCGTCCTTGAAGAACGGGCCGATGGTTGCGGCGTGCAGGCGGGTGACGTGGTAGCTTTCAAGGAAGGCGTCCATGATCAGCTTCCAGTTGCCGCGCACTGTGTGCAGCTTGCGCCGGAACAGGTGCGTTTGCGGCAGGCCGAAGGCGGCAAGGTCATTGCCCAGGTTCTGGGCATCAGTGAAATCGGCGCCCTCCTGCGGAGCGAACCAGATCAACCCGCCTGCCTCGATACTCGGCAGTTCGACAAGCCCGTAATCGCGCTTGTCCATGGCGGGGAATGTATCGGGGCGGGGCAGGGCGAGCAGTGCGCCGTCCATCCGGTAAGTCCAGGCGTGATAGGGGCAGACCAACCGCTTGGCGCATTGCACTTCGCTGCCCTCGACCAACCGCGTGCCCCGGTGGCGGCAGACATTGAGAAAGACGTGCGCTGTGCCCTCCCCGTCGCGGGTGATCAGCAGCGGGCGTCCGGTCGCGTCATGCGGCACAGCCATGCCGGGATCTGGCAGCAGCGCGGACGGAGCGAGCACTTGCGGCAGCCGGTCGAACAATGCGGCTTTCTCGCGCGCGAAATGATCGGGGCAAGTGTAGTTACTGGCAGGCACCTGCTGAATGCCCCCTGCTACCTTGGCGCGGCCTTCGCGGATCGCTTCAGCCAGCGCCAATTGGCCCGGTGTAGGTCGCAATGTGGGTATATCTGTTGTGGCGGCGTTCATCGCTCTTTTCTCATCCTCTCGTCCGTGCGTAGTGTGGCACGAAAACGGCGCGGAGCAAACGCTCAGCGCGCAGTACAGATGTGGGAGCTTTAATGGCCAACGCCGCCTTGGATAATTCTACGCGCATTTCGCGCTGGCTGACACTGATGGCCGCCTTGCGTCACCCCAAGACCGGTTATGTCCTGCTGTTCGGCTTTGCGTCGGGTCTCCCCTATGCGCTGCTGCTGGGCACGCTCTACGCTTGGCTTACCGATGCCAAGGTCGATGTCGAGACAATGGGCGTGTTTTCACTGATTGGACTTGCCTATGCCTTCAAGTTTCTGTGGTCGCCCGCGCTTGACCGGGTGGATATCCCGCTGCTGCGGCGGCTTGGTAAGCGCAAGCAGTGGATTGTCACCGCGCAGCTCCTGCTGGGAGCGATTCTGGTGCTGCTGTCGCTGCTCAATCCGCTGAATGCGCTTGGACTATTTTCATTGCTGGCCGGGATTGGTGCCTTTGCCAGCGCGACGCAGGACGTGGTGATCGATGCCTGGCGGGTGGATGTGGCAGACGAGGTGGCGACCATCGATATCCTGTCGACCATTTACCAGATGGGTTACCGCGCGTCGGCGCTGGTGGGGGGTGCGCTGGCGCTGTTCATGGCCGAGCGGCTCGGATGGCCGACGGTCTATGCCAGCATGGGGGCGATCCTGCTGGCTGTGGGTTTTGTCGGCCTGTTCGCGCCCGATGCGGAACGCAGTGCGGCGACGCTGGCGGGTGAGCGAGCCAATCTTGAAACCCTGCGTCAACCCGGTCAGATCGAACCGCGCATCCGCGGCTGGGCGCTCAGCGCGGTTGCGCTGCTGTGGGGCTGGGCGCTGGTGACGGTGCTGGTGTTCATGGTGCGCTCGCTTGCCGCGACTCCGGAAAACCGTCCGGATTCGACCGAGTTCGTCAGCACAATGGGCCCGTTGATCGTGATCGCCACGGTGCTGCTGCCGGGACTTATCGCGGGCTGGCTGGAAACCATGCGCAAACAGGGCCGCCATGTTTTGACTGAGGCGGCACCCATTCGCGGCGGCATCGATATCGCGCTTGATCACGGTTACCGCGCGCTGATCCTGCCGCTGGCCGAGATTATCGGACGGCTGAAATGGGCGGCTGTGCTGGTGATTGTACTGGTACTGACCTACCGGATCACTGATGCGATCTGGGGCAGCTTTGCCTACCCATTCTACCTCGGCGAGCTCAAATACACCAAAGACGAGGTGGCGATTGCATCGAAGTTCTTCGGCGTCGGCGCCTTGCTGGTGGGGTTGGCGCTGGGCGGCACATTGCTGACAGTGATCGGGCGGATGACGACGTTGACACTGGGCGCGGTGATCGCGGCGCTCACCAACCTGCTCTATGCCGATCTTGCCATCGGTGGAGCGCGGATGCAGGCGGCGAGCGACTTTACCGGCTTCACCTGGCTGGCCGGACAGTTCGGCGCGGATGACCGGATGGCGCGGCTGATGCTGACCATCGGGGCGGAGAACATCGCAGTCGGGATCGCGGGTGCGGCATTTGTCGCCTACCTCTCCAGCATCGTCGCAAAGGGGTATAGCGCAGTGCAATATGCGCTGTTGTCCTCGCTGACGCTGCTGGTGGGGACGTTGGGCCGCCCGGCGCTGGGCCAGATGATCGCTGAGCGCGGCTATTACGACGTGTTTATCTTCACCACGCTGATCGGGTTGTTCGCAGTGCTGCTATGCGTGATGGAATGGGTGCGTCAGGCGCGATCGGGCCGGGCGGAGAACGCGCCCCCGCCGGAGCCGGAACTGTTTTAATCAGGCACTTCGTCGTTCAGCCGCAGCGCCTCTCCAGCGAGGTAGAGCGAGCCGGCGATGAGCACCGGCAGGCCGTCGTCGGGCAGGGCGAGCAGCGCTTGCTCGACATTGGCCGCCGGTTTCGCTTCGGGTCCGAAGGCCTCAACCGGGTGGCTATCGTGGCCGGGGACCGGAACCACCGTCAGGCTGCGAATGCGGCTGCCGAGCGGTTCGATCAAAGCCATCGGATCCTTGTTGTCGAGCATGCCGAGGATCAGGTGCACGGCATCCGGCAGGCTTGTGGAGAGCGCCATGCCCGCGTTGGGGTTGTGTCCTCCATCGACAAAAATCCGTTCGGCCGACGATAATGCGGTGAGAGGGCCGCTTTGCAGAAGCTGCATCCGACCGGGCCAGGCGACGGTCCTGAGCCCGCTTTCGATCGCTTCCTGCCCGACCGGCAATCGCGATTGCACCCGGAGCATGGCGATGGCGAGGCCCGCGTTGAGCAGCTGATGCCGGCCCGAAAGCGCCGGGGCCGGGAAACGTGCCTCCGATTCCGGACTTTCCCAGTGAAATACAAGCGCGCCGTTGTGATCGTCACCCCAGCAGGACCAGTCGCAGCCATAGTCCCACAGTTCGGCTCCGGCACGGCCTGCTTGCCGCGCGACTTCGGCCTGCGCTGCGTCGGGATAGGTCGCTGCAAGGGTCACCAGCGGCACCCCCTGCTTCGCAATCCCCGCCTTCTCGAACGCGATGCGTGCCATCGGCTCGGTCGGCACGTCGTCTTCGGGGGCCAGCAGAAACCGTTCATGATCCAACCCCAGCGCCGCGATCCCGCAGGCTGCCAGCGCCTCAGGCTCCAGCACATTGGTTGCGTCAAACCGCCCGCCCATGCCGACTTCGACCACGCAGGCATCGGCAGGCGTGCGGGCAAAGGCGAGGAAGGCGGCGGCGATGGTGACTTCGAAAAAACTGGGGGCGAGGTCTTCGCCTGCGTCGAGCACTTCCTCAAGCACCGCCGCAAGCGCCGCGTCCGAAATCAGTTCCCCCGCCAACCGGATGCGCTCGTTGTAGCGCACCAGATGCGGTGAAGTGGTGACGTGGACGCGGTATCCCTCCGCCTCCAGCATCGCGCGCAGAAACGCGCAGGTCGAACCCTTGCCATTGGTTCCCGCCACGTGAAACACCGGCGGCAGCTTTCGGTGAGGATTGCCAATCCGCTCCAGCAACTTGGCGATGGTGTCGAGGCCCAACCGTCCCTGCGGCACGCTGAGCGCGCTCAGCCGGTCAAGCTGTGCATTGACGCGCGGGTCGTCTGACCGGCCAAAATCGAGCGGCTTCACAGCAATGCGCGGGTTACGCCGCCTTCACGGGTTGCAGATAATCGAGCACCTGCGCCAGCGTCGCCTTCAGCTCGCGGCGCGGCACCACCATGTCGACCATGCCGTGTTTGTGGAGGTATTCGGCCCGCTGGAAACCTTCAGGCAGTTGTTCGCGGATCGTGTCTTGTATCACCCGCTGGCCCGCAAAGCCGATCAGCGCGCCCGGTTCGGCAATGTGAATGTCGCCGAGCATCGCGTAGCTCGCGGTCACGCCGCCGGTGGTGGGGTCGGTGAGCACCACGATATAGGGCAGACCCGCCTGCTTCAACCGCCGCGTCATCACCGTCGCGCGCGGCATCTGCATCAGGGACAGGATCCCCTCCTGCATCCGCGCGCCGCCCGCTGCGGTCACGACGATATAGGCGCACCCGCGATCCAGCGCCTTTTGCGCGCCTTCGCAAAAGGCCTGCCCCACGGCCATGCCCATTGATCCGCCCATAAAGCTGAAATCCTGCACGCCAACCACGGCGGGGCGTGTTTCGATGGCGCCCGATCCGACCACGAAGGCATCCTCATGCGGATTCGCGGCGCGTGCGGCCTTCAGCCGGTCGGTATATTTCTTGGTGTCCTTGAACTGCAACGGGTCTTCGGTGACCTTGGGTAGCGGCAGCACCTCGAACCCCGGATCCATCAGCAGCGCCAGCCGCGCATCTGCGCCGATCCGCCCATGATGATCGCATTTCGGGCAGACAGAAAGGTTGTCCTCATACTCGGCCACGAACAGCATTTCCTGGCAGGATGGACACTTGATCCACAGATCCTTCTCTGTGGTCTTCTTGTCGGCGCTGAAGCCCAACGAATTGCGGACGCGGGTGAACCAGTTCATGCCGTTTGCTCCTGTCGGGCAGCGTGGACGGCCGCAGCAAGGGCCGACGTCAGCTCCCTTAGCTTGGCCGGAGCGTCCGCGCCATATTCTCCGACGATTTCGACCAGCGCCGAGCCGACCACTACACCGTCGGCCACGCGGGCGATGGCGGCAGCCTGTTCGGGCGTGCGCACGCCGAAACCGACAGCGACCGGCAGGTCGGAGGATTGCTTGATGCGGGCCACGTTGGCCTCAATGCTCTCGATCGCGGCCTGTTGCTTGCCGGTGATCCCGGCGACCGAGACGTAGTAGAGGAACCCGGCCGAGCCTTCGAGCACCTGCGGCAGGCGCGCGGCGTCGGTGGTCGGGGTGGCGAGGCGGATCGGGGCGATGCCGCGCGCGCGCAGTGCCGGGCCGAGGGCATCGTCTTCCTCAGGGGGAATGTCGACGCAGATCACCCCGTCCACGCCTGCTTCGGCAGCGGCAGCGGCAAACCATTCCGGCCCGCGCCGCACCATCGGATTGGCATAGCCCATCAGCACCAGCGGCACGTCCGGGTGCCGGGTGCGGAAGTCGGTCGCGTAGCGCAGCACGTCGGCGGTGGTTGTTCCAGCGCCGAGGCTGCGTAGATTGGCAGCCTGGATCGCGGGGCCATCGGCCATCGGATCGGTGAAGGGCATGCCCAACTCGATCACATCCGCACCGGCTTCGACGAGCGCATCGAGATTGGCCGCAGTGTCGCCATCGCCTGCGGTGATGAAGCAGACGAGCGCTGGAGCGGACTTGCCGAAAGCCGATGCGAAACGGCTCACAACTCCACCCCCAACCGCTCCGCCACGGTGAAAATATCCTTATCCCCGCGCCCGCACAGATTCATCAGCACGATGCTGTCCTTGGGCATAGTCGGCGCGACCTTCGCCACCGCCGCAATCGCGTGGGCGGGCTCCAAAGCAGGAATGATCCCCTCGGTGCGGCAAAGTAGCTGGAAACCTTCCAGCGCCTCGTCATCAGTGACGGCGGTGTAATCGACGCGGCCCGATTCCTTCAGCCACGCGTGTTCCGGGCCGATGCCGGGGTAATCGAGGCCGGCGCTGATCGAGTGGCCTTCGGTGATCTGGCCGTCTTCGTCCTGCAGCAGGTAGGTGCGGTTGCCGTGGAGCACGCCGGGCGATCCGCCCAACAGGCTGGCGGCGTGTTCGTCGCCGTCCAACCCATGCCCCGCCGCTTCGACGCCGAGCATCTTCACTGACGGATCATCAAGAAACGGGTGGAACAGACCCAGCGCGTTGGAACCCCCGCCGATGCAGGCGACCAGCAGATCGGGCAGGCGGCCGGTGCGGTTGAGCATCTGCGCGCGCGCTTCCTTGCCGATCACGCTCTGGAAGTTGCGCACCATCTCTGGGTAGGGATGCGGGCCAGCGGCGGTGCCGATGATGTAGAAGGTGTCGTGGACATTCGCGACCCAATCGCGCAGCCCTTCGTTCATCGCGTCCTTCAATGTCGCGCCGCCGCTGGTGACGGGGATTACCTCTGCCCCGAGCAGCTTCATGCGGAACACGTTGGGCGCCTGCCGCGCCACGTCGGTTGCGCCCATGTAGATCACGCAAGGCAGGCCGAAGCGCGCGCACACGGTCGCGGTCGCCACGCCGTGCTGGCCCGCGCCGGTTTCAGCGATGATGCGGGTCTTGCCCATCCGCATCGCCAGCAGGATCTGCCCGATGCAATTGTTGATCTTGTGCGCGCCGGTGTGGTTGAGCTCGTCACGCTTGAACCACACTTGTGCTCCGTTTCCGGGCTGCGCCAGCTTGGCGAGCTCCTCGGTAATGCGCGGGGCGAAGTAGAGCGGCGAGGGGCGACCGACATAATGTTCGAGCAGATCGTCAAACTCTGCCTGAAACGCCGGATCGGCCTGCGCCTTGCGATATTCGCGCTCCAGATCGAGCACCAGCGGCATCAGCGTTTCCGCGACATAGCGCCCGCCGAACTGGCCGAAATGGCCGCGATCATCAGGCTGGTTGCGGAAGGAATTGAGGTGCGTGTTCATAGCCGTGCCGCTTTGCAGAAGGTAGCGATTCTGTCCACGTCCTTGATACCGGGCGCGCTTTCCACGCCCGATGATGTGTCGACCAGCGGCGCACCTGTCAGCCGGACCGCTTCGGCGACATTGGCCGGGGTCAGCCCGCCCGCAAGGCCCCATGGCAGCGGGCCTTTATACAGGTGCAGCAGCGACCAATCGAACACCAAGCCCATGCCGCCGGGCATCATGCCCTTGGGGGTCTTGGCATCCAACAGGATGAAATCCGCCGTCCCGGCATAGCGATCAGCGCGCGCGATATCATCGGCGCTTGCCACGCACAGCACTTTCCAGACGGGCAAGCCGAATCGCGCCCGCACGGCGGCGGCGCGTTCCGGCGTTTCATCGCCGTGCAACTGGATCGCATCGAGCCTTCCGGCGCTTACCGCATCGCCAATTGCCGCGTCATCGGCATCGACAAACACGCCCGCGCGGCGGATCGCGGTGCCCGATACCTCGGCCAGCCGCGCGGCCTGCGTGTTGGTGACGTAACGCGGGGACGGGGCATAGAAGTTCAGCCCGCACCAATCGGCGCGCGCGGCGATGCAGGCGCTGAGCGCTTCGCTCGTGGAAACCCCGCAGATCTTGATCGCAGTGGGCATAATCAATCGCTGCTAGAGCGTCGCCTCGATCGCGCGCGCTGCCTCTGTCGGGTCTTCTGCACGGCTGATCGGGCGGCCGATCACCAGCACACTCGCGCCATTGTCGCGCGCGGCGCGGGGGGTGACGACGCGTTTCTGGTCGCCGGTGCCGCCGCCGTTGGGGCGCAAGCCGGGGACGACGAAATAGCCATCCCGCCATGCCTTTCTGACCATGCCGACTTCGTGCCCTGAACACACCACGCCGTCCAATCCCGCCGCATGGGCGAGTTCAGCCAATCGCATTACCTGCGTTTCGGCGCTGCCATAGACTCCGGTGGCGGTCAGATCATTGGCGTCGAGGCTGGTGAGGGTGGTGACGGCCACCACTTTGCAGCCTTCTGCCGCAGCAGCCTTGGCGTCCTCCATCATCGCGCGTCCGCCGCTGGCGTGAACGGTGACAATCGCGGGCTGATAGACATGGATCGCCTGCATCGCCGCAGCGACGGTATTGGGGATGTCGTGGAATTTCAGATCGAGGAAAATCGGCAGGCCCATATGCGCAATTTCGTGCACTCCGTGGCTGCCGTGCGCGCAAAAGAACTCCAGCCCCAGCTTGACCCCGCCAATATGCGCCTTGACCTTGGATAGCAGCGCCTTGGCTGGTTCCAGATGCGGAATGTCGAGCGCGAGGAAGATCGGATTGCTCACGCGCCATCCCCCTCGCTGCCGGGGTTTGACGGGTTGAACGGGTCGGCGGGTTCTCCCGCTTTTGTCCCTGCCTTATCCACAGGGCTGTCCACGATTGGCGCCGCGTTTGACACAGCCGTTTCCGCCTGCCGCGCCAGCGCCATGTTCTTGAGCGAGTTTTCCAACGCCCGCACCCTGCGGTTCAGCGCCCATTTCACGCTGAGGTGATAGGCCCACAGCGGCACAAACCCCGCTGCAAACGCCAGCAGCGCCAGCACCGGCACCTTGGTTTCCAGCACAAGATTCTGCCACAGCGTCAATTCAACCGGTCGCCAGTTATAGCTCGCAAAGATCAGGAAGCACAAAGCCGCCAGAATCCACATGATGGTGCGAAGGATTTTCACGAGGCGCCCCTCTCCCGATGGCCCATTGATTGGCCAAGCCTAGGCGATTTGGCTCCCGAGTCCAGCATCGCCGATCTTACCCGAACACCCGCGCGAAGATCGTGTCGACCTGCGCGAAGTGGTAGGCGAGATCGAACCTGTCTTCCAGCTCGGCCCCAGACAGTGCGGCAGTGACTTCGGCATCGGCCTTGAGCAGATCGAGCAGCGACAGCTTGCCGTCCGATTCCCACACCTTCATCGCGTTGCGCTGCACGAGACGATAGGCGTCCTCGCGGCTGACCCCGGCCTGTGTCAGCGCCAGCAGCACCCGCTGCGAATGGACCAGACCGCCCATCGCATCGAGGTTCTTCTGCATCCGCGCCGGGTAGACCAGCAGCTTTTCAACCACCCCGGTCAGCCGTGCGAGTGCGAAATCGAGCGTGATTGTCGCATCCGGGCCGATGAAGCGCTCCACCGACGAATGCGAAATATCGCGTTCGTGCCACAGCGCGACATTCTCCAGCGCTGGCAGGGCGTAGGCGCGGATCATGCGCGCCTGCCCGGTCAGGTTTTCGGTGAGGATCGGGTTGCGCTTGTGCGGCATCGCGCTCGACCCCTTTTGGCCGGGCGAGAAATACTCCTCCGCCTCCAGCACTTCGGTGCGTTGCAGGTGGCGGATTTCGACCGCGAGCCGTTCAATGCTACCCGCCACCACCGCCAGCGTGGCGAAATACATCGCGTGGCGATCACGCGGGATCACCTGCGTGGAAACAGGTTCGATGGCCAGGCCGAGCTTTTCAGCGACGTGTGCTTCAACCGACGGATCGATATTGGCAAAGGTGCCAACCGCGCCCGAAATCGCGCAGGTGGCGATTTCCCTGCGCGCTGCGACCAGACGCGCGCGGCAACGGTCGAACTCCGCATAGGCCTGCGCCAATTTCAGCCCGAAGGTGACAGGCTCAGCATGAATACCGTGGCTGCGGCCAATCGTCGGCGTGTATTTGTGCTCCATCGCGCGGGTTCTGATCGCCGCCAGCAGCGCGTCGGTGTCCGCGATCA
>PHEL01000025.1:29445-30172 GCA_002842925.1 Alphaproteobacteria bacterium HGW-Alphaproteobacteria-14
GTCATGCCCTGATGCATGAAGCGCGCTTCGTCACCGACCTGCTCGGCCACCCAGGTGAGGAAGGCGATCACGTCATGCTTGGTCACTGCCTCGATCGCGTCGATGGCGGGAACATCAATCACCGGATCGGTCGCCCACCAGTCCCACAGCGCCTTGGCTGCCGATGGCGGAACCACACCAAGCTCACCGAGCTTTTCGGTGGCGTGCGCCTCAATTTCGAACCAGATGCGATATTTCGCTTCGGGTTCCCACAAGGCGGTCATTTGCGGGCGGGCATAGCGGGGGACCATCGGGCGGCTCCGGTTGAAGGATCGAACTTGGGGCGCGGGCTAGGCGGGCGGGGCGCGGATGGCAAGCCGCTAGATCAGCCCCTTGGCCCGCAAACTGGTGTGCCCTTCGCGCCCGATGATGACGTGATCGTGGACGGTGACGCCAAGCAATCGCCCGGCCTCGGCAATGCGTTGAGTGATCTGGATGTCGGCACGGCTGGGTTCGGGGCTGCCGCTGGGGTGATTGTGCACCAGAATCATTGCCGCCGCCCCCAGATCCATCGCCCGGCGGATTACCTCGCGCGGATGAATCGCGGCCTCGTCAATCGAACCATCGCCAAGGTGATGATCCTCGATCAGCCGGTTCCTGGTATCGAGATACAGGATTCGCACGCGCTCCACCGTCAGATGCGCCATGTCGGTGGTGAGGTAATCGATCAGCGCCTGCCACGAACCCA
>PHEL01000178.1 GCA_002842925.1 Alphaproteobacteria bacterium HGW-Alphaproteobacteria-14
GGCGGCCTTGGGGCAGGTGCGCGGCCCGAAGTGGGCAAAGCCGCCGCCGAGGAAACCGTTGCCGAAGTCGAAAGGGCGCTCGAAGGCGTCAACATGTGCTTCATCGCGGCCGGGATGGGCGGGGGCACAGGCACCGGCGCTGCGCCGGTCATCGCCGAAGCCGCGCGCCGCATGGGTGTGCTGACCGTGGGGGTGGTGACCAAGCCGTTCCTGTTTGAAGGCACCCGCCGGATGCGCGCCGCCGAAGCCGGGATCGCGGAACTGCAAGACCATGTCGACACGCTGATCGTCATTCCCAACCAGAACCTGTTTCTGGTCGCCAAGGCCGAAACCACCTTCAAGGAAGCGTTCCAGCTTGCTGACGAAGTGCTGCAGCAGGGCGTGCGTTCGATCACCGATCTGATGGTGATGCCGGGCCTCATCAACCTCGATTTTGCCGACGTGCGCTCGGTGATGAGCGAGATGGGCAAGGCGATGATGGGCACGGGTGAGGGTGAGGGTGAGAACCGCGCGCTCGAAGCCGCCGAACAGGCAATCGCCAATCCGCTGCTCGACGGGGTCAGCATGGCCGGTGCCAAAGGCGTCATCATCTCGATCATCGGCGGTGAGGATATGCGCCTGCTCGAAGTCGATGAGGCCGCGAACCACATCCGCGAACTGGTCGATGAAGATGCCAACATCATCTGGGGCAGCGCCTTTAACCCCGATCTGCAGGGCAAGATCCGCGTGTCGGTGGTCGCCACCGGGATCGAACAGGGTGCCGCTGGTGCGGTAGAACGTTCGCAGTCGGTATCGCTCGGCGTTTCGCGTGCGCCCAAGCGTCCGGTGCTGGAACTGTCGGACGACGATGGGCTGATGGAACTGCCGACGGAAGAGGCTGAACAGCCCGCCGCTGTTGCTCCTGCCATCCCAGCGTTTGAACTGACCCCGCCCGAAATGCCGTCCGTGGATTATTCGGACGACGGCGAGGACGAGGACGGCTCGCTGGAGCTTACCGATGAGGCGGAGGAACAACCGGCAACTGCTGCGCCCTTCGATCTTAGCGGCATGCAGGAGTCAGACGGTTACTCCAATGAATATGATGACGATGTCGATGGCATTGTCGATCCGCTCGCCGGACTTCGCAGCGATGAAGATGATGGCTTGGGCTTCGATTCGTCCCCAGCCGCCCCGGCGGTATCGGGCGAAGATGATGACGCGCTTGAACTTGGCGGTGAATACGCACCCTACACCGATGCAGAGGACGAACCCGATGCTCAGGGAGGGCCGGTGCAGGACGATCTGCTTGCCAATGCCGACCGCTTGGCCGCCGAAGACCGCCCGGTTGAAGCGAAGCTGGGCGGCAATCGTCGGCGTTCGCTGCTTGGCGGTGCGGACGGCGATGGCGGCGATGCTGGCGCGGCTTCCAACGCTGGCAGCACGCTGTTTGAACGCATGGCCAATCTGTCGCGCAGCTCTGCGCGCGATGACGATGATGATGGCGACGGTGATGGCCCGGCGCTCAGCATTCCGCGTTTCCTCGGACGGCAGAACAACCAGTAAGCGTTACCCGCCAGCAATTGCCGCAGGAATGCGTCCGGCAAATCGATCCGGCGTGTTGGCGGTGCCATTCGCCGCTTAGGCAGGCTGATGGCTCTGGCGGGTGGTGGTTGGCAGGCTAAATGCAACTGATGAAAGCTGGTTTCCTTGCCTGTGCCCCGCTGACCTTGGCGGCGGTCGCCGTGCCGTTCATCACATCCCCCGCAGCGGCGCAGGATGTGATCGCGCGCGAAGTGGTGCAGCCACTGCCTTCGCCCGAAGTCCAGCGCCTTAACCGCGCATTGGTCGCGTTGTCCAAGGCTCCGCGTGACCGCGATACCCTGGTCGAGGCAGGGGCGGCGGCGATGGGTGTTGATGATCTTGATGCCGCGATCGGGTTCTTTGGCCGGGCGGCGGAACTCGACCCCAACCATCCGCGTGTGGCGCAGGGATTGGCAGGGGTTTACCTGCGATCGGGCCGCGCTGGTGAGGCGTTGGTGCAGTTTGAACGGGCGCTGGCTGCTGGGGTGCCAGCGCGTGAGGTGCTCACCGATCAGGCGCTGACGCTCGATCTGGTTGGGGAACAGGCGGCGGCGCAGGCGGCCTATACGCGCGCGCTGGAACTCGATCCGGCCAATGACGAAGCACGCCGTAGGCTCGCGATCAGCCATGCGATTGCGGGCAACCGCGTGCAGTTTGAAGAGGCCCTGCGCCCGCTGATCGGCAAGCGTGATATGGCGGCGCAGCGTGCCCGTGCCTTCGGCCTCGCGATCCTGGGGGATAGCGACCGCGCAGCGGCGATTGTCGAAGAGATAATGCCGCGCGATATGGCGACCCGGCTGGTGCCCTATCTCGGCTATATGCCGCGCCTGACCAAGCCGCAGCAGGCGGCTGCCGCCAATCTTGGCATTTTCCCGCGCGCCGCCGATATTGGCCGCGATGATCCGCGCCTCGCCCGGTTCGCGGCCGAAGAACGCGCCGATAGCAGGCTCGCCCCGGCTGGCCCGCCGCTCGACGCGCGCACAAGGCCGCCGCCAACGCTCGCAGAACTCGTGCCGCCCGCTCCCGCCCCGGTCAAGCCTCCGGTTGCGACGGCTGCGTCTGCACCTGTGCCAACGCCAATGCCTTCCTCCGACCCAACGCCCGCCCCAACGCCCGACCCAACGCCCGCCCCAACGCCAGCGCCGCCCGCCCCACCGCAAGCGCCGCGCCCAGTTTCACCTGCGCGGGTGGCCGATGCCTTTGCCGATCTCAGCAGCGCGGCGCTGCCCGATGCGCGGGTCAGCGGCGATGCGGTTGACCTCACCCGTATCACCGTCAAGCGCGAAGCCCCGCCGCCGCCGCCCGAAAAGCCCAAGCCCAAGGAGCCGGTCAAGCCGGTTCACCCGAGCCGCGTCTGGGTGCAGGTTGCGACCGGCCGGAATGCCAAGGCGCTAGGGTTCGATTGGCGCCGCATTTCGAAAGGCGGCGGTGACATACTGGCCAAGCTGAAACCGCACACTACCCCTTGGGGTGAGGCGCATCGCCTGCTGGCCGGGCCGGTCGACACCCGCGAAAAGGCGCAGGCGCTGGTGCGCGAGCTTAAGGGCAAGGGGATCGACAGCTTCCTCTATGTCAGCCCGGAAGGTGAAGAAATTCAGCTGGTTAAATAGTAATTTCCGGCTCTTCCCCACTTTCTTTGCACAGGCTTTGCACAGCTCTATCCGGTTCTCCCCAGCCACTGGACGATGGTGCATTGCCAATCCCCGCGCTTGGCGTCCAAACGTGCTTCGGACGGCGTGATCGTGCCTCCCCCCAAGCGAAAGAGCGCCGATGAGAGTGAGCAATATGGAATATTCCGCCGAGGACGATGCCGCCCCCGTCGAAATGCTCGCCAACCTGTTCGCAG
>PHEL01000179.1 GCA_002842925.1 Alphaproteobacteria bacterium HGW-Alphaproteobacteria-14
CGAAGTGGATGACGAGGCGATCCGTTACGGCATCGTCAAACAGCTCGGCAGTTTCAACCTGTTGTGGGCGGTGTTCCACGAATGGATCGGGATGCTGTCCGACATCTGGCATAGCCCTTGGCGGCACAAGCTTAGTTACCTGCTGCGCGAACCCGGCTGGAGCCATGATGGCAGCCGCGAAACATCGGACATGATCCGCGCGCGGTGGAAAACGCGGCTGGGGCAGGCGCGTGTCGGGGATGAAGTTGCACCTGCCACAGCATCAGTGGCTGATCGAAACTCGATTGCAGCGAGCAACGAACCTGCTTAGTCTCCCCCGCCAAAGGGAGAGATCATGGAAAGTTTCGATTACATCGTCATTGGCGGTGGCAGCGCGGGCAGTGCCGTTGCAGGACGACTGGCCGTGGACGGCACGCGCCGGGTGTGTCTGATCGAGGCGGGCGGACGCAACGATAATGTCTGGATCAAGACGCCGGGCTTCATGCCCTTCATCCCCGAAAAATCGAACTACCGCTATGAAACTGTTCCCCAAAAAGGGCTGAACGGGCGCACCGGGTATCAGCCGCGTGGTAAAGGGCTGGGCGGATCGTCAGCGATCAATGCGATGATCTATATCCGCGGGGGCCGATGGGATTACGACAACTGGGCGGCGCAAGGCTGCACCGGCTGGGCCTATGACGATGTACTGCCCTACTTCAAACGCGCCGAAGCGAACGAGCGCGGCGGCGATGATTACCACGGCGCAGGTGGGCCACTGTTCGTATCTGATCAAACCGCTGCCAATCCGGCAAGTCACGCCTTTGTCGAGGCCGCCGCCGCGCTGCAATTGCGCACCAATGCCGATTTCAACGGCGAGCGGCAGGATGGGTTCGGCCTGTATCAGGTGACCCAGCGCAAGGGCGAACGCTGGTCAGCCGCGCGCGCTTACGTTGAACCGATCCGTGAACAGGGCAATTTCGCAGTGCGCACCGATACGCTGGTTGAAAAGCTGGTAATCGAAGGCGGACGCGTGACCGGGGTGCGGGTGCGGCGCGGCGGCCAACCCGAAACGCTGCTGGCACGGCGCGGAGTGGTGCTGTCTGCTGGCGCATTCAACAGCCCGCAGGTTCTGATGCTATCAGGCATCGGCCCGGCAGATCACCTGAGGGCCCACGGGATCGATGTGGTGCTGGATCGCCCGTGGGTCGGCGGCAACCTGCAGGATCACATCGACTATGTCTCTGGTTGGGAGACAGTCAGCGACGTGCCGATCGGCAGCACCTTGAAGGGGAGCCTGAGGATGGTGGCGGCGATGATCGAGCATCGACGCAAGCGAACGGGGGTGATGACCACCCCCTATGCCGAAGCTGGCGGTTTCTGGACGGTGATGCCCGATAGCCCAGCGCCCGATGTGCAGTGGCACTTTGTTCCCGCCGTGCTGGAAGATCACGGGCGTGAAAAGGTGAAGGCGCACGGCTTTTCGCTCCACGCCTGCGTGCTGCGCCCCGAAAGCCGGGGAACTGTGCGGTTGGGCAGCGCGGATGCGGCAACCGCACCGTTGATTGATCCCAACTTCCTCGATGACGAACGCGATATGGCAACCTTGCGCGCCGGGGTTCGCCTGTCGCACCGCATGGCCGAAGCGCCGCCCTTGCAGGCATTCGGCCCAACTAATCGCCACCCGGTTGACCTGAACGATGACGCCGCGCTCGATGCGCTGATCCGCAGCCGCGCTGACACGGTCTACCACCCGGTCGGCACCTGCCGAATGGGCGCAGACGCCGATGCCGTGGTCGATCCGTTGCTCAGGCTGAACGGGCTGGACGGCTTGTGGGTGGCTGACGCCAGCGTGATGCCCAAGATCGTCAGCGGCAACACCAACGCGCCCAGCATCATGATCGGCGAAAGGTGCGCGGACTTCGTGATGGAAGCGGAAAGAGTTTAACCCCCACCAGCAAGCCGGCGCTGATCCGGCCCGCCGAAAGGCGGGCCGCAAGGGCGACCCCGCGGAGGCGGGGTCGCAAACCCGCAATTCAAACAAAAAAGGCCGGAGGGTTTTCACCGCTCCGGCCATTATCAGTTTGTTCGTTCGCAGGAGGAACGGATTGAGACGGGGGGAGAGGAGAGAGAGCCTCCCCCCGCCAAGCTGGATAAGGTTTAATTGTAGGCGCGCTCCCCATGTTCGGAGATGTCGAGCCCATTGACTTCGGCTTCCTCATCGACCCGCAGACCAATGGTCAGCTTGACGAGAAAGGCAGCGATCAGGGTGCCGATACCGGCCCAGCCGATCGTGATGAACACGCTCTTGATCTGGATGCCGAGCTGCACACCGAGCGCGGTCGAACCGTCGCCGGGGCCGCCGAGGAACGGCTGGTACACCACTGCCGTGCCAATCGCGCCGACGATGCCGCCAATGCCGTGGATGCCGAAAGCATCGAGCGAGTCGTCGTAGCCAAATTTGGCCTTCACCTTGGCAACAAAGACATAGCAGACCCCCGAGGCAACAATGCCGAGCAGGATCGCACCGAACGGGCCAGAATTACCCGCCGCCGGAGTGACGGCCACAAGCCCGGCGATCACACCTGAACAAAAGCCCAGTGCGGAACCCTTGTGGCCCGCAGCACGCTCGATCACCATCCAGGTCAGCGCGCCCGCTGCGGTAGCAACGAAGGTGTTGATCATGGCAAGGCCGGCGGAACCATCGGCTTCCAGCGCCGAACCGGCGTTGAACCCGAACCAGCCCACCCACAGCAGACCTGTGCCAATCATCGTCATCACTAGGCTGTGCGGCGGCATCGGTTCCGACGGATAGCCGCGACGCTTGCCCAGCAGGTAGGCGAGCACCAGGCCCGACACACCGGCGTTGATGTGCACCACTGTGCCGCCGGCAAAATCAAGCGCGCCGTCTTCGAACATCAGGCCGCCGCCAGCCCACACCATGTGCGCAATCGGGAAGTAGACGATCGTCAACCAGATCGGCACGAAGGCCATCACCGCGCTGAACTTCATGCGTTCTGCCGTTGCGCCGAGGATCAGCGCCGCCGTGATCGCGGCAAAGGTCATCTGGAAGCTGATGAAGACATATTTGCTGATGACTTCATCGGTGAAAGTCGCCAGCCGTGCTGCTGGCATCGGTGCCGGAGAGGAAATAGCTCCCCCCGCTGATGAACAGGCCCAGCGTTCCTTCATACACCGTGTCGCCGAATGCAAGGCTGTAACCCCACATCACCCAGATCAGCATGGCAAGACAGGCGGTCGCGCCGACTTGCGTCATGGTCGATAGCATGTTCTTCGACCGGGTGAGCCCACCGTAGAACAGCGCGAGGCCCGGCAGGATCATCAGCAGCACAAGGATGGTCGCCGTCATCATCCAGGCATTATTGCCCGG
>PHEL01000180.1 GCA_002842925.1 Alphaproteobacteria bacterium HGW-Alphaproteobacteria-14
TATGAAGCCCCTAAGCGCCTGATCGAAAGGGCGCAAGCGGGCGGCGCTGAGCAGCAGGACGAAATGGAGATTGGACAACCTTATGGCTGATACGACCCCCCAGAAACCGACCGACCCGAAATCGACGGCTGCCAAGACGCGCAAGACCCCGGCTAGCCCCGCCAAAGGCGGCGCTGCCAA
Organism: Alphaproteobacteria bacterium HGW-Alphaproteobacteria-14; assembly: GCA_002842925.1. GTDB lineage: Bacteria > Pseudomonadota > Alphaproteobacteria > Sphingomonadales > Sphingomonadaceae > Erythrobacter. Next base: position 181 of record PHEL01000180.1, read on the forward strand.
GGCCAAGGGCCCGACAAAGGCGGCACCGCGCAAAACGGCGGCCACGGCCAAAAGCGCTGATCCCGCCCCCGCCCCGGTTGCGGTAGCAAAGAGCCGTTTCAACGCCGCGCTCGAAGAAGCCAAAGCTGGCGCTGCTGCCCTGCGTGCCGAGGCCGGAACCCGCCTCAGCACCGTCGGTGAACAGGCCAAGGGCAAAGGCACCGATCTGGTGTCCGAAGCCAAGATCTACGGCGAACAGGCTCTGGGCAAGGCAGGGGAATTGGCGGTCGAAGGCAAAAAGACCGCCAGCGATGCCATCGCCTCGATCGGCAAGGTGGTGGGTGATAGCGCCACGCAGATCGACGAGAAGCTGGGCGAGCAATATGGTGATTATGCCCGCAAGGCCTCGCGCACACTCGCTGAAACCTCGGCCAAGCTCGAAGCCAAAAGCGTCGAAGAACTGGGGGAGGATGCCCGCGAAATGGTGCGCAAAAGCCCCGGCGTGGCGGTGGGTATTGCGGCCGTGGTCGGCTTCTTCATCGCCCGGCTGTTTCGCGGAAAGCGGGGCTGATCGCGGACTGGCACTGGCGGTAGCAGGTCATGGACAATCCCGAACCCGGCCCGTTGCCTTTGCCATCGGATGAGAATGCTGATCCGGCCACAAGCCCGGACGGCGACCCTGGCGAAGACAGTAACAGCTTCGAAAGCCTGCGCGCGGATATCACGGCGCTAGTCGATGACGCGCGCACCTATGCCGAGGCGGAAATCGCGTTCCAGAAAACCCGCGCTGGTCTCGCTGCGAGCAAATCAGTCCGGGCTTTGGCGCTGGTGGTGCTGGCGTTGGTGCTGCTGCATATCGCCCTGATTGCGCTGGCCGTGGGCGCAGTGATCGCGCTGGCACCGCTGGTGACGATCTGGGGTGCGATTGCGATTGTCGTCGGGGTGCTGCTTGCTGGTACAACTGCGTTAGTGTGGGCCGCGCTTGGCAATGGCAAAATAGTAGCGGCGATGTTCGGGCCGGAGGATGGCGCATGACCCACCTGCCCGATCGTTTCATCGAAGACCGTGCGCTGCGCGACGCCGCCCGCGCTGTGGTGCTTGCGGATATTGAACGGCTGCGCGCCAGTATTGGCGAAGAAGGTATCGCCAGCCGCGTGTCATCGGGGGTCAGTTCGACCATTTCGGGCCGTATCCGTGCCGGCGCGCGCGATGTGCTGGCGCAGGCCACGGCGCAGGCCAGCGATTACAAGGGCGCGCTGGCTCTGCTGCTGGGCGCGATCATCCTGTGGTTTTCGCGCGGGCCGATCCTCGATTGGTTCGAAGATTTCAACAGCTCAGACGAAGATAGCGAAGCCAGGCCTGACCCCGTGGCGGCTTCCGAAGGAGACCCCGAATGACCGATCAGCCCCGTATCCTTGCCGATAGCAAACGCGATAGTCTGCGCGCCCGGATCGAGGCGGCAGAGCGCCGCAATGCCGAACGTTCGCTGGCTGATAATGCCCGCGCGGCGGCTACGGCTGCGGCGGATTATACCCGCGCCCATCCGCTTGCGGTAATCGGCGGCGCGCTTGCGGTTGGCCTTGCCATCGGATTGCTCACCCGCCCCGGTCGCCGGGTGGTCAGCAGCGCAGCGACGCGCGCGACCGCTGGCGTCAAGACCCTCACTGCGCGGGGAGGATCGCAGATCGGGACATTGCTGGGAAAGGCAGCGGTTGGCTATGTCATGGCGCTGATCGACGATGCGGTGCAGACCGCCCGCACCGGGCAGGAACGGGCAACTGAACTGGGAGATGCGGCATCGGCGCAGGCCCGCAAATTGAAGTCAGGCGCGGCGCAAGCCGCTGGTGCGGCTGCGGAAAAATCGCGCGCTATGGCTCGCAATACCCGCAGCAAGGCCGGGCGCGTGGTGAACGATCTCCGCACCAAGACCAAGGGGTAGAGTCCCCACCCCCTAGGCGTGCAGACTTGTCCTTAGCGCGCGACGCGTTAAGGGGGGGGCACAACCTTCCTCCCCAAAGGCTGATATCATGGCAGAAACCACCCCCGACCAGCGGCTCCACCTCGTGATGGGCGGCCGTGTAAAAGACCCCCGCGGGTTTGAATTCCAGGACCCGGAAAGCCTCCACGTGGTCGGCGTCTTCAGTTCGTATGACGCCGCCGTCGATGCATGGCGCGCGCAGGCGCATCGCACCGTCGACGATGCCGAAATGAAATATGTGGTGGTGCATATCCACCGCCTGCTGACGCCGGAAGATTAAGGGCGCGCGCCCACCATTCCTTGCCAATGTTTCACGTGAAACATTGCGTCAAACCGGGCTAAAGCAGGCCTAGGAGGGGTCTAGCATGGGTCTAGGCAGGGTCTGGCGGCAGGCAAAATCGGCCCTGCCCCGCCATCGCAATCACCTCAAATGAACTCGATCTTCTCAACGTGGTAAAACCGCTCACCCGAAGGCACGGTGACTTCGATATCGTCGCCCACCTGCTTGCCGATCAGCTCACGCGCGAGCGGTGAGCTGTAGGAAATGCGGCCCTTGTTCGCGTCCGCTTCGGTCTGGCCAACGATCTGATAACGGATCGGCTTGTCGTTTTCGTCGAGCAAGGTCACCGTTGCGCCAAAGATGATCTTGTCACCCGACAGCGTCGCCGGATCGATGATCTGTGCACGGCTGACCATGCCTTCGATATCGCCGATCATCGTCTCGACCTGGCCCTGGCGTTCCTTGGCGGCGTGATATTCGGCGTTTTCCGAAAGATCGCCGTGGGCGCGCGCTTCTTCGATGGCTTCGACGATTTTCGGGCGTTCTTCGCGCAGCAGCTTGAGGTCGGCGGTCAGCCGTTCATACCCCTCGGCCAGCATCGGAACCTTTTCCATCGTCGCCATCTTTCTGTTCTTTCTCTTCGTTTCTCGGACACTTGACCTGCGATAGAGAAGAAAAGCCTGTTAGCCGTCCGATCTGCGCGGCTGAAGGCTCTTTCAATTTCGGGGAGCAGTGTCAGTTATTGGCTATAATAGTCCTGCATCGAGCGGACTTCAAGCTGATCGGGATGGATCGCCGAAATCGCCGCCGCCACCGCCACCGATCCGGCCGCCGTGGTGTAATACGGCACCTTGCCGGAAAGCGCC
>PHEL01000181.1 GCA_002842925.1 Alphaproteobacteria bacterium HGW-Alphaproteobacteria-14
GGAGGGCTACCGCGTCATCCTCGTCAATTCCAACCCGGCGACGATCATGACCGATCCCGAATTCGCCGACGCCACCTATATCGAGCCGATCACGCCCGAAATCGTCGCCAAGATCATCGCCAGGGAACGGCCCGATGCGCTGCTGCCGACGATGGGCGGGCAGACCGCGCTGAACTGCGCGCTGGCGCTCGATGCGGATGGCACGCTGGCGAAATACGGCGTCGAGATGATCGGCGCGAAAGCGGACGCGATCGACAAGGCCGAAAACCGCCAGCGGTTCCGCGATGCGATGACCAGCATCGGGCTGGAAAGCGCGCGGTCGGGTATTGCCAACACGCTCGAAGAAGCGCGCGTGATCCTCGAACGCACGGGCCTGCCTTCGATCATCCGCCCCAGCTTTACCCTTGGCGGCACCGGCGGGGGCATCGCCTATAACAAGGCGGAGTTCGACCAGATCGTGCGCGAAGGCCTCGACGCATCGCCCACCACCGAAGTACTGATCGAGGAATCGCTGCTCGGGTGGAAAGAGTTCGAAATGGAGGTGGTGCGCGACGCTAAGGATAACGCGATCATCATCTGCGCTATCGAAAACGTCGATCCGATGGGCGTCCACACCGGGGATTCCATCACCGTTGCCCCGGCGCTGACGCTGACCGACAAGGAATACCAGATCATGCGCAACGCGAGCATTGCTTGCCTGCGCGAAATCGGCGTCGAAACAGGCGGTTCCAACGTCCAGTTCGCGGTCAATCCCAAGGACGGCCGGTTGATCGTGATCGAGATGAACCCGCGCGTGTCGCGATCATCCGCGCTGGCGTCGAAAGCCACCGGCTTCCCCATCGCCCGCGTCGCGGCGAAACTGGCGGTCGGTTACACGCTGGACGAACTTACCAACGAGATCACCGGGGCAACGCCTGCCAGCTTTGAACCCACCATCGATTACGTCGTCACCAAAATCCCGCGTTTCGCTTTTGAAAAGTTCAAAGGCGCGGCGGATGATCTGGCGACCGCGATGAAATCGGTCGGTGAAGTGATGGCGATTGGCCGCAGCTTCGCCGAATCGATGCAGAAGGCGCTGCGCGGGCTGGAAACCGGGCTTGATGGTTTCAACCGCGTTCCCGAATTGGAAGGCCGGCCGCGCGACGTGATTACCGCCGCATTGTCGCGCCGCACGCCTGACCGGCTGCTCAAGGTCGGCCAGGCGTTCCGCGAAGGCATGAGCGTTGAAGAGATCGCCGCGGTCACATTTTACGACCCGTGGTTCCTGCGCCAGATCGAAGCGATCATCGCCGCCGAAGCCGAAGTGCAGGCCGATGGCTTGCCGCGCGATGCGGAAGGGCTGCGGCGGTTGAAGGCGATGGGCTTTTCCGACAAGCGCCTCGCCACGCTCGCTGTGCGGTCGGTCGGCGTGGCGGGGGGCATGGGCGAAACGCAGGCGAAGCGTTCGGGCCTGCTCCACGATGCGCTGGTCGCCATGGCCGGGGCCACCAGCGAAAACGAGGTTCGCGCATTTCGCCGCAAACTGGGCGTCAACCCGGTGTTCAAACGGATCGATAGCTGCGCTGCCGAGTTCGAGGCGATCACGCCATATATGTATTCGACCTATGAAGCCCCCAGCTTTGGCGAGCCTGAGTGCGAAGCAGCCCCGTCAGACCGGCGCAAGGTGGTAATCCTTGGCGGCGGGCCGAACCGGATCGGGCAGGGGATCGAGTTCGATTACTGCTGCGTCCATGCCTGTTTCGCACTGGCGGAGCAGGGGTTTGAAACGATCATGATCAACTGCAACCCCGAGACCGTCTCGACCGATTACGACACGTCAGACCGGCTGTATTTTGAACCGCTGACGGCGGAAGACGTGCTGGAAATCCTGCGGGTCGAACAGCAGAACGGCGAGTTGGTCGGGGTGATCGTGCAGTTTGGCGGGCAAACTCCGTTGAAACTGGCACAGGCGCTGGAGGATGCGGGCATCCCCATCCTTGGCACGTCGCCCGATGCGATTGATCTGGCCGAAGACCGCGAACGCTTCGCCAAGCTGGTGAACAAGCTGAAACTGCGCCAGCCCGATAACGGCATCGCCCGCAGCCGCGATGAGGCCGCAGCCGTGGCCGCCCGCATCGGTTATCCAGTGCTGCTGCGCCCGTCCTACGTGCTTGGCGGGCGGGCGATGGAGATTGTCGACTCAGAAGCGCAGCTCGATAACTACATCGCCACCGCAGTGAACGTGTCGGGCGATAGCCCGGTGCTGATCGACCAATATCTGCGCGATGCGATCGAATGCGATGTGGATGCGCTGTGCGATGGCGAAGAAGTGCGCATCGCAGGCGTGATGCAGCATATCGAGGAGGCGGGCGTCCATTCGGGCGACAGCGCCTGCACCCTGCCGCCCTATTCGCTGCCGCCCGAAGTGATCGCCGAGATGGAGCGTCAGGCCGAAGCGTTGGCCCATGCGCTGGGCGTGGTCGGGCTGATGAATATCCAGTTCGCGGTCAAGGCCAGCGGGCGGGCGCCCGACCCTGAAAAGCTTGATGTTTATCTGATCGAGGTCAACCCGCGCGCCAGCCGCACCGTGCCGTTTGTCGCCAAGGCCATCGGCCAGCCGGTCGCGAAAATCGCCGCGCGGGTGATGGCGGGTGAAAAGCTCGCCGCATTCCCGCCGTTCAAGCGTGATTTGCCCTACATGGCGGTGAAGGAAGCGGTGTTCCCGTTTGCGCGCTTCCCCGGCGCTGATCCGGCGCTCAGCCCGGAAATGAAATCGACGGGCGAGGTCATGGGGATCGATACCACCTTCGAAGCGGCCTTCCTCAAATCGCAGCTTGGCGCCGGAATGGTGCCGCCGCGTTCAGGCACGGTGTTCGTCTCGGTCAAGAACACTGACAAAGCGGTGATCGTTCCGGCGGTGCGCCAGTTGATCGATCAGGGTTTCCGCATCATCGCCACCGGCGGCACGCAAAGCTACCTTGCAGAACAGGGGCTGCCGGTTGAACGGGTGAACAAGGTAGCCGAAGGTCAGCCACATATCGTCGACAAAATCATTGATGGCGATATCGCGCTGATCTTCAACACCACCGAAGGCTGGCAATCGCTGATGGACAGCAAATCGATCCGCATGGCGGCGCTTTCCGGCAAGGTGCCGTATTACACCACGGCGGCCGGATCGGTGGCGGTGGCGGCGGCGATTTCGGCGATCCATCCCGATCAGCTTGAAGTCCG
>PHEL01000026.1 GCA_002842925.1 Alphaproteobacteria bacterium HGW-Alphaproteobacteria-14
GTATGAAATGATGCTGAGCGAAAGCCAGGAGCGGATGCTCATGGTGCTCAAACCCGGCAAGGAACCAATGGCCGAAGCAATCTTCCGCAAGTGGGAGCTGGACTTCGCGGTGATCGGCGAAGTTACCGACACGCTTGAAGACGGGGGGCACATGGTTCTGGAATGGAACGGCGAAGTCGTGTGCGACATCCCGCTCGGCCCGCTCGCCGCCGATGCGCCGCTGTATGACCGCCCTTACCTGTCAAAGGATGAATACAAGGTCTGGGCCGGGGTCAAACCGCTCACCGAAGTGCCCGCCAGCGATGATATCGCGGCTGATCTGCTGGCGATGATGGGCTCGCCCGATCTCGCATCGCGCCGCTGGATTGCCGAGCAATACGATTCGCAGGTCGGCGGCGATACGCTCCAGACTGGCGGCGATGCTGGCGTGGTGCGGGTGCATGGGACGGGTAAGGCGCTCGCCATCACCACCGATTGCACCCCGCGTTACGTGTTTGCCGATCCCTACGAAGGCGGCAAGCAAGCCATTGCCGAGGCCTATCGCAACCTGTGCGCCGTCGGCGCGCGGCCGCTGGCAGTGACCAATTGCCTCAATTTCGCCAACCCGCAGCGCCCCGAAATCATGGCGCAGATCGTCCACGCATTGGAAGGCATGGGCGATGCCTGCCGCGCATTGGATTTCCCGATCGTGAGCGGCAACGTCAGTCTTTATAACGAATCGAAGGCAACCGGCGGGGGCAGCGCAATCCTGCCCACCCCGGCGATTGGCGGGGTTGGCATCATCAATGATCTGTCAAAGATGATGACGATGCATTTCAAACAGGCGGGCGATGCGATCTATCTGGTCGGGCCAGAGTTCTGGGCCACACCCGATCCGACCCGCTCGCACTTGGGCCAGTCCCTATGGTTGCGGTTAATCAAGGGCCGCGAGGAAGGCCGCACCCCGCCAACCGATCTCACCATCGAGCACAATGCCGGCGCGATCATCCACGAATTGATCGCTGATGGGCTGGTCAATGCGGTGCATGATCTCAGCGATGGCGGCCTGGCGGTGGCGCTGGCCGAAATGGCGCTGGCGGGCGGGATTGGCGCAGACGCGGATCTGGCGGGAAACCCCGATTACACCCCAGCGCAGTGGTGGTTTGGCGAGGATCAGGGCCGCTATCTGGTGACGGTGCCCGATGTTGCGGCATTGAACGCGGCGCTCGCGAAGGGCACCCGCGACGAAGGAACCGCGCAGATCGGGTTCCAGCGGATCGGCACCGTCGGCGGCGATCACGTGCTGGGCGTTCCACTCAGCGAATTGCGCGCAGCGAACCAACGGTTTTTTGCAGACTGGATGGAGGGGTAAAGCGCTTACCCGCCCCCCGCAATGGGAACAGTTAAGATCGTCAGCGCCGCTTACGCAGCGACCAATTCGCTCTCATTCGGCTTGGTGGCGAGCAGGTCATAGGGGTCAATTCCCTCGGCCTGCCAGATGCGATGGCATTCGCGATACTTGGTCGGCTGCGGGATGCGCAAGCTCGCGCGGACATCCTCAAGCGGGCGGGCCAGCAATTCGCGGATCGGTTGCGCCATCAGCGACGGTGCGCCCTTGCCGGTGCGATGCGCCTGACGCACAGCGCCAAACACCGGGGCATCGCTGCCCTTCGCCATCTTCTTGATATTGGCCGCGCCCGCATAACCGATCAGCAGGTGGCCCTGGCTGGGCGATTGGCCATGGGTGAACAGCAGCACGCATTGTTCGCCCAAGGCATCGCGGCCATAGCCGGTCAGCACGTGGAACAGATCATGCGTATCGCGCGAACGGTTGATGAACCATTCGACCAGATCGGGATATCTTGGGCGGCCAAGTCGTTCGGATTCGGCTACCAGACCCGCTGCGGAAAGGCCTTCGGATTCCATGAAATCGCAATAGGCGTGGGCCAGGCTGCCCTTCGCCGTGCGCCTCAACGTCGCGTGATCGTCAAGGATTTCAGGCAGGTTCGGCTCGGTGCTGCGCAGGTGTTCACCGTGCGGAGACATAGTGAAATCACGCACCCGTTCCATGAATCCACGTGACGGCAGCGATTCGAAAATCTTGAAGACAAGGCTGGTGTCTTCCTTATCCTTGATCAACGCCTGAAAACTGCGCACCGCACGCAGCGGGCGATATTGCGCCTGCGGGCGATCAGGGTGACGCAAAACGGTGCCATCAGCAGCGAAGATATTGCTGTATTTGACTGAAGATGCGGTCATTTACGGTCTGTTCCTGCGGGCCAGTTATTGCGGGTTATCCATGCAGACTGCCATAGTCTGCTTACATTTGTGTAAATAGCAGATTCGCGTCTTGCATCAAAACTCTTTTTCGCAGCCCATCCCGACAGGCGCATGGAATCAAACCTCGCGCCAATCAGCGCGGGGAATGCCGAGCAGGCCCAACACTGCGGTCAAATCACCGCGATCAACCCGGCCATTTGCAGCACTGCGCGCCCTTAGTTTGGCGCGGTAGGCAAAACCGTAGGTCGCAGCTTCGATCATCGGAATATCATTCGCACCGTCACCAGTTGCCAGACTGAGTGCGCCCGCCCCCATCACCGCCAGTTCATCGCGCAAGACCGCTGCCTTTACCGCGCTGTCGGTAATCGGGCCGATCAGCCCACCGGTGAGCCTGCCGCCTTCAACCGCCAATCGGTTGCCCACGACCCGGTCAAACCCCAGCATTTCCGCAACCGGATCGGCAAAATGGTGAAAGCCGCCCGTCACCAGCACCGTTCGCGTTCCCAGCGCCGCCAGCGTTGCCACCAGCGTGGCCGCACCCGGAGTTGGAGTGATCCGATCGGCCAGACACGCGCGGATCGCACTTTCATCTAGCCCTTCCAGCAAGGCCACCCGTTCTCGCAGCGCCGCCTCGAAATCGATCTCGCCCTGCATCGCGCGCTCGGTAATCGCGGCGATCTGCGGCTTTAACCCGGCGTAATCGGCCAGTTCATCGATACATTCCTGCCCGATCATGGTCGAATCCATGTCGGATACGAACAGCTGCGGCACCATGATGGGGCCATCGCTAACCAGCATATCGGCAGGCGCAAACACTTGGTCAATTACGCCCAGCACCGCCGCCGTATCGTCGCCATCAAACTGCAATTCCAGCACATTTCCGCCATCAGCAGGCAATGCCGCGGCGGTGAGCGGCATCCCAGCCTCGGCCAACTGCGCCGCCAGCGCATCGAGACGCGTTTCACATTCCTCCGTCTCTGCTATCAGCCGCGCAATGAGCATTCTGTCTTCTCCATCAGCACCGGTCGCGCTCATTGCAGGGCCGACCGCCAGCGGCAAGAGCGCGATTGCAGTCGCCCTTGCCCATCGTCTCGCACAGGCCGGACGGCGCGGGGTCATCATCAACGCCGACAGCGCGCAGGTCTATGCCGATCTGCGCGTCCTGTCCGCCCGCCCTTCCGATGATGAGATGGAGGGTATCGAACACCGCCTGTTCGGCGCGTGGGACGGGGCAGAGGCGTGTTCGGCAGCGGCGTGGGCCGCGCGGGCCAAGGCCGAAATCGAAGAATGCCATGCGTCGGATGTGGTGCCCATTCTGGTCGGCGGCACCGGGCTTTATCTCAGGGTGCTGCTGGAAGGGATTGCGCCGATCCCGGCGATTGATCCTGATGTGCGCGCGATGGTGCGCGCCCTGCCCGATGATGGCGCTTACAAGCTCCTCCAGGTCGAAGACCCGCTGCGCGCTGCCGAACTTGCGCCCACTGATCGCCAGCGCATCGCCCGCGCGCTGGAGGTCAAACGTTCGACCGGGGTGACGCTGGCCGATTGGCAGATGGCCAAGGCGGGCGGGATTGGCGATGATATTGATCTTCACCCACTGGTGCTGATGCCCGATCGCACGTGGCTTTATGAAAGGTGTGACCTACGCTTCGCGGCGATGTTGCAGGCGGGCGCGGTGGCCGAGGTTGAAGCGCTGCTGGCGCGCGGACTTGACCCCGATCTGCCGGTGATGCGCGCAATTGGCGTGCCGGAAATTGCCGCTTTTCTCTCCGATGCACTGCCGCGCGAGGCGATGATTGCCGCCGGGCAGCAGGCCACCCGCAATTTTGCCAAGCGGCAATTCACCTGGTTCCGGCGGCAAGTGCCCGATGATTGGGTGCGGGCGAATATCGGCCCTGAATCCGAAACTGTCGATTTTGAGACTTATTTTGCATCATTATTACGTAAATAATGGTTGACTTATCAGATTGTAACCGATAACGACATCTGAAATCGGTCCGGTGCGGTCCCCTGCATCGGGCCGGTTTCTTTGTTAAGGCTGCGCCTCTCGCCGCTAAATCACGCGCATCACAATGGAGTTTCCCGTGTCTGCCTCGCCAAATTCTGCATCATCGCCGCCCGCCCCCCTCAGCGGCGCGGCCATTCTGGTGCAGTGCCTGGTCGAACAGGGGGTCGAATTCGTGTTCGGCTATCCCGGCGGCGCGGTCCTGCCGATCTATGATGAGCTGTTTGGTGATGCCCATGGGCCGGGGCATATCCGCCACATTCTCGTGCGCCACGAAGCGGGCGCAGTCCACGCGGCCGAAGGTTACGCCCGCGCCACGGGCAAGCCCGGCGTGGTGCTGGTAACATCCGGCCCCGGCGCGACCAATGCCATCACCGGAATTGCCGATGCGTGGATGGATTCGATCCCGCTGGTCGTCATCACCGGGCAGGTGCCGACCGCGCTGATCGGCACCGATGCGTTTCAGGAAGCCGACACTGTCGGCATCACCCGCCACTGCACCAAGCATAATTATCTGGTCAAAGACCCGGCTGATCTGGCCGCGACGATCAAGGAAGCCTTCCTGATCGCCACCACCGGCAGGCCCGGCCCGGTGGTGATCGACATCCCCAAGGATGTGCAGATCGCCGTCCCATCAGAACGCCGCGCGCTGACCCGTGCGGGTTCCCATCGCTATGCCCCGCAAACGGTGGCCCCGCCTGAACAAATTGTCGAAGCGGTCGAGATGATCGCCAAAGCGGAACGCCCGATTTTCTACACCGGCGGCGGCGTGATCAATTCCGGCCCAGAAGCAAGCCATCTGCTGCGTCAATTGCAGGATATCACCGGCGCGCCCGTCACTTCGACGCTGATGGGCCTCGGCGCGTTCCCATCGCAGCACCCCGATTGGCTCGGGATGCTGGGGATGCACGGCACTTACGAAGCCAATATGGCGATGAACAAGTGCGACGTTATGGTCTGCATCGGCGCGCGGTTTGATGATCGGGTGACCGGGCGGCTCGACGCATTCTCGCCGGATTCCAAGAAGATCCACATCGATATCGACCGGTCTTCGATCAACAAGACCGTGCCGGTCGACATGGGCATTGTCGGCGATTGTGGCACGGTGCTGGCGCAAATGGTCGAGGCGTGGGGTAATCGGCAGGCGCAGGATCTGGGCGAATGGAAAGCGCGGATCGCTGGTTGGCGTGCGCGCGAATGCCTCGCCTATCCCGAACGTTCGGCCAAGCATCCCGGCATGATCATGCCGCAAAAGGCGGTTGAGCGGCTCTATGCCCTCACCCACCGTCGCAGCCCGATCATCACCACCGAAGTCGGCCAGCACCAGATGTGGGCGGCGCAATATTTCGGGTTTGAAGATCCGAACAAATGGCTGACCAGCGGCGGGCTCGGCACGATGGGCTATGGCCTCCCCGCAGCAATCGGCGCGCAGTTGGGCCACCCCGATGCGCTGGTGATCGACATTGCGGGTGAGGCCAGCATCCAGATGAACATCCAGGAACTCGGCACCGCGTCGCAATACCGCCTGCCGGTCAAGGTGTTCATCCTCAACAATGAATATATGGGCATGGTCCGCCAATGGCAGGAACTGACCTATGAAAGCCGCTATTCGAACTCCTATTCGGACAGCCTTCCCGATTTCGTGCGCCTTGCCGAAGCTTACGGGTGGAAAGGCATTCGCATCCATGATGAAACCGAGCTGGACGAAGGCATTGCTGCCATGCTGGCCCATGATGGCCCGGTGATGGTCGATTGTCTGGTCGCGCAGGATGCCAATTGCCTGCCGATGATCCCATCGGGCGCGGCGCATACCGAGATGATGCTGTATGGCGACGCGGTTGGCGGGACGATGGATGACGAAGCCAAGGCGCTGGTCTAGGCACCGCTTCAGGGAAAGTTTTTAGCATGAAAATCACCGAAGCAGCCTCTGAGCGCCATGTGCTCGCCGTGATGGTCGATAATGAGCCGGGGATCCTTGCCAAGATCACCGGTCTGTTCACCGCGCGCGGCTATAATATCGACAGCCTGACCGTGGCGGACATTACCGAGGATCACGCGGTCAGCCGCATCACCATCGTCACCAACGGGCCTCCGTCCGTGATCGACCAGATCGAAGCGCAATTGGAGCGGTTGGTGCCGGTGCACAAGGTCACCGATCTCACCACCGCCGGCCCGCATGTCGAGCGCGAACTGGCGCTGATCAAGGTCACCGGCACCGGCGAAAAGCGGGTCGAGGCGCTGCGTCTTGCCGACATTTTCCGCGCACGGCCGGTCGATACCACCACCGAAAGCTTCATTTTCGAAATCACCGGCCCGCCAGACAAGGTTGACAGTTTCATCGCTCTGATGCGCGAGCTTGGTTTGGTCGAAGTCGGCCGCACCGGTATCGTCGGCATGATCCGCGGGGCCGAGGTGGCTTAGCTTTTCGAATTGACGTCATCCCGGCGCAGGCCGGGATCCATCTCACCAGCGCCGGAACGGGATTCCGGCCTTCGCCGGAATGACGAGGAAGAAGACAATGAAAGTTTATTACGACGCCGATGCCGACCTGAACCTGATCAAGCCCAAGAAGGTCGCGATTGTCGGCTATGGCTCGCAAGGTCATGCCCATGCGCAGAACCTGCGTGACAGCGGCGTCGCCGAAGTTGCGATCGCGCTGCGCCAAGGCTCGGCGACCGCCAAGAAGGTCGAGGCTGCCGGTTTCAAGGTGCTCACCAACACGGCGGCTGCGCAATGGGCAGACCTTATCATGATCCTTGCGCCCGATGAACATCAGGCCGCGATCTGGGAAAACGACATCAAGGGCCACATGAAGCCCGGCTCCGCGCTCGCCTTCGCCCACGGGCTGAATGTCCACTTCGGCCTGATCGAGCCGCCCGCCGATATCGATGTCATCATGATCGCCCCCAAGGGCCCGGGCCACACCGTCCGCAGCGAATATGTGAAGGGCGGCGGCGTGCCTTGCCTCATCGCCATCCATCAGGATGCAAGCGGCGCAGCGCATGACGTTGCCCTCGCCTATGCCAGCGCCGTCGGCGGCGGGCGCAGCGGCATCATCGAAACCAATTTCCGCGAGGAATGCGAAACCGATCTGTTCGGCGAACAGGCGGTGCTGTGCGGCGGGATCACCCACCTGATCCAGGCCGGGTTCGAAACGCTGGTCGAAGCCGGATACGCCCCCGAAATGGCTTATTTTGAATGCCTGCACGAAACCAAGCTGATCGTCGATCTGCTGTATGAAGGCGGGATCGCCAATATGCGCTATTCGATCAGCAACACCGCCGAATATGGCGATATCACCACCGGCCCGCGCATCATCACGGCAGAAACCAAGGCCGAAATGAAGCGCGTGCTCGACGATATCCAGTCGGGCCGGTTCGTGAAGAACTTCGTGCTTGATAACCGCGCCGGACAACCGGAATTGAAGGCCGCTCGAAAGCGCGCCGAAGCCCACCCGATCGAACAGACCGGGGCAAAGCTGCGCGCCATGATGCCATGGATCAGCGCCAACAAGCTGGTCGACAAGGCGAAGAACTGACGGGTTAAGTTACGCAAAAATTCTGTTACATCGGGAATTGGGGTTGTGAATCAACAGGAGACCGATTCCCGATGAAACGCTTTACATTTGTCGCTGCAGCCGCCGCCATCCTCGCCGTTGCAACCGGCGGCATTGCGGCAGCGCCCGCAATCTTCGCGCAGGGCGCACCACAAATGCCCGGCGTGCAGGACACCGCGCGCGTCACCGCTGGCACCTATGCGGTTGACCCTGCGCACACGCTGGTTGGCTGGAGGGTCAGCCATTTCGGCTTCAACGACTATTTCGGCCTGTTCGGCAATGCCACCGGGGCGCTGACCATCGATCCGGCCAATATCGAGGCGGCGACGTTTGATATTGCGATCCCGATTGCCGAAGTGACCCTCGCCAGCGATGGGCTCAAGAACCACTTGCTGCGTCCGGGCAAGGATGGGGCTGCACCCGATTTCTTCGGGGCGGAACCGGGCATGGCCAAATTTACCTCGACTAAGGTGGTCAAAACCGGCGCCACTTCAGCAAATGTGGTGGGTGACCTGACGATCAACGGAAAAACCGCACCAGTCATGCTGGCGGTTGAGTTTGTTGGCGCAGGGGCTAACCCGTTCAATAAAAGGGAAACCGTCGGCTTCCACGCCCGCGCGATGATGGATCGCACCCAGTGGGGCATCAACTACGGCGCCCCATTTGTCGGCACGAACGTGGAACTGACCATCAGCGCCGCGTTCGAAAAGCAGTAATCCTTCCCACTCGACAGCATCTCGGCAATCGGGCAGGCGTGATGGATCATGCGACTGTCCGATTGCCACAACATCGATGATTTCCGCAGGCTGGCAAAGGCGCGCCTGCCCTTCCCCGTGTTCGATTACATCGACGGCGCGGCGGATGATGAATTGACCAAGGCGCGCAACACCGCCGCGTTCGATACGGTTGATCTGGTGCCAGATGTGCTGGCGGGTGTTGCTGATATCGACACCTCCTGCACCATCCTCGGCCGCCGTTCCGCGCTACCGCTGATGCTGTCGCCCACCGCCGTGCAGCGTGCGTTTCACTGGCAGGGTGAAACCGCCGTTGCCAGGGCGGCTGAAAAGTTCGGCCTGTGGTTCGGCATATCCAGTCTCGCCACCCGCAGCATCGAGGAAATCGCCGCGCTGACCAGCGGCCCCAAACTGTTCCAACTCTATGTCCACAAGGACAAGGGGCTGAACTCCCACATGATCGAACGCTGTCAGGCCGCGCAATTCGATGCGCTGGCACTGACGGTCGATACCATCGTTTCGGGCAAGCGCGAACGTTGCTTGCGCAGCGGCTTCACCACCCCGCCGCGCTTCACGCCTGCCAGCATCATCAGCTACGCCGCTCGTCCGCGCTGGACGCTGGATTACCTGATGCGCGAAAAGTTCCGCCTGCCCAATCTCGATACCCATGTGCGCGAGGGCAGCAGCAAGGCGTTGAGCATAGCGGATTATTTCAACACCATGCTCGACACCGCAATGGATTGGGACACCGCCGCCGCGATCCGCGCACAATGGGGCGGCACATTTGTGCTCAAGGGCGTAATAAGCGCTGGTGATGCGCGACGGGCGGTCGAAATCGGCGCGGATGCGATCATGGTATCGAACCACGGCGGCAGGCAATTGGATGGCAGCCGCGCGCCGTTTGATCAACTGCCTGAAATCGTTGACGCCGTGGGCGGCAAGATCGAGATCATCTGCGATGGCGGAGTGCGGCGCGGCACGCACGTGATGAAGGCATTGTGCAGCGGCGCGGGCGCGGCATCGGGGGGCAGGCTCTACCTCTACGCGCTGGCAGCGGCGGGTCAGGAAGGGGTCGAGCGCGCGCTAGGCATCCTCAAGGACGAGATCGAGCGCGGGATGCGCTTGATGGGGGTGGCGCGGGTGGATCAGCTCACCCCGGATCGACTGCGCCAGCGATAGTGCATGGTTGAATGTCATAAATGGGTAACTCAAGACGCGCTTTGACGCTGACGCCGTTTCAACAGGGAACCACCTCATGACCAGCCCCATGACCAACCCCAAGACCAGAATTGCCGATATTCTGCGCGCCGCGCCCTTCGCCCTCGCCGCCATCACGCTCGGCGCTTGCGGCAGCAATACCGATCAACCCGCCAATGATGCCGATAGCTTTGCCGCGCGGATTGGTGGCGGTAGTGAGGCAAGCCCTGCCCCGACCCCCAATCCCGCCGCGACTGTCGCGCCAAGTATTGCCGCCCCGCTACCCGGAGCGGCCCCCGGCCCCTTTGCTCCTGGCACGCTGACCGATCCCGCCTCGGCCAATTGCGGTGCTAACCTCATGGGGCCGTTCATCGGCAAGCTCGCCGATCAACCGACGCGGGTGGAGATCATCACTGCACTGGGGCGCAACGATAATCTGCGTTTTGTCCCGTTTGGAAACATCGGCACCGTCAACCCCGACCCCACCAATCCACGCCTTTCGATCATGCTCGATGCACAAAACATCATCCGCGACGCGCGTTGCGGGTAATTCAACAGGGGCAATCCCGGCTTGCACAGGCCGGGATTATCGGCAAAGAATGCATTCATGACGCGGAACGCATCGCTGCTGCTACGACTTATGCGCCCTTGGGCGTAGGTTGCCGCGCGCACGGATGGCGCGGCGCCCCTCCCAAGGGTAACCGGCGCAGCTTTCCTGTCTCTCCCGCGAAAAGCCTTTTTTCATGACAATGCTCAAAAACCCTGCCGTCAAATACCGCTCATTCGGCCAGATCAACCTGCCTGACCGCCAATGGCCTTCGCGCCTGATCGACAAAGCCCCACGCTGGCTTTCGACCGATCTGCGCGATGGCAACCAATCGATCATCGACCCGATGGACGCGGTGAAAAAGCGCCGGTTCTTCGATCTGCTGGTGGAAATCGGGGTCAAGGAAATCGAAGTCGGCTTCCCCAGCGCGGGCGCGACCGAGTTCGATTTCATATCTGGCCTCGTCCGATCAGGCGCGATCCCTGATGATGTCACCGTACAGGTGCTGACCCAAAGCCGCGAAGACCTGATCCGCACCAGCTTTGCCAGCCTTCAAGGCGCCCGCACGGCGATCGTCCATCTCTACAACGCGGTCAGCCCGGCATGGCGCGACATCGTGTTCAGGATGAGCAAGGACGAGGTGAAAGCCATCGCTGTCGCGGGGGCAAAGGTGATGCGCGATGAAGCGGCCAAGCGCCCCGGCACCGATTGGCATTTCCAGTATTCCCCCGAAACATTCTCCACCGCCGAACTCGATTTCAGCATCGAGGTGTGCGCAGCGGTGATGGAAGTGCTGGCACCCACACCCGAACGCCCGATCATCCTCAACCTGCCCGCCACGGTTGAGGCAGCGACGCCCAATATCTATGCCGATCAGATCGAATATTTCGCCCGCCACCTGCCAAACCGGGACAGCGCGGTGCTTTCGTTGCACACCCACAATGATCGCGGCACTGGCGTCGCAGCAGCGGAATTGGGGCTGATGGCAGGGGCCGACCGGGTCGAAGGCTGCCTGTTCGGCAATGGCGAACGCACCGGCAATTGCTGCCTCGTGACGATGGCGCTGAACCTTTACACACAAGGCGTCGATCCGGGCCTCGATTTCTCCGACATCGACCGGGTGATCGAAACGGTCGAATATTGCAACGATCTGCCCGTCCACCAACGCCACCCCTATGGCGGCGAACTGGTTTATACCGCATTTTCCGGCAGCCATCAGGATGCGATCAAGAAGGGTTTCGAAGCGCGCGACACGCAGAATGACGAAGGCTGGCGCGTGCCCTATCTGCCGATTGATCCGGCTGATCTGGGTCGCAATTACGAAGCAGTGATCCGCGTCAATTCGCAATCCGGCAAGGGCGGGTTCGCCTGGGTTCTGGAAAAGGATCAGGGCTTGAAACTCCCCAAGAAAATGCAGGCCGATTTCTCGCGTCATGTCCAGCAGGTTGCAGATGAGCTTGGGCGCGAATTGAACGCCGCCGATATCTGGGATGCGTTCCGCCGCGCCTATAATGTGCAAACCCACCCCAAGCATTTCCAACTCGTCCGCTATGAGGAAAGCAGGGCATCCGATGGCACCCGTATCTTTGCCGGAACAATCGCGGTGGGCGGTCAGGAACAGAGCGTTTCGGGGCGCGGCAACGGGTTGATTTCCAGCGTCATGGGAACCCTGCGTGAAGCCTTCGGGGTGGAAATCGAAGTGGTCGATTATACCGAACACGCGCTGGGATCAGGCACTGATGCGCGCGCGGCGGCCTATCTTGAATGCCGCACGGCAGATGGCCGCGCCATCTGGGGCTGCGGGATCGATGAAGACATCGCCACCGCCAGCGTGCGCGCAGTGCTTTCCGCGGCCAATGCGGCGGTTGTCACGCCCGCTTCCTGATCGCTCGGCCGCTTGCGCCGCGTCGCTTTTGCGCGCAACTATTGTCCGGTTGATCACAGGGAGGAGAGGCCCGCGATGGAGACGCTGGAACAGGACAAGGCTGCGCCGATGCCCGCACCGCCGCAGGTTGCAGGTGATCTGGCCTGGGGCGATCTTGCCCATGCGCTTGCCGCGGGCTGGCGCGATTTTCTGGCCATGCCGCAGTTCGGCCTGTTTTTCGGCGGGGTCTATGTGCTGGCTGGCCTTGCGATTGGCTGGGCAGCCTTATCGGCAAGCGAACCTGGCTGGCTGATCCCGGCGATAGCGGGCTTTCCGCTGGTGGCACCGTTCATTGCAGTCGGCTTTTACGAGGCAAGCCGCAGGCGGGAACTGGGAGAGCCGCTGTCGTGGCGCGCGGTGTTCGGAGCGCTCAGGGGCCACGGCGATGAACAGATCCTGTCGATGGGGGTGATCGTATTCGTCGCCTTTTCATTCTGGATGATCGTGGCGCATGGCATCTTTGCGGTGTTTATGGCGGAAAGCGGAATGGGCGGCGATTCGCTCGCGGCGCTCGGCACCCCGGCGGGGCTGATGATGCTGGTGGTGGGCAGCGCTGTGGGCGCGGTGATGGCTTTTGCCTTTTACGCGATGACAGTGATCAGCCTGCCGATGCTGGTGGAACGCCAGGTCGATTTCCTCACCGCGATCATCACCAGTTTCAAGGTGGTGCGCACCAATTTTGCCGTGATGATTGGCTGGGCGGCGATTATCGCTGCGCTGTTGTTTGCGGCGATGGTGCCGGCATTCCTCGGTCTGCTGGTGGCCTTGCCGGTGCTCGGCCATGCGACATGGCATCTGTATCGCCGCGCTGTGAAATAACAGATCCTGAACCGGAAAATGGATAGAGAGCACCATGAACGCGCCTGAACATAAGGTCGAAACCATTCGCGAACCCGAGGCGATTCTTGAACCGGAATTGGCGATTATCGATCCGCACCACCACCTGTGGGATCTGCGGCCGATGATCCCGATGTTTCCCGAGCCACGGCACCACTTCATCGCCGGGCTGGTCGACAATGCCTACTACACGTTCGACCAGCTTCAGAAGCATCTGGCCAGTGGGCACAACATCATCGGCACGGTCTTCATGGAATGCGGCGCGTTTTACAACGCTGCCTATGGGGAGGCGTTGAAGACCGTGGGCGAGGTGGAATTCGTCAATGGCGTCGCGGCGCAATCGGCAAGCGGGCTGTATGGGCCGGGCCGGGCCTGCGCGGGGATTATCGGCCATGCTGATCTGACGCAGGGAAGCGGCGCGGGCGAAGTGCTCGACGCGCTCACCACCGTCGCCCCGCATCGGTTCCGGGGCATCCGCCATCAGGGCGCGTGGGATGCTGACCCGCAGGTGCTCGGCGCGCCATTCCATGCGCCGCAAGGGCTGTATCGGGACGCCACCTTCCGCGCAGGGTTTGCCGAACTGGGCAAGCGCGGGCTGACGTTTGATGCCTGGGTGCTCGAACCGCAGCTACCCGACGTGATCGATCTGGCGCGCGCCTTTCCCGATCAACCGATCTGCCTTGACCATTGCGGCACGCCGCTGGGGGTGGCGGCTTACAAGGGGCGACTGCACGAACGCTTCGACATCTGGCGTCGCCATATCCACGAGCTTGCACAATGCGAAAACGTGGTGGTGAAGCTCGGCGGGCTGGCGATGGCGTTCTGCTCCCTGCCCGAAGATGGCCCGGCGGCAGGCCACGGATCGGAACATCTCGCCGCATTGTGGCGGCCCTATATCGAAACCTGCATCGAAGCCTTCGGGCCGCGCCGCGCGATGTTTGAAAGCAATTACCCGGTCGATTACTGGGGCGCGGATTACGCCGTGCTATGGAACGCCTTCAAACGCCTCACCCGATCAGCCAGCGCCGATGAAAAGGCCGCGCTGTTCGCCGGGACTGCGGCGCAGTTTTACGGACTCGAAGACCTGCTCGCCTGAAGCGCAAGCTCGTTTCCAAATTGCTGCTTGGCAGCCCCGTAACCGACGTTAGAGACGCAGGCCTGCAATAATTACGTTTTAAGGAGAAACCGATGCCGCTTCCCGCCCCGTTCGATCGTCTGCGCCTGCCGCTGATCGGATCGCCGCTGTTCATCGTGTCCGGGCCGGAACTGGTTATCGCGCAATGCAAGGCCGGGATTGTTGGCAGTTTCCCCGCGCTGAACGCCCGCCCGCAGACGTTGCTGGATGAATGGCTGCACCAGATCACCGAGGAACTGGCCAAGCACAACCGGATGCACCCGGATCGCCCGGCTGCGCCGTTTGCGGTCAACCAGATCATTCACAGGACCAATGACCGGGTCGAGGCGGATATGGCCACCTGCGAAAAATGGCAGGTGCCGCTGGTGATCACCTCGCTCGGCGCGCGTGAGGAGATATTTCAAGCGGTGCGCAACTGGGGCGGGATCACGATGCACGACGTGATCAACAACCGCTTCGCCATGAAGGCGATCGAAAAAGGCGCCGACGGGTTGATCCCGGTCGCCGCCGGTGCTGGCGGTCACGCGGGCGCGCTGTCACCCTTCGCCTTGATGCAGGAAATCCGCGAATGGTTTGATGGGCTGGTGGCATTGTCGGGCGCGGTTGGGCACGGGGCAAGCATCCTTGCGGCGCAGGCCCTGCGCGCGGACTTTGCCTATGCCGGCAGCGCCTTCATCGCCACCAGGGAAGCCAACGCTACCGAAGATTACAAGCAGGGCATCGTCGAAGGGTCATCCGAAGGCATCATCTACTCCAACCTGTTCACCGGGGTGCACGGCAATTACCTGCGCTCGTCGATCGAAAAGGCGGGGCTCGATCCTGATAATCTGCCTGAAAGCGATCCCAGCAAGATGAACTTTGGCAGTGGCGGCAATACCAAGGTCAAGGCGTGGAAGGATATCTGGGGTTCGGGACAGGGCATCGGCCCGATCAAGCAGGTCGGCAGCGTCGAAGACCTGGTCGCCCGGTTTGAACGCGAATACCACGCTGCCAAGGCGCGGGTGCTGGCCAATTCGGATTATACCGCTTGGGCCGCGCTCACCGAAGCTGCGGAATAGGCCGCTATTTCGTCAGCCACAGCACCTCGGCCATCGTGTCGAGTTCGCTGAAGTCAAATCCGGTGCCGAGCGGGTCGTTGCGACTGAGCATCACCCGTCGGCGTTCGGCCAGCAATTGCCGTCTCAGCGCGCCTTGCAGAACGCGCAGACGCAGCAATGCTTCGGTCAGCGCCAGATCAGCATCCTGATGGCGCACGTGTGACCAGCGCTCCTCAATCCGCCCGACACGCGCTATCACCACTTCATTATAACGCCGGTGTGGCCCGCGATGCAGCGGCATCCCGGTGCGGATCGCCGCCCGTTCTGTTGCAGGCAGCAACAGCCCATTGGCGCGGAAATCTTCAAACCCGACGCGGCTTCGTCCGATGGCTTCGAACAGCCCTCCGAAACACCGACGCGACAATTACTGCCGGGGGAGCAGGTGATGGCGCTGCAGGCCGGGGTCATATCCCGCCGTACCGGGACAATTGACCGAGCGAAAAGCAATCACAGTAGTGGAAGCGGTGCGACCCCAAGCCTTCATCTATTCGCGCCGCACAACGATCAGCGCCGGATCGCGCGAAGGGCGCAGCACTAGCCGGGCTCCATCGGGCGCAATGATCCGTTCATCGCCTTCCAGCCTGCCTGCCAGCACAAACTGGTTCACGAGCCGGATCCCGAGCCGCGTTGCTGCTACCCGATCAAGACTCAAAGGCGGTTCAATCCGCAGTTCCTGTCCAATCCAGAAATCAAGCCCGACGCTGTGCAGCGCACCATCCGCGCTCTCGGAAAAGGCGGTCAGACCCAACGCCGGAAACGGCCCACCATCAAGCCAGGCGGTAATGACCGATTCAAAGAACCGCCGCCCAATTGCACTGCGTGACTGGCTCCAGCACACGGCGGCAAGATCATCAAAAAACAATGTCAGATCACGCGCCAGCGCCAGCATCGCACGCACTACCGGCACGCTGCGCCCGCCCGCAGCAAGATGCGGCCCCGGCACAATCGAAAGCGCATCATAGCTGGCAGCGGTTGGCATTTCGGCCAGATCAAAACGATGTTCGATGACCGGGAAATCGCCTAGCTGACCGGGGGCAAGCCCGCTGAGATCAAAAGTCAGGCCATCACACAATAATTCAGCCCAAACCGTCTGATCCGGCCACGCCGCCGTATCGAGCAGATCATCATCACTGACAGGATCATGGCTGAGGTCAACCGCTTGCTGGCGCGCGGTAAACGTCCTGATCGCATCGCGACTGGGCCGTTTGCCCTTGGCAAACAGCAGATGCAATTGTGTGATATTGGCACGCCGCGACAGTGAAATTGTCCAGCCCCCCATTCTAACGCGCCCGAAAGAGCTAAAATACTTTCATCAACTTAGGCGCGTTTGACGCCCATCGTCGAGTCCTCAATCAGCAGACATATCCCGTTTTGGATCAATTGCTAAAACACACCGAGACGCAGGCCTTCGGCCAAGGCTTCACCCACTTCGTAGCACTGTTTCAGAACCTCGTCCGGCACCTGTTTCGGCGCGGCGATGGCCTCAGGCGTTTGCGCGTCAAGGTTCACGATCAATGGCTCAGCAACCCGGCGCAGACGCCATCCGGTCGCGATGCGATCAATCTGGCGCTGCGCCCCCTCCCCATCCGAACCGGCGGCGATCAGCGTGGCATAGGGTCGCCCCTCGATCCGGCCGAGCACCGGGTAATAGGTGCGATCGAACATTTCCTTCATCAGCCCGCTCATGCTGGCGAGGTTTTCAGGGCAGCAGAAGATGTAGCCATCGGCCGCCAGCAACATTTCAGGCAATGCGTCAGCAGCGGGCACCAACAACCCGGCTGCGCCTGCACCCTCAGCCGCCGCACGCGCCATCGCCGCACTCGCGCCGGTGCGGCTGTGCCAGATAATCAGCAGGCTGGGCGCGGTGTATGATGACATTGTGCAAGGCTTTCCCGCTCGCCTGTCGATTGTCAATCGCATCAGCCTGTCCGTTGCGCGGGGATTGGGCTAGGACGCAGACATGGCCACGATTTCCCAATCATCCCCCGCGCTTGCTCCCGTGCTCGGTGTCACGTCATCGCTGTCAGGCAAGGCGTGGCGGTGGCGCGGCGGCAATATGGAACTGGACGACGGGCAGGCAGCAGGCGCGCATGGGCTGGATCGTTCGATCCTCGATCAATTGCTGTTGACGCGCGGTGTGGCAGGCGATGATCTGGAACGCCACGCCCGTCCGACCATGCGCGCGTTTCTGCCCGATCCGTCGATCTTCCGCGACATGGACACCGCCGCCGAACGCCTGGCGCAGTGCGTAATCACCGGCGAGCAGGTGACGATCTACGGCGATTATGATGTCGATGGCGCCACCAGTGCGGCGTTGCTGGTCGAACTTTTGGGGCAATTGGGCCACACGGCGGGCTATTACATCCCCGACCGCCTGCTTGAAGGTTACGGCCCCAGCGGCGAAGCACTGGTCAAGCTTGCCGAAAGCGGTTCGCGGCTGATCGTCACGGTCGATTGCGGCGCTATGGCGCATGAAGCGTTGGGAATGGCGCGGGATGCCGGCGTGGATGTGATTGTGGTCGATCACCACAAATGTTCAGCCGACCTCCCGCCTGCTGCCGCGCTGGTCAATCCCAACCGGCTCGATGAAAGCGACGTGGGCGCAGCGCACGGCCATCTGGCGGCGGTGGGCGTGGCCTTCCTGCTTGGCATTGCGCTGGTGCGGAATTTGCGCGGCAAGGGCTGGTTTGCGGATCGGGCTGAGCCTGATCTTATGGGGCTGCTCGATCTGGTCGCGCTGGGCACTGTGGCCGATGTCGCTGCGCTGCACGGCCTTAACCGCGCATTTGTGGCGCAGGGGCTGAAAGTGCTCGCCCGGCGCGACCGGATCGGGATGGCGGCGCTGATGGATGCAAGCCGCCTCACCCGCGCACCGCTGGCCAGCGACCTTGGCTTTGCGCTTGGCCCACGGATCAACGCAGGCGGGCGGATTGGCGAATCGACTTTGGGTGTGCGGCTGCTGACCACCGCTGATCCAGACGAAGCCCGCGCCATCGCCGCGCAGCTTTCACAGCTGAACGAAGACCGGCGCGCAATCGAAGCCGAGGTGCAGGAAGCCGCCGAAGCGCAGCTGGCCGGGCAGCATAATATGGCGGTGCAGGTTTTGTCGGGCCACGGCTGGCATCCCGGCGTGATCGGGATTGTCGCGGGGCGGATCAAGGAAAAGACCGGCAAACCGGCGGTGGTCATCGCGCTGGATGACGCGCAGGGCAAAGGCCAAGGGAAAGGTAGTGGCCGGTCGATCAGCGGGGTTGATCTGGGCGCAGCGATCATCGCCGCGCGCGAGGCGGGATTGCTGGTCGCTGGCGGAGGGCACGCGATGGCGGCGGGGTTGACGATTGATCCTGCGCGGCTCCCGGATTTTGCCGAGTTTCTCGACACGCGTTTGGCGCGCGACGTCGATCAAGCCCGCGCCGGTCAGGCGATGCTGCTCGATCTGGCGGTGACCCCCGGCGGGCTGACCCCGGAACTGGTCGAAACGCTGGAGGCTGCCGGGCCATACGGGGTCGGCTGGCCCGCCCCGCGCATCGCGGTTGGCCCGGTGCGGATCATCAAGGCGGACATCGTCGGCAAGGATCATCTGCGGTTGATCGCCAGCGGGCTGGACGGGCGCAGTTTCAAGGCGATTGCCTTTCGTGCCGGTGAGAGCGAGATGGCGCAAACCCTGCTCCACCGCAGCAGTGGGCGGCGTTTTTACCTTGCGGGCCGTGTGAAGCTTGATGACTGGGGTAACCGTCCGGCGGCTGAGCTGCATCTCGAAGACGCCGCATTCGCCGATTGATCACAGCGGCGGGTGTTTTTCCGCGCGGGCAACCAAACGGGGCTTGACCGGCCCCATCCACCCCCCTAAGTGCGCGCTCTCGCAACCGAGATGGCCCCTTCGTCTAGCGGTTAGGACGCGGCCCTTTCACGGCTGAAACACGGGTTCGATTCCCGTAGGGGTCACCACTTCCGTTGCGAATGAACAGGGCGGCAGGCTTAGGCTTAGCCGCCCTTTTTCATATCCCCGCCCAATCTGCATCGCGCCTGCTTTCCACCACCCGCGCAAGGTTGTAAGGGGGCATTCATCATGGGCAGCGGCCAGAACATCCCGATCGCCGGCATCCTGCTCGCGGCGGCCACCTTTGTGGCCATGCTGTTGACCGGGGTCGATCCGGTGATTGCGCTGGCAGTGGCGGCGGTCTGGGTTGGGTCGTTGCTGGTGGCCGGGGGAAGACCGCCCGAACCGCCCAAGGCCAAGGTGAAGCCGAGTGTCACGATCGATTCGATTCGCGACCTGATCGAAAATTCCTCCACCCCGCTGCTGATTACCGAACGCAGCACCATCGCCATCGCCAACCGTGCCGCGCGCAAGCTTT
>PHEL01000182.1 GCA_002842925.1 Alphaproteobacteria bacterium HGW-Alphaproteobacteria-14
GATGCGCCCGTCGGCAAGTTGGCGCGCTTCCACCTGCCAGCCGAGCGCGCGCGATTTTTCGGCCTCATCCATCCAGCCGTTGAATTTCTGGCTGGCGACGTAGGAATTATCGACCACCACGCCGTGAAAGCTGCTGACCGCAAATGTCGCCATCACCAGATTGACCGCGATCACCACACCGAACCCGCCGATGAACACCATCGCCATGTGCTTGCCGGTGAATTTGCTGTTGCTGGCCATCATTCGTTCCCCGGCATGGCAAATCTGGTCTCTGCCAGATCCTGTTCGCGCTGTTCGTCAAGGCTGGTCAAGCGGAAGCTGAAACTGTCCGCAGCCGCGCCCGGCGGCACCATCACATAGGCGCGCACCACCTTGGTTTCGTTGGCGGGCACGGCGATCACTTGCACCGGCGCGGCGTTATCCATGCTGACGGCTTCGGTCCACATCACTGCGCCTTGCGGCAGGCCCACCATCGCCACTTCCATGTCGCGCGGGCGGGCCTCCATATTGCGCAGCCGCAGGGTATAGGCATTGCGCACCGATCCATCCTTCATCAGCATGAACGGCGGGTTGCGATCAGGCGAGACGGTAAGATCGGTATGCGTGCGGGCGCCCAGCGCAAACAGCATCGCCGCGCCGATCGCGCCCCAGACGCCGAAATAGATGAAGACGCGCGGGCGCAGCAGAGCCTTCCACGCAGGCTTTGCAGGTGCGCCCGCCGCCTCGGCCTCGCATTGTTCAAGCGTGGCGTAATCGATCAGCCCGCGCGGACGGCCGATTTCCTTCATCACCCGGTCGCAGGCGTCGATGCACAACCCGCAGGTGATGCAGCCGATCTGCTGGCCTTCGCGAATGTCGACCCCGGTGGGGCACACCGCGACGCATTGCAGGCAATCGATGCAGTCGCCATAGGCTTCGGGGTTCTTGGCCGCTTTTTTCAGGCTGCCGCGCTGTTCGCCGCGCCAGTCCTTGTAAGTGACGATCAGCGATTTTTCATCGAGCATCGCGGCCTGGATGCGCGGCCAGGGGCACATATAAACGCACACCTGTTCGCGCATGAACCCGCCCAGCCAGAAGGTGGTGCCGGTCAGGATCGCGACGGTGGCATAGGCCACAGTCGCAGCCTCGCCGCGCCAGAAATCATAGGTGAGGGTGGGCGCATCGGCGAAATACATGATCCACGCGCCGCCGGTCCAGAAGCTGATGACCAGATAGACGGCCCACTTGGAGGTGCGGCGGGTGATCTTGCCCGCTGTCCACGGTGCCTTGTCGAGCCGTGCGCGCGCGTTGCGATCACCATCGAAAAAGCGGTCAATATGCTGGAACAGGTCGGTCCACACCGTTTGCGGGCAGGCATAGCCGCACCACGCCCGTCCCACCGCGCTGGTGACGATGAACAGCCCGATCCCCGCCATGATCAGCAACCCGGCGACGAAGTAAAATTCGTGCGGCCAGATTTCGATATCGAACATGTAGAACCGGCGGTGGGCCAGATCGACCAGCACCGCCTGATCGGGCGCATATGGCCCGCGATCCCAGCGGATCCACGGGGTGATGTAATAGACCGCCAGCGTCACCAGCATCACCAGCCATTTGAACCGCCGGAAGGGGCCGTCGATCCGCTTGTTATGGACGGTCTTGCCCTTTTCATAGAGCTCGATCTTCGCCGGGCCCGCAGCAGCGGGGGCAGGTTGCGGCGCGGCAGAGCCGAGCGCACCACTCCAGTCGCGGGGTTTGCCCGCTGACGGAGTGATGCGCTCAGGCTCCTTTTGGTCAGCCATCGGTTTCGGCCATCGGCGCCTGCGCGACATCGGTCGCAGGTTCAGCCGCCGGGGCCGCCTGCTGCCCTCCGCCGCGCGAATGGACGTAAGCCGCCAGCATCTTGATCGTCGCCGGATCGAGCCGGTCTTTCCATCCCGGCATCACGCCGTGACGCGGGGCGAGGATCTGCTTGCGCACCGCCGCTTCGCTGCCGCCATAAAGCCAGATCGCGTCGTTGAGAGCAGGCGCGCCCATTGCGGGCAACCCGGCACCGGTCGCGCCGTGGCAGGCTGCACAATTTTCCGTGAACAGCACTGCGCCAGTGGCGTTCGGCTTGGCCTTGCCGCTGAGCGACAGGACATGGCTGGTCAGGGCAGCCACCTGGCCTGCATCGAACATCCCATCGAATGCGGGCATATAATTCACCCGCGTCGCGTCCGAACCTTCCCAGCGGATACCGTGGGTAAGGGTGGTTTCGATATCGGTCAGCGTGCCGCCCCAGATCCAGTCATTATCATTGAGGTTGGGGTAGCCATATTCCCCCGGCAATCGCCTGCGCCATCAGTTCAGGCGAGTCGGGCAGGGCTTCGATATCGGTCGCGGCGATCTGTGCGATCACGCCCTGGCGGGCGGCATCGGCGGCGCTCATTTCCTTGGCGAGGTCGCCCCGGCTTGACCAGCCCAGCGTGCCCGCAGTCGCCTTGTCGATCATCGGCCAGGCGGGATAGAGCACCACATAGACCACGCTCCACGCGATGCAGGCGTAAAACGTCCACAACCACCAGCGCGGCAGCGGGGTGTTGAGTTCTTCGATCCCGTCCCATTCGTGGCCAACGGTTTCAGTGCCGGTGGGTTGGTCAATCCGCTTATTGGACATCGTCTTCATCCTTGAAAATCGAATGCTTGGCTGCCTCCACATGGCCCTTTGCCCCGGGGCGGAAGTGCCACAGGCACAGCGTCAGATAGAGCGCGAAGATCACCACCAGCCCGAAGGAATCGGCGAAGTGGCGCAAGATTTCGTAAAGGCTCATCGCCCTTTCTCCTCGGCCAGTTCCTCCTGCGCGGCGGCGCTGTTCACATCGACCAGCGTGCCGAGCATCTGGAGATAGGCGACCAGCGCATCCATTTCGGTGACGCGGGTGGGATCGCCATCGTAATCGCGGATCTGCGCCTTGGGATAGCGCGCCGCCAGATCGCCCGCGTCGGCATCAGGGTTGGCCTGCGCCATCAGATCAGCCTCGGCCTGCGCGATATCGGTATCGCTATAGGGCACGCCCACCCGTCGCAGCGCGGTGAGGTTGGCGGCCGGATCAGGCACATTGACCGGCGTCTTCGCCAGAAAGCTGTAATTGGGCATGATGCTTTCAGGCACGACAGAACGTGGAGCCTTCAGGTGCTGGACGTGCCAGTCATCCGAATACTTGCCCCCCACGCGCGCCAGATCCGGCCCGGTGCGTTTGCTGCCCCATTGGAACGGATGATCGTACATCGACTCTGCCGCCAGACTGTAATGGCCGTAGCGTTCAACCTCGTCGCGGAACGGGCGGATCATCTGGCTATGGCACAGGTAACAACCTTCGCGGATGTAGATATCCCGCCCGGCCTGTTCGAGCGGGGTATAGGGACGCATCCCCTCCACCTTCTCGATCGTGTTGTCGATCCAGAACAGCGGGGCGATTTCAACGATCCCGCCGATGGCGACAACCACAAAGGTTGCAGCGGCGAGCAGGGTGACGTTCTTTTCCAGCCGCTTGTGGCCTTCAAAAACGTCGCTGTGGGGTGCATTCTTGCTCATGGTTTGCGTTCCTTCACCCAGCGCTATTCAGCGGGCTGCACGGAGAGAGGGCGGTCGGCGGCTTCATCATGCGCGGTGTCACCCATCGGCGCTTCGTCGCGAAGCTTGCCGGCGATTGTCATCCAGATGTTGTAAGCCATGATGATAGCCCCGGCGAGATACATCAGCCCGCCCACAGCGCGTGCGACATACATCAGGTGCAGCGCCGTGACCGTGTCGACAAAGCTGTTCACCAGATAGCCGTCAGACCCGTATTCGCGCCACATCAGGCCCTGCGTGATCCCGGCGGCCCACATCGACGAGGCGTAAAACACGATCCCCAGCGTCGCCAGCCAGAAGTGCCAGTTGATCATCCGCAGGCTGTAAAGCCGCGGCTTGTTCCACAGGCGCGGCACCAGGAAATAGACGCAGGCGAAGGTGATCATCCCGTTCCATCCCAGCGCGCCCGAATGGACGTGGCCGATGGTCCAGTCGGTATAGTGCGACAGGCTGTTCACCGCCTTGATCGAAAGCATCGGGCCTTCAAACGTGCTCATCCCGTAGAACGCCAGCGCCAGCACCATCATGCGGATGATCGGATCGGTGCGCACCTTGTCCCATGCGCCGTTGAGCGTCATCAGACCGTTGATCATCCCGCCCCAGGACGGCATCCACAGCATGATCGAAAACACCATGCCCAGCGTCTGCGCCCAGTCGGGCAGCGCGGTGTAGTGGAGGTGGTGCGGCCCGGCCCAGATATAGAGGAAGATCAGCGACCAGAAGTGGATGATCGACAGGCGGTAGGAATAGACCGGCCGCCCCGCCTGTTTGGGCACGAAGTAATACATCATCGCCAGAAAGCCTGCGGTGAGGAAGAACCCGACCGCGTTGTGGCCATACCACCACTGGGTCAGCGCATCCTGCACGCCGGCAAACGCACTGTAGCTTTTGGCGCCAAGGAAGCTGACGGGAATCGCCAGATTATTGACCACGTGCAGCATCGCGATGGTGACGATGAAGGCGAGGTAGAACCAGTTGGCGACATAGATATGCGGTTCATGACGGCGCAGCAGCGTGCCGACGAACACCGCGAGGTAGGCGAGCCACACGATGGTCAGCCACAGATCGACATACCATTCCGGCTCGGCATATTCTTTCGATTGGGTGATCCCGAGCAGATAGCCGGTTGCCGCCAGCACGATGAACAGCTGATACCCCCAGAACACGAACCGCGCCATTCCGGGAAATGCCAGCGTGGTGCGGCAGGTGCGCTGCACGACGTAAAAACTCGTCGCGATCAGGGCATTGCCGCCGAACGCGAAAATCACCGCCGAGGTATGTAGCGGGCGCAGCCGCCCGAAATTGAGGTAAGGTTCAAGGTTCAATTGCGGGAAGGCCAGCTGCGCGGCGATGAACACCCCCGCCAGCAGCCCCGCGATCCCCCAGAACATGGTCGCAATCACGCCCCAGCGGATCACGTCATCATAATAGCGCGAAGGGCCGGGAGGCATCTTGAAGATGCTCTGGGCCTTGGCCATCGGGTCATAGCTGCGCAGCGTGGCGATGATGACAATCACTGCCACCAGACCAACGATACCCATATGGATCGCAAACCCGCTATCCGGGGTCAGCGCGATAGCGATAATGGCGAAAAGCAGGACAAACGCCCAGCCCCCCAGCCGCCTTACGACTGCTTCCATGGCTTCCATGTTGAATTGTCCCTTTCGTTGGCCCGCTGTAACCGGCCCCCGCATTGCGGTAGTTGATTCATATCAAAATTGCGAATTTTTGGGGTGCTTAACCCGCTTGCGGCTGCATGCGTCCGGCCAGCCGCGTCAGCGCGGCGATATCGGTGAGCAGGATTTTGGATCGGCCCTCGGTTGTCAACAGGCCCGCCTCGCGCAGATCGGTCAATTGGCGGCTGACCGTCTCGATGGTGAGGCCAAGGCTGTCGCCGATGTCGCGGCGGCTCATTGGTAGTGACATGGTGCAGGCCCCGGTGGTGCGATTGGTTAGCCGTTCGGCCATTGAAACAAGGAAATCGGCGATCCTTTGCTGCGCGGACTTGTGCCCCATCTGCATCATCCGCGTGCGGGAACGGTGCAGCGCCTGCAAGCTGCGCGCCAGCACCGATCGCAGCACCGCCGGTTCAGCTTGCGCGATATCGAGGAACCGGTCGGCCGGGAAAATGACCAGATCGCAATTGGTGAGTGCGATCAGGCGGAAGTCGCCCCACGGTTCACTGGCGCTTTGGCGCAACACCGAAATCAGATCACCGCCGAAATGGAATGCCAGCACCTGACTGGCACCTGATCCTGATCCGTTTCCTGCCCCGGACGGCGCAACCAGTTTGGCGGAACCGCTGGCGATATAGACCAGCCGGTCATCGCGCTGATCGGGGGTGAGCTGTTCGCCCTTCGCCAGATGCGCGAATTTGCCGATGGCACACAGCCGGTCAGCGGCGTCGGCATCGCGCGTTTCCTTCGGCAAGGCAGCGCGGAATGCGGCAAGACCAGCGTCCAGATCAGAGCGCGGGGATGAAGGGCTGATGGTTGCCATGATGATGAGATATTGCCGCGAATAACGGCCAACGTCTTTGATCCTGATCAATGATCGCAGGCATCGGCCAAGCCTATCGGGCGGCCACAGGCAGCAACCATCCTGGGCCGCGCAAGGCGGCCACTGCTGCCGGACGAAGGACACGAAAATGAAAACTATTCTGATGCTTGCCGGTGCCGCGATGGCGTTCGCTGCCACGCCCGCCATGGCACAGGATGACACTGACCGTGCGGGCGATATCCAGTTCAAACTGCTGGGCACCGCTGTGCTGCCCGATGGCAAGATCACTGACGTGAACGTCAATCTGCCAGGCCTGCCCGCGACCACGCAGACCCGCGCGAACGACAATGTCACGCCCACCATCGCGATCGAATATTTCATCAGCAGCAATGTCTCGATCGAAACCATTGCCGGGATGACCCAGCATGATGTCGATGCCACCGCCGGCCTGCCGGTCGGCGCGGAGCTGGTATCGAATGCCAAGCTGATCCCGGCGACGGTGACCGCCAAATACCACTTCGATCTGGGCGCGGTGAAACCCTATGTCGGG
>PHEL01000183.1 GCA_002842925.1 Alphaproteobacteria bacterium HGW-Alphaproteobacteria-14
AGACTATGCCAATGTGAAACCGCCCGAAGCCGTGATGGAACGGCTGAAGGATGTTTACGGCGAACAATATTTCGAAGACCTCGAAAGCCGTTCGACCGCGAGCATTGTCGAACTCGCCACCAATGTTTCCGCAGGCGTGCCGATGGGAACGCCGGTATTTGACGGCGCGCGTGAACCCGACGTGTCGGAAATGCTGATCAAGGCCGGGATCGATTCTTCGGGCCAGTCGGTGCTGTATGATGGCCGCACGGGCGACGCGTTCGACCGCAAGGTGACGGTGGGCATCATCTACATGCTCAAACTGCACCACTTGGTCGACGACAAGATCCACGCACGTTCGATCGGGCCGTACAGCCTCGTCACCCAGCAACCGCTGGGCGGTAAGGCGCAGTTTGGCGGGCAACGGTTCGGCGAAATGGAGGTCTGGGCACTCCAGGCTTACGGCGCGGCCTACACCTTGCAGGAAATGCTGACGGTGAAGTCCGATGACGTGGTCGGGCGCACCAAGGTCTATGAAGCGATCGTCAAGGGTGACGATACTTTCGAGGCCGGCATTCCTGAGAGCTTCAATGTGCTCGTCAAGGAAATGCGCTCGCTGGGTCTGAACGTCGAACTGAAGTCGATCCTCGACGAAGATGACGCCGACCAGACCGATTACAGCGCGATTGCAGCGGAATAGGGCGCGGGGGGTTTTGCCCCCGCCCCTTCGGCCCCGCGCCATCCGCCTTCGAGTTTTATCCCCCTAAGGGAACACAGTCATGAACGAACTGAGCAAATTCTCCAACCAGCTGGCCAAGCCTGAAACCTTTGACCAGATCCAGATCGGCATCGCCAGCCCCGAGCGGATTCGCTCGTGGTCATACGGCGAGATCAAGAAGCCCGAAACCATCAACTACCGCACGTTCAAGCCCGAACGTGACGGGCTGTTCTGCGCGCGCATCTTCGGCCCCGTGAAGGATTACGAATGCCTGTGCGGCAAGTACAAGCGCATGAAATACAAGGGCGTCGTCTGCGAAAAGTGCGGCGTTGAAGTTACCGTGACCAAGGTGCGCCGCGAACGCATGGGCCACATCGAACTGGCCGCGCCGGTTGCGCATATCTGGTTCCTGAAATCGCTGCCGAGCCGCATCGGCCTGCTGCTCGATATGCAGCTGAAGCAGCTTGAGCGCGTGCTGTACTTCGAAAGCTACATCGTCACCGAACCGGGCCTCACCCCGCTGGAAAAATTCCAGCTGATGACCGAAGACGAACTGCTCGAAGCGCAGGACGAATATGGCGAGGACGCCTTCACCGCCGATATCGGCGCGGAAGCCGTGCGTACCATGCTGATGCAGCTCGACCTTGAGGCCGAGCGTGATGCGTTGATGGAGGAACTCGCCACCACCAAGTCACTGCTCAAACCCAAGAAGATCATCAAGCGTCTGAAAGTGGTCGAAAGCTTCATCGATTCGGGCAACCGCCCGGAATGGATGATCCTCGAAGTGATCCCGGTGATCCCGCCCGAACTGCGCCCGCTGGTGCCGCTTGATGGCGGCCGCTTTGCGACATCGGATCTCAATGACCTTTATCGCCGCGTCATCAACCGCAACAACCGTCTGAAGCGCCTGATCGAACTGCGCGCGCCGGACATCATCGTGCGCAACGAAAAGCGCATGTTGCAGGAAGCGGTCGATGCGTTGTTCGACAATGGCCGCCGTGGCCGCGTCATCACCGGCACCAACAAGCGCCCGCTGAAATCGCTGTCCGATATGCTCAAGGGCAAGCAGGGCCGCTTCCGCCAGAACCTGCTCGGCAAGCGCGTCGATTATTCGGGCCGTTCGGTGATCGTCACCGGGCCGGAATTGAAGCTGCACCAGTGCGGGCTGCCCAAGAAGATGGCGCTCGAACTGTTCAAGCCGTTCATCTACGCGCGGCTCGATGCCAAGGGTCTGTCGATGACCTTGAAGCAGGCCAAGAAGTGGGTCGAAAAGGAACGCAAGGAAGTCTGGGACATCCTTGACGAAGTGATCCGCGAACATCCGGTGATGCTCAACCGCGCGCCGACGCTGCACCGCTTGGGCATTCAGGCGTTTGAACCCGTGCTGATCGAAGGCAAGGCGATCCAGCTGCACCCGCTGGTATGTGCGGCCTTCAATGCCGACTTTGACGGCGACCAGATGGCCGTCCACGTGCCGCTTTCGCTCGAAGCCCAGCTTGAAGCGCGCGTGCTGATGATGAGCACGAACAACATCCTTTCGCCCGCCAATGGCAAGCCGATCATCGTGCCGTCGCAGGACATGGTTCTGGGGATCTACTACCTCTCGATGGAGCGGCAGGAAAAGTACCCTGAATTCCTCGAAAACGCCGATGGCACCAAGGTCGAACGCCTGCCGCGTTTCTCCGACATGGCCGAAGTGCATCAGGCGCTGGAAACCAAGGCGGTCACGCTCCACACCAAGATCATCGCCCGCGTTCCGCAGGCCGATGAACATGGCAAGGTGGCGATGCAGCGGTTTGAAACGACGCCGGGCCGGATGCTGATTGGCGAATGCCTGCCCAAAAACCACAAGGTGCCGTTTGACATCATCAACCGCCTGCTGACCAAGCGGGAAATCGGCGACGTGATCGATCAGGTGTATCGCCACACCGGCCAGAAGGACACGGTGCTGTTCGCCGACGCGATCATGAGCCTTGGCTTCCGCTACGCGTTCAAGGCCGGGATCAGCTTTGGCAAGGATGACATGATCATCCCCGACGCCAAGGTGAAGATGGTGGATGAGACCAAGGAACTGGTGGCTGGCTACGAACAGCAATATCAGGACGGTCTGATCACCCAGCAGGAAAAATACAACAAGGTGATTGATGCCTGGTCGAAGTGCGGTGACATGGTCGCCGACGCGATGATGGCCGAGATCAAAGCGACCCCGATCGATCCGGAAACGGGCAAGGAAGCGCAGATCAACTCGATCTACATGATGAGCCACTCTGGCGCGCGTGGTTCGCCGGCGCAGATGAAGCAGCTGGCCGGGATGCGCGGGCTGATGGCCAAGCCTTCGGGCGAGATCATCGAAACCCCGATCATCTCGAACTTCAAGGAAGGTCTG
>PHEL01000184.1 GCA_002842925.1 Alphaproteobacteria bacterium HGW-Alphaproteobacteria-14
GAAGGGCGCATGGGGTTCTCCGTTGATGTGATGCGGGGCAATAGGCGCGGGCCACTTGTCGCCGCAAGCGCAAAGACTAAAGAATAAAGGCATGACCTCACCCCCCGTGACCGAACTGACGTCCCGCGCCCGCGAAATCTTTCGCCGGGTGGTGGAGGAATATATCGACAGCGGGC
Source organism: Alphaproteobacteria bacterium HGW-Alphaproteobacteria-14 (assembly GCA_002842925.1). Classification (GTDB taxonomy): domain Bacteria; phylum Pseudomonadota; class Alphaproteobacteria; order Sphingomonadales; family Sphingomonadaceae; genus Erythrobacter. Next base: position 177 of record PHEL01000184.1, read on the forward strand.
AGCCGGTCGGGTCAAAGACGCTGGCGGCAGATGGCACCTTGAACCTCTCGCCCGCCTCGATCCGGTCGGTGCTGGCCGATCTGGAATCCGCAGGCCTGCTCGCCGCGCCGCATACCAGCGCGGGGCGATTGCCGACCGATGCGGGGTTGCGCATCTTCGTCGATGGCATGATGCGCGTGGCCGAACCGACGATGCAGGAACAGGCCGCGATCGAGGCGCGCCTGGCCGAAGCCGGGCCGGTAGAGGCGGCTTTGGCGCAGGCATCCGCGATCCTGTCAGACCTGTCGGGCGCGGCGGGGATGGTGCTGGTCGCACCGCGCGAACAACGGCTGGCGCAGTTCAATCTGGTTGACTTGGGGCAGGGCCGCGCGCTCGCGGTGCTGGTGGGCGAGGATGGCGGGGTTGAAAATCGCATCGTCACGATTGGCGGCGCGATCAGCGCCAGCGCGCTCGATCAGGCGAGCAATTACATCACCGCGCGCCTTGCGGGCCGGACGCTAGCCGAAGCAGCTCAGGCGATGCGGGCGGAAATCAACGCAGGGCGCTCGCAGCTCGATAACGCCAGCCGCGATCTGGTGGAGCGCGGGCTGGCGGTGTGGAGCGAAGATGCCGCCGCGCGCCCGGTGCTGATCGTGCGCGGCGCGGCCAACCTGCTCGATGAAAGCGCGCTGGGCGATATTGAACGGGTGCGCCGCCTGCTCGAAGATCTTGAGGACAAGCAATCGGTTGCCAGCCTGCTCGATTCCGCGCGCGAGGCCGAGGCGACCCGCATTTTCATCGGTAGCGAGAACCGGCTGTTCGCATTATCCGGCTCATCCGTCATCGCCTCGCCCTACAGGGATCGTGAGGGCCGGGTGGTCGGCGTGCTGGGGGTGATTGGCCCCACGCGGTTGAATTACGCGCGGGTTGTCCCCATGGTGGATCTTACCGCCCGTTCACTGGGCAAGCTGATCGCTTGAATGGAAGCACACGACATGACCGAGAATGAAAAGCCGCTGGATCAGGCGGCTGAAGACGAATTGAAGGGCGTGCCCGAAGAATTGCGCGATGGCGGCGATGAGGCCGAGGCGGATACGCTGACCGAGGCACTCGAATCGCTCAGGCGCGATCTGGAAAGCGCGAAGCAAGAAGTGCTCTACGCCAAGGCGGAAACCCACAATGTGCGCCGCCGGTTGGAGCGTGAAAAGGACGAAGCGCGCGCCTATGCCGCGACCGGATTTGCCCGCGATATCCTGAGCGTGGCGGATAACCTTTCGCGCGCGGTGCAGGCAATCCCGGAAAGCCTGCGCACCGATGACAGCATGAAAGGACTGGTATTCGGGATCGAAGCGACTCAGCGCGAGCTGGAAAAAGTGTTCGCCAGCCACGGTATCACCCGCATCGCCGCTGTCGGCCTGCCGCTTGATCCGAACCAGCATCAGGCGATGCTGGAGGTGCCAAGCGCCGATCACGAACCCGGCACGGTGGTGCAGGAAATGCAGTCCGGCTGGATGATCAAGGACCGCCTGCTGCGCGCCGCGATGGTGGCGGTGGCGAAGGCGGCGGATTAACCGCTGAACGGCAGGATTGCCTCGTAAATTGCCAGCGGCGGGGCGCCAGCCACCTGCGCGCCTTGCCGCAACAGGAACGCATGTCGGACGATTTCGGCCTGCTGTTCGATCCCGTATTGGGTCAGCCGCCAGCCCGGCTTGATCGCATAGTCGTAACGGCACCACGGGTGGCGGTTCAGCACCAGATACCATTCCCCGCGCGTCTGGGTCTGCCACACGTGCACCATTTCGTGGATGAAATGCGCTTGCAGGCTTAGCCGTGCATTTGCAAAATCATCACAGTAATGGTGCGCGTCCGGGTGAAAATGCAGGTGGCCGCGCGGGGCCATTGTGACCTTGCGCGGGTGGAACGGAAAGAACTTGCGCCGCCTAATCCGCACCTGCGCGTAGTCAATCGCATCGCCAAAAACGCTGCGGGCCAGCGCGATTTCGCCGGGAGTGAGCAGCCGCTCCCCGCCAACCGGGCAAGTATGCAGGGCAGCACCCAAAGCGTTCAGCGTTCTTCCCCGGCGGCGCGCACATCTGCTGCAAAGCTCTGCGTCGTGCCATCCGACAGGGAGAGTGTGACATTGACGCTGTCACCAGACTGCCACGCATCCGAAGGCTGCATCGCCATCACATGCAGCCCGCCAGGCGCGAAGCTGACCGGCGCACCGGTGGTCAAAGCAATCGGCTCAGCTTCCGCCATCGTCATTGCTCCATCTTTTTCGGCAGTCTGGTGGATCATCGACATTCCTGCGCCTTCAACCGTTACGCTGTTGAGGGTTAGTCCGCCTGCGCCCGCGTAGGAAAGATCGAAATAGACCGCTGCGGGATTGCCTTTAACTGGGGCCAGCACCAGTCGGGGGTTGGTGATGGATAGGCCTTTGACCAGAACCGGTGACGCGGAGTCTGTGGGCGCGCTCGCCTCGCCTTGATTGCAGGCGGCCAATCCCAGCAGGCAAAACGCCGCAAATGCAGTGCAGGCGGCGCGGTTCATCATTGTCACTTCAACTGTCTCCCTTGTGGAATGGCCGCAAAACTAGGGCCACCTGTCTCTTGTGCCAAGCGAAACCGCACCTATATCGCGCTCACAATCGAGCCGCCAACGCGCTTTGCCCATTCTGGGGAAGCGCATCGGCGCGGTGTCCAACAATTGTCCAGATGGATGGGGTAAACATGGGTAAAGTAATCGGTATCGACCTCGGCACCACCAATTCCTGCGTTGCGGTCATGGATGGCGGCAAACCCAAGGTGGTTGAAAATTCGGAAGGCGCGCGCACCACGCCGTCAATCGTCGCCTTCACCAAGGATGGCCAGCGCCTGATCGGGCAGCCGGCCAAGCGTCAGGCGGT
>PHEL01000185.1 GCA_002842925.1 Alphaproteobacteria bacterium HGW-Alphaproteobacteria-14
GTCAGCGGCTCGCCGAGCGGGCCGATTACCTGTGCGGGGCGGATGTCCTGGTTCTCAATCATTGCATTTCTTTCGCATCGCCTGAACGGTTTGCATCATTGGAGTCGAGCGTGCCACCCAAGGCTTTAGATTGCTCTAAAGCATCAAGGTTAACGTCGGGTTCGCTATCTTCGAGCAGTGCAAAATAGCTGGCGGCAGCATCGCCAAAGCTCGCGGCGCTGCCTTCGATCAGGGCTTGCACTTCGTTGCGCAGCAGCAACCTGAGGTCGCGCGCGGCATTAAGCCGGGCGGTGATTTCGCTCCATTCGACCGCGCGCAAGGCATCGCCTGAGCGCCGGGGTCCGCGCGATTCGAATCGCGCTGCCGACATAGACTGTGCAGCGCGGTGCACGCGCACGCCTTCATCAGGCCGAACGCCGACCGCAAACGCGCGGTGGAAGGTGGAAATGGAGTTTACTTTCTCGAACATCACCTCCCTGCATAAGGCCAGTGCGTCAAGATCGGGTAAAGCCGCCATTTACCTGGCCTTAGGAATAGTGCTGGCCTGTCAGGCAACCCAGCCCGCTGTTCACACCTCTGGCGAAGATCGCGGGGGGTCGCTATATGACCCGTCATCTCCATGATTATCCCCGCGCTCCTCGAAGCCGGCCCGCTGACCGGGCCTGATGCTGCCGCCCTGTTCGACCTGCCCCGCGCCGCCGCCGATTGCAGGATCGTTGTTGCGATGAGCGGCGGGGTCGATTCGTCAGTGGTCGCCGCGCTTGCCGCCGCCAGCGGGGCTGAGGTGATCGGAATTACGCTACAGCTGTATGATTATGGCGCGGCCACTGGACGTAAGGGCGCGTGCTGCGCAGGCGACGATATCCGCGATGCACGCGCGGTGGCGGATCGGCTTGGCATTGCCCATTATGTGTTCGACCATGAAAGCGCCTTTCGCGAAGAGGTGGTCGAACAATTTGCTGACGAATATCTTGCGGGACGCACCCCGGTTCCGTGTATCCGCTGCAATATGGGGCCGAAATTCACCGACCTGTTCCGCATGGCGCGCGAATTGGGCGCGGATTGTCTTGCGACGGGGCATTATGTCCGGCGGGTGATCACTGCACAAGGCCCGCAACTGCACCGCGCCTTCGATCCGGCGCGCGACCAGTCGTATTTTCTTTATGGCACCACCGAAGCACAGCTCGATTACCTGCGATTCCCCTTGGGCGGGATGCCGAAACCGCAAGTGCGCGAACTCGCCGAAGCGGCAGGATTGCGTAACGCGGCCAAGCCTGACAGTCAGGACATCTGCTTTGTGCCCGATGGCGATTACGCCAAAATCGTCACCAAAGTCCGCCCCGAAGGCGCTGCGCCGGGGAACATCATCCACGCCGCCACCGGCGAGACACTGGGAACGCACAAGGGCATCGTCCATTTCACCGTCGGCCAGCGCAAGGGGTTGGAAATCGGTGGCCAGCCCGAACCGCTTTATGTCATCGGGCTGGATGCAGCATCGCGCGAAGTGCGGGTAGGGCCGAAGCGAATGCTGGCGGTGCAGGCCGCACGCGTGACCGAAACCAACCGCATCGGGCCGCTGGGTGATGAACCGCTGACCGCAAAAGTGCGCAGCCTCGCCAAACCGGTGCCGGTCACGCTCGAAGGCTCACTGGGCGATGGCGGCGCGGTCACAATCCGCTTCGCCGCGCCCGAATATGGCGTCGCGCCGGGGCAGGCGGCGGTGATCTATGCCGGTGAGCGGGTGATCGGCGGCGGCTGGATCGATTCAACCGAGAAGGTTCCGGCCTGACTTTACCAAAGTCAGGCACGCCTGAGCGGTCAAGCCCGCGCGACATTTGCTGAGACAGGCCCGCGCTTCGCTCAGGACGAGTGTGGGTGGCTTGCGCAGATGCGATTGGGCTGGGGCACGCAGCGCGGTGCGGGAATGATGAAGTTTCGGGCAAAGATGACAGTAGAAAATCGGGTGTCCGGCACGTATAGGGAGATTATGGCAACGCCGATCTACGAATTTGCGCACACCCCGCGAACTGAATCTGCCACCACCGCAAAGGTGCTGCCGGTCCGCGATGCGCGGCAGGCACCAACCGTTGGCGTGATCTACAACCCGCGCAGTTACCGCAACCAGGGCGCGGATTTCGATTGCGGCATATGCCCCCACGTCCATATTGCCCAGCCTCGCGCCCGTGCGCAATTGCCCGAAGCGCTGGCCGAATTCGTGGAGCGCGGGATCGATTTGCTGGTGATCAACGGCGGCGATGGCACCGTGCGCGACGTTCTGACCTGCGGGCAGGCGATTTTCGGGGACAATTGGCCCGCGATTGCAGTGTTGCCCAAAGGCAAAACCAATGCGCTGACGGTCGATTTGGGCGTTCCCAATGACTGGACATTGCAGGATGCGATCGATGCGCTTGATCATGGCGGCCATACTTGGCGGCGCCCAATGATCGTATCATCGAGAGAGGATGGCGGCAGGGCTGCCGACACACCGAAAGTTGCAGGCTTTATTCTGGGTGCCGGTTCCTTCACCAAAGCGATCCAGGCCGGACAAGACGCGCATAAACTGGGCGCGTTCAATAGCATGGTGGTGGCTGTCACGGGGCTGTGGGCGCTATTCCAATCGTTGTTTGCGAGCCGCAAAAACCCATGGCGCAAGGGTGCGCCAATGCGGATTCGCCTGGGCGCTGCCGAAGCGCCGATGGCACATAGCGGGCACGGCGATCCGGAAATGCGGCAACTCCTGTTCGCCTCAACGCTCGAACGCCTTCCTGCTGGCATTCGTCCGTTCGGGCCCTTGCGCAAGGGATTGAAACTGGTTGCGGTCGATCAGATTTCGCGTCGCGCCACTGCGCTGGTTCCGTTGGTCTTGATGGGCAAGCTGAGCCACGGGCTGCGTGAACGCGGCATCCACCAGATCGCAGCAACCCAGTTCAGTCTGTCGATCGGCGATCAATTCATTATGGATGGCGAGGCGTTTCCCGCTGGCGATTACCTGGTCGAACAAGGGCCGGAGCTCGCTTTCGTCACGCCATGAATACCAATCCCG
>PHEL01000186.1 GCA_002842925.1 Alphaproteobacteria bacterium HGW-Alphaproteobacteria-14
GAGTTCAGCCGTGGGCGCGTTGGCAAAACTGGTCAGCAATTCGCCCGAGGCGTTGATCAGGAAATTTTCGATCGGATTATCGATTTCCTTGTAGAACCCGGCCAGGCTGACCCGGTCGCGCCCGCCCAGATAATATTCGGCGCGCGCTTCCAGATTGATCAATTTGCTGTCTTGCAGGAACGGGTTTCCGCGAAACCGGCGGTTTGATTCGGGATCGAAATAGGTCTGTTCAACCAGCTCGCGGAACTGCGGGCGGGCGATGGTTTTCGAAGCCGACAGGCGCAGTTGCAAATCGTTGATCACCTCCCACGTCACGGTTGCGCCGGGCAGGAAGTAATCATTGGCGATGTTGGTCGGGTTGGCACCCACCACAGGGTCAATGAAAACCGTCTGATCCAGCGCCACGGTTTGCGTCGCGTCTTCGTAGCGCACCCCTATATCAACGGTGATGGTATCGGTCGGCACCCAGCGCAACTGGCCATATCCGGCATTGACCTCAAGCGCGGCGTCGAACACCGGAAAGGGGGTTTGTTCGGTCAGGCGGACGTTGAAGCCGGCCAGCGTCGCACCATTGATGATGTCGCCCGGACGCCGCAGGCCCAGCGCGGTGATGGCGTCCTGCTGGGCTTCGGGAGGCAGGAAATCGCAGATCGGGCCGCACGAAATCAACGGCAGGAACTGGCGGCTGGATGATCGGCGGTCGGTGTCTGTATAAGCATAGCCGACAGTCGCGGTTAGCGTGTCGAACAGGTCGTAGGACAGATCGATCCCGGCAAAATACTGATCTTCCTTAAGATCATCGAACGAAACCGAAGCGCGATTGGTATCACCAAGCCGCCCGCCGATATCAACCAGGAACTTGTCACCGAACGGGTCGCCGGGGTTGTTGGTGCGGACATATTCAAACTCGGCATTGAACGGTGCTTCGCGTTCGGTGCGGGCATAGCCGCCGCGCAGGTCGACATCCAGCTTGCCGAAATCCAGCTCCGCCACCAACTGCGTGTCGATCAGCTGGCGTTCGAACCATGCGGTCTGCTGGCGTTGGAAATCGAACCCGCTATCGCCCAGGTTGACATTGGTGCGGGTGCCCAGCCGCGCGGTCTTGAGCGTGTCGCGGATATACAGGTTGGTCCAGCGGACTGTGTGTTCGCCAATATCAAGGCCGAAACCTAGCAGGGCGTTCACCAGAATATTATTATCGGTGATGAAGGTGTTCGAGGTTTCGAAAATCTGTGTCAGATCGGCATTGCCAACTTCACTCAGCACCGAACGGTTGCGCCATTTGTTGCTGATCCCCGCTGTGGCGATCACGCCAAGATAGGTATCGCCGCCCAGTTCGAATGACAGACCGCCAGTAAGGTTGGCGCTGAAATTGGCGGGCAGGTGATTGTTCTTCTGCAAGGTTACAAGATTGAGCGGAAACAACTGCCCGGCGATTGCCCCGCTTTCGTCACGCGACAGATCGCCCACGCGCAGACCACTATCGAAAAAGGCCTGTAAATTCGAAGGAATGTCGCGGTTGCCATTGTCGAAACCAAACGTGTCCAGGCGCGATCCGAAATAGGTCAGCCCGTTTTCAAAGGTCGTTTCGGTATCGCCGCTGGCACCGATGCTGATGTCGAGAAAGTTTTCCGTCGGAATCGCCTTGGTGGTCAGGTTGATCACCCCGCCGCCGAACTCTCCGGGGAAGTTGGCCGAATAGGTTTTCTGCACCAGCGATGATGAAATCACATCGGTCGGAAAAATATCAAGCGGAACCACCCGGCTCAGCGGTTCGGGGCTGGGCAGCGGCAACCCGTTGAGCAGCGCGAGCGAGTAACGATCACCCAGCCCGCGCACGAACACGCGTCCGTCGCCCACCACGGAAAGGCCGCTGACCCGGCCCAATGCACCTGCAATATCGCCTGCGCCGGTGCGGGCGATGTCGGCTTCTGACAGCACGTTCAAGACTTGCGTCGAGGCGCGTTCGGGATTGCGGCCGCGCCGCCCGGTCACAATGATCCCGCCGCCGGGAACCGAAATGTCAGGTTGCGCGACTTCGTCATCACCGTCGACCTGATCGGTCGGCACGTCTTGCGCCGGTGGATCCGTTTCAACCGGAACAGCTTGGGCGTGAAGAACGCCGGGAAAGGTGAGCGACGAAGTCAGAAGCAGCAGCCCTGCCAGGCGCGTGCCAGTCGTCATAATGTTAGACCCCTTCATGAATAGGCCTTGGGAAATCACCGGTTGTCATCAGCCGGAAAAGAAAGCGGAGGGGCGCCCGCCAGCGGCTGCGCCCCTCCATTTCGAAGCAGCCGGTCAGCTGAAGACGGGCAGTGTCGTGCAGGCGCCCGTCGAACTGCCGAAATCCTGGATCGAGGAGTTGCAGGTCCAGTTGCGGAACGCGTTCAGGTCCGCTCCGCTCTGGATCGCACCGATGCCCGGCCGGGCGGTGAAAATCGCCGCAAGGCCGGTAGCATCAAACGCAGTGACCGCAGTTTCATTTGCACCGTTTACAATCCCGCCGGTCAGCGTGATGGTGAATGCCAGGTCGACATTGGTGCCTGCGGTTACGCCTGCCAGCACTTCGGCATCAGTGGTATTGTTTGCACCGGCTGAACGGTCACCGCGCGCCTGGGCGGTGGTGCCGCCGTCGCAGACCACCGAGTTGATCCCCAGCAGCGCATCGAGCGTTTCCTGTTCGTCGATGCGGAAGCAGAACGATCCGTCACCATCGACCTTGTCCATCACCCCGTTGGTGAGGCCGAGCGCCGCACCGCCGCGTGCGCGGATCATCTGCGGGGATGTGGTTGAACGCTGCACAAAGGTGAAGTTGTTGACCCGCATCCGCGTGAGCGGGCGCGCGATGATCGGCAGTGACGCGCTGTTGGGCGAATCGAGTTCGATCATCGCATCGCCGGTGCTGGCGCGCTGCACCGCCACCACGTTTTCGAAGTTCGCCTGGGCGCCGGTATCGACGTCAAGCGAGTCGTCTGACGCCCCGATGACAGCAATATTGGTGACATTGACGGTGCCGCCGAAGAATTCAGCGCCATCATCCGAGCTGTTGAACGACATCAGGTTTCTGATCGTGGTGCCCGAACCGATGCCGCCCGTGGTGAGCGACTGAAGTTCGTTGCCCGGTGCAAGCTCAAAGCCCGAAAAGCGGATCTGGTTGAAGGTGAACGAGCCTGAGCTATCGGCGCTGTTCGACCCACCATAGGGCGTCGCCACTGCTGTGCCTTCAAGCTGCTGTTCGCACTGCGGGTTGGCGTTGGGCGCGGCATCGGTGTTGAACACGCCGGTGTTGCAATCCGAAACCGGCGCGCGGCCAAGCAACACAACGCCGCCCCATTGTTGCTGGCTGTTGTCGTTGGTGAGGCCGATGACATTGTCACGGCTGGTCCAGACGATCGGGCGAGTTGCGGTGCCATTCGCCTGGATGGCGTTGCCGCGATTGACCACAAAGAACGAATTGGCCTGCGCAAACAGGATCACACCCGGTTCGACCGAAAGCGTGACAGCGGTTCCGGTGCTGTTGAAGCCGCGGTCAACGCCGACATTCACGCGATCCTGGATCTGGTAAAGCAGACCGCTGACGAATGGCAGGTTGTCACTGACGTTGAAGGTTTCGGGCAGACGGCACACGCGATAGGTCCCGGTCGGGCCGCTGATCGTCCCGGCATCGGTCAGACCGCCTGTCGACGCAATGGTCGGGCAACCGGCCGCAGGGGTCACAAGCGACTGCGTGGGCGTTGGCGTTGGCGTTGGCGTCGGTGCGGGCGGAGTCGGATTGTTGATGATGATGTCGCCGCTGGTACCCGGCGAGACGATTTCATCCGCGCCGCAGCCAGCCAGTGCAATCAGGCTGCAACCCAGAACGAAAGAGCGTGAATATTTTTCACAGCGAGCGGTCCCCTCAATGGCCGAGAATCGAATCAAGCGCGACGAACGGTGTGCGCCTAAGGCTCGCTAGGGTTGGTGCGTGACAGAATTCTTGCAGCATTACAGCTATGTGGCAGTCAGGCGATTATGACCGAAGAAAGACAAATATGACCACGAAGGAATTGCACGGTGGCCGCTGCGGCGAGCGCACAAGTCACATTTATATACAATAAAACCAGCTACTTATGGTTTTGCATTACAGAAATATTACAATGTTTCAGTTTTGTTGCATCCCTTGCTGATCCGGGTCATCATGCTCGTAGTTGAAGAGAGGGAGCTTCGCCCATGTCTATGACCGCCTTCGCCATTGCGTTGATCGCCGCCGCACCGCTGGCAGAACCGTCTGCGGCGCAATTGCAGCCGCCGGTTGCGGCAAATGAACTCGCCGCCCAGCCGCTGTCTGCCGGGCGGGTGGATCAGGCGCTGATGGTGCTGGAGAAAGCCAGCGCTGCCGATCCCAATGACCCCGCACTGCTGATCAACCTGGGGATCGCCTATGCCCAAGCCGGCAACGAGGCCAAGGCCCGCACCGCATTCGAAGCGGCACTCGCCAGCCGTGAGGTGATTGAACTCGATACCGCCGATGGCACCACCACCGATTCGCGGCGGTTGGCGCGCAAGGCGATCAAGATGCTCGACCGCGGCGAGTTTCGCCCAGCCAATATGCGCAGCGAACAGCTGACCTATCGCGAATAATCGGCAGGCGGCCTTCGGGTTGCACGATGTCGCCGTATCCGGGCGGGCTGCCTCTGGCGGCTCGCCCGTTTTGCTGTCGGAAGACCGGCGCGCGCATCAAGAGACGCGAGGCTGTCACCTGACTGTCATTTAGGTTAGACAAAGGGGACATTCTGGAGGGCCGGGACATGATTCTCGCCGCGATAAGCCGCGTCACGATTGCTGCCACGCTGCTGGGTCTTGCGACCGGCGCGCGCGCCGATGTGCTTGAGCTTGGCCCCGATGGCGCGCGCTGGGTGGCCGGGCCGCTGGCGGGCGCGCCTGCTGCATCGCCTGAACTTGATGCCAATTTTCCGGGGGGTCTGATGCTCCCCGCTTCCGCGATCGCCGATCCGGCGCTCCATGCTGCAGGCGTGCCGCCGCGCTATGCCGCCACCATCAATGCGCTGGCCGCACGGTTCGACCTGTCGCCCAGCCTGCTCGAAGCGGTGGTGTGGCAGGAAAGCCGCTGGCGCGAAAACGCCGTGTCGCCGGTCGGCGCGCGCGGTCTTGCGCAGTTGATGCCGGGAACGGCGCGTTATCTGGGCGTGAATGCCGATGATCCCTTCGCCAATCTCGAAGGCGGAGCGCGATACCTGCGCGAACAGATCGACCGGTTCGATGGCGATCTGGAAAAGGCGCTCGCCGCCTATAATGCCGGGCCGGGGCGGGTTGAGCGCGCGGGCGGCGTTCCCAATATCCGTGAAACAAAGCAATATGTTGCGGCGATCATGGGGCGGCTTGCCAACCATGCGCGCCCGGCTGCACAATAACCGGTGGATGATCGCCATCTATTTGAAGGTCTGGATAAATACATGATGTCGCTGTTTCGCTTTCCTGCCTACCTTGCAGCGCTGTTGATGCTGGCGCTTACACCTTCTGCCGCATTTGCGCAGACTGCGCAGGGCGATGACCCGATTACGAACGCGCTTAGGTGGATGCAGAACATTCTGCTTGGCCCTGTGGCGACGAGCCTTGCGGTAATGGCAGTCGCCGGAGTCGGCTTCATGATGCTGACTGGCCGGATGAACTGGCGGTATGGCGGAACCGTGATCGTCGGTGTGTTCATTATCTTCGGCGCACCGCGCCTGGTGGCGAGCATCAGCGGTCTATGACCGATCTGGTCCGCCAACCTGTCCACCGGACCCTGACCCGCCCGCAGATGTTTGCGGGCGTGACGATGAATTTTTTCGTTATCAACCTGATGGTGACGACGATCGCGTTTCTGATCCTCGACAGCTTCTGGATCATTCCGGTGCCGATTGTGATGCACGTCGTCGGCTACTTCGCAAGCTTGCGCGAACCGCGCATTTTTGACCTGTGGATCACCAAGGTATCGAAATGCCCGCGCGTACCCAATTTCAAACGCTGGGGATGCAATTCCTATGCGCCTTAAGGACGCCGCCTGATGGTGAAGTGGATCGGAGCCGCCGCGTGGAGCGCGAAGGAAGCGCGCGTCGGCGATCGGTTGCCCTATGCGCGCCTGATCGACGAAAATACCGTATTGCTGCGCGATGGATCGGTGATGAGCGCCATTCAGGTGCCGGGCCTGTTGTTCGAAACCGAGGATTCCGACGCGCTGAACGCCCATGCCGCCACGCGAGAGGTGATGATGCGTTCCACGCTAGATGCGCGCTTCGTGATGTATCACCACGTGATCCGCCGGCGGGTGGAAGTGGAGCTGGACGCCGAATTCCCCGATGCCCTGTCGCGCCATATCGATGCGCGCTGGAAACAGCGGCTGGCGGGAGGATCGTTGTTCATCAACGATCAGTTCGTCACCCTGATCCGCCGTCCCGCGCGCGGCAAAACCGGCCTGCCCGAACGCCTTTCCAAACTGTTTTCGCGCAGCCGTCAGGATGAACTTGAGGCCGATCCCAAGGATATCCGCAGCCTCAAGGCCGCGATCACCGGGCTGGTCGCCTCGCTGCAAAATTACGGCGCGGCGGTGTTGGGCGATTATAAGGCGCCCGGCTCTGCCCACGGCACGAACTCCGAGATGCTGGAGCTGCTCAGCGCGCTGTATAATGGCGAAATGCGCCCGGTGCGCCGCCCTGCGCCGGAAACCGATATTGGCCATATGCTGCCCTATCGCCGCGCCTCTGCGGTTGCCGTTCGAAATGGTGGTGAGCGAAAGCTACGCCCCGAACGAACGCACCACCGCGAAAGAACGCATCGACCTCGCGCTGAGGCGCTCGCGCTCGGTGGACGAGGAGGCCGCTGCCGAACGCGCTGACATGATGGCCGCGCGCGATGCGCTGGGCAATGGCGCGGTCGGGTTTGGCGACCATCACCTCACTGTCCTGGTGCGCGAAGGCTCGCTGTCCCGGCTGGATGACGCCATGGCGTCCTGCGCGGCGGCGCTGGCCGATACTGGCGCGATTGCGGTGCGTGAGGATATCAATCTTGAACCCGCGTTCTGGGCGCAGTTTCCGGGCAACGAGGAATATATCGTGCGCCGCGCGCTGATATCCTCGGCCAATATGGCGGGCTTTGGGTCGTTCCACGGCTTTGCGCTGGGGCAGGCCGCTGGCAATCACTGGGGCGATGCGGTGACGCTGCTGGAAACCACCAGCGCCACCCCGTTCTTCTTCAATTTCCACCACGGGGACTTGGGCAATTTCTCGGTCATCGGG
>PHEL01000187.1 GCA_002842925.1 Alphaproteobacteria bacterium HGW-Alphaproteobacteria-14
CGCCGCACAGCGCGCGCGTGAAATCTCGGGCGGCAGCGACCTGACCATTGACCGTGACCGGGACAAGAACCCGGTCGTGGCGCTGCGCGAAATCGCAGAAGAAACCATCCGCCCGCGCGACCTGCACGAATCGCTGGTGGTCAGCCTGCAAAAAATCCTCCCCGATGACGAGGATGAGGCCGATGAGATCGGCTCGCTCAGCCAGTCGGCCGAAGCGCTGCGGATTACCGCCTCGGCACCGGCCCGCACATCGTCGCTGGGCGGCGATTACGAAGGCTGATTGCGCGGCTGTTGGATTGCGGCGGTGTTTGGGGTGGTTCAGGCCAGCCCAGACCTCGGCTTGACTGGCTTTGCCCCCTCCTTGACCGCTTCTTGACCCTGGCTTGATGGCGCTTGCCATCGGGTTTTTGCGCCTTATCCCTGTGACGGTGTAATCAAACCGTCACGGAACAAGGCAGCGCGCAAGCATGGCATCGATCGCGGTTTACAGCGTCAAAGGCGGGGTGGGAAAGACCACGCTCGCGGCCAATCTGGCGTGGTGCGCCGCCAGCATCTCGCGCCGCAAGACGCTGTTGTGGGATCTGGATGCGGCCAATGGATCGGGCTTTCTGCTGGGGATCGATCCCAAGAGAAAACATAGCGCAGACAGTATGTTCGGGGATGGCGGCGATCCGGCCAAGCTGATCCAGCCGACCACATATGCGGGCCTCGACCTGTTGCCCGCCGATGAAAGCATCCGCAAACTTGACCGCCAGCTTGACCGGATCGGCAAGAAGAAACGGCTTGCCCGGCTGACAGCGGCGCTGGGTAAGGATTATGACCGGATAATCTTCGATTGCCCCCCTGTTCTCAATGAGTTGAGCGTGCAGGTATTCCGCGCTGCCGATCTCATCATCGTGCCGCTACCACCCTCCCCGCTATCCGCCCGCGCCTTTGATGTGGTGGTGGAAGAAGTGCGAGGTTCGGGCAAGGGGCACCCGCCGATCCTGCCCGTCCTGTCGATGATCGACCTGCGCCGCAGCCTCCACCGCGAGGCGCGCGAGGCGAATCCGAACTGGCCCGTCATCCCGCTGGCGAGCGCGGTGGAACAATGCGCGGTGGAACGCAGGCCTGTAGGCGCATTTGCCCCGCGCTCTCCGGCGGCGCGGACGATTTCCCAACTCTGGACTGCGATCGAACGCAAGCTCGCCAGCCGATAATCCGCGCGTTCCGGCTGCCCTGTCCTTAAACAAAAGGAGCCCCCGGATTGCTCCGGCGGGCCCCTGAAATTGCGGTTGATGTTGCGGTGTGCTGAAGGGTCAGGCGCCTTGCGGCGCTTCGTCGCCTTTCCCGAACCGCTTGCCCGCCTTGGGGATCGAAGATCCTTGAACCGGCTGCGGAATCACCGGACCGCGCGCGGTATCGGGACGATCGATCTTGCCATTTTCGAGCAGCTGGCGAATTTCCTCGCCCGTCAGCGTTTCGTATTCGAGCAACGCCTGCGCCAGCAGGTGCAATTGATCTTCGTGAGTCCTGAGGACGTCAGTCGCGCGGGCATGCGCACCTTCGACCAAGCCCTTGATTTCGGCGTCAATCAGCTTGTTGGTTTCATCCGAAGCCATCGTCCGAATGGTCTGCCCCATGCCGAGATAACCGTCCTGGCTGGCTTCGTACTGGAGCGGGCCGAGCTTGTCGCTCATGCCCCAGCGGGTCACCATGTTACGCGCCAGATCAGTGGCATACTGGATATCGGACGATGCCCCCGACGACACCTTGTCGTGACCGAAGATGATTTCCTCCGCCACACGCCCGCCCATCGAAACCGACAGGTTCGCGTGCATTTTATCGCGGTGGTAGGAATAGCTGTCCCGCTCCGGCAGGCGCATCACCATGCCCAGCGCACGGCCGCGCGGGATGATGGTGGCCTTGTGGATTGGGTCGGAAGCGTCTTCGTGTACCGAGACGATCGCATGGCCGGCTTCGTGATAGGCGGTCATCTTCTTTTCGTCGTCGGTCATCACCATGCTACGGCGTTCGGCGCCCATCATGACCTTGTCCTTGGCGTCTTCAAACTCCTGCATCGCCACCAACCGCTTGTTGCGGCGTGCGGCCAGCAGCGCAGCTTCGTTGACGAGATTGGCAAGGTCGGCGCCCGAAAATCCGGGTGTCCCGCGCGCGATTACACGCGGGTTCACGTCGGGGGCCAGCGGCACCTTCTTCATGTGCACACCGAGGATCTTTTCGCGACCGTCAATATCGGGGATCGGCACCACCACCTGACGGTCAAACCGGCCCGGACGCAGCAATGCCGGGTCGAGCACGTCGGGGCGGTTGGTCGCGGCGATAATGATGATGCCTTCGTTGGCTTCAAACCCGTCCATTTCGACCAGCAACTGGTTCAGCGTCTGTTCGCGTTCGTCGTTCGAATTGCCCAGGCCATTGCCGCGCGACCGGCCCACCGCGTCAATTTCGTCGATGAAGACGATGCACGGCGCGTTTTTCTTCGCCTGTTCGAACATGTCGCGCACGCGGCTCGCACCGACGCCGACGAACATTTCGACAAAGTCCGAACCCGAAATGGTGAAGAACGGCACGCCCGCTTCGCCTGCGATGGCGCGGGCCAGCAAGGTCTTGCCGGTGCCGGGCGAACCCACCAGCAACGCGCCCTTAGGAATCTGTCCACCAAGTTTGGAAAAACGTTGCGGATCGCGCAGGAATTCGACGATTTCCTGCAACTCCTCGCGCGCTTCGTCGATCCCGGCGACATCATCGAATGTCACCTTGCCCGAACGTTCCGTCAGCAGCTTGGCCTTGGACTTGCCAAAGCCCATGGCCCCGCCGCCGCCGCCCTTCTGCACCTGACGCAGCGCAAAGAACGCGATGCCGAGGATCAGGATGAACGGCAGAGACTGGAACAGGATGAACAACAGCATGCTCTGCTGTTCGCGCTGTTTGCCGGTGAACTG
>PHEL01000188.1 GCA_002842925.1 Alphaproteobacteria bacterium HGW-Alphaproteobacteria-14
AATGTGGCCGCTCCGAAAGGGGCGGCCCTTCTATTTTCAACGGAGATTCCCCCATGGCCATCAAGGATCAGCCCAAGCCGCTGATGCCGCACGCCACCGCAACCTGGCTGGTGGACAACACCGCGCTGTCGTTCGAACAGATCGCCGAATTCTGCGGCCTGCACATCCTCGAAGTGCAGGCGATGGCCGATGATCTGGCGAGCAGCAAATATACCGGGCGCGATCCGCTGCACTCGGGCGAGCTTACGCAGGGCGAGATTGAGCTGGGTCAGGCTGACCCGACCTATTCGCTCAAGATGCACAAGGCCCCGGTCGAAGCGACCCGCACCAAGGGCCCGCGCTATACCCCGGTGTCCCGGCGGCAGGACAAACCCGATGGCATCGCGTGGATCCTGCGCAGCCATCCCGAAGTGTCGGATGCCCAGATCGGCAAGCTGATCGGCACCACCCGCAACACCATCGGCGCGATTCGCGACCGCAGCCACTGGAACATCCAGAACATCACACCGAAAGATCCGGTGACGCTGGGCCTGTGTTCTCAGCGAGAGCTTGACGCGATGGTGGCCAAGGCCGCCAAGCGCGCCGGAATCACCGACGACGCCGATGCCCCGGTCAAGTCCGAGAGCAATGATCGCGAAAAGCTGATCGAGGAATTGCGCGCCGAACGCGATGCCAATGTCAAGGCGGCCGGTGTGGTTGCGCAGGAAACCGAGGCGCAAAGCTGGCTCGCCGCGCGTCGCGCTGCAGAAGCCGCTGAAGAAAAGATCGACCCCGAAAGCGGGTTCATCCAGAACTGATCGGGCGTGCCGAGGTGCTGCACCAGCGCCTCGGCCAAGCCACGCTCGAATTTGTATGAAAGCGACATTGCACCAGCGAGTTTCGCTTGTGCGCCAGCGTTATGTCAGTCACCATTGCTGTCATGACTGTCAATAACGCTGCCTATCACCACCCGACCCCGGCCGACACGCAGTTTGCGGCGATCAGCCTGCCAGCGCTGTTTGAACGCACCACCGGGGAAGCCCCCGAAGCGCCGTTCCTGCATTTCCTCGGGCGCACATATTCCTATCGTGAAATCCGCGCAGAGGCGCAGTGCTTTGCTGCGGGACTTCAGGCGATGGGGATTGCCAAGGGCGACCGGGTCGGCCTGTTCCTGCCCAACGTCCCGATCTACGCCGCCGCCTATTACGGGGCGATGATGGCGGGGGCGATTGTCGTCAATTTCTCACCCCTCTATTCGGTTGAGGAATTGAGCTGGCAAGTCGAAGACAGTGGCACGCGGGTGCTGGTGACGCTGGATGTGCCCGAACTTTACGGCACCGCGGCCAAGGTGCAGGCCGCATCCGGGCTGGAAATGCTGGTGGTCGGCAGCCTTGCCGATATGCTGCCCTGGGCGAAGGGAATCGCTTTCAAACTGCTCAAGCGCAAGCAAATCGCCGATGTCGCCTATGGGCCGACCATTCGCCGCTGGAAGGATTGCGCTCCCGACACGCCGTTCACCCCCGTTGCGCTCGATCCGCAGGTTGATCTGGCGCTGCTGCAATATACCGGCGGCACCACCGGGCGGCCCAAGGGCGCGATGCTGGGGCATGATCAGCTCAGCATCAACGCGCAGCAGGTCGCCGCGATCAACCCGTTTGGCAATGCCCGCAATGAAGTGTTCATGGGCGCGCTGCCGTTCTTCCACGTATTCGCCAACACTGCGCTGTTGAACCACGCAGTCGCCACCGGCGCTTCGATCGCGATGGTGCCGCGGTTTGAGACCAGGCAGGTGTTGGAGACGATCGCGCGCTATCGCTGCACCGGTTTTCCCGGTGTGCCGACGATGTTTCAGGCGATGCTCGATCATCCCGATCTGGCGAAAACCGATCTTTCCAGCCTCAAGATCTGCATTTCCGGCGGTGCGCCGATGCCTGCGCCGGTGCATATTCAGTTCGAGGAAGTCACCGGAGTGCGGCTGGTCGAAGGCTATGGCCTCACCGAAAGTTCGGGCGTGGTGTCGGTCAATCCTTATGAGGGCACGCGCAAGCGCGGCACCATCGGGCAGCTGGTGCCCGGCACGCAAGTGATCCTGCTCGACAAGGAAGACCCGACCAGCCTTGCTCCCGATGGCGAGCCGGGCGAACTGGCAGTGTGCGGCCCGCAGGTGATGCGCGGCTACTGGAACCGCCCCGAAAGCGATGCCGAAACCTTCGTGGAACGCGACGGCAAACGCTATCTGCGAACCGGCGATGTGGCGCAGATCGACGCGGACGGGTTTCTCTCCATCGTTGACCGCATCAAGGACATGATCGCGGTCGGCGGGTTCAAGGTTTTCCCGAGCGTGGTCGAGGACGTGATTCTCGAACATCCGGCGGTGAAGGAAGCGCTGGTGATCGGCGTGCCCGAAGAATATCGCGGCGAAGTGCCGCGCGCTTATGTCACGCTGCACGAGGCAGGCGGCGCGACGGGCGAGGAATTGCGCGATTGGCTCAATGCCAGAATCGGCAAGCACGAACGTGTCGATCAGGTGGTGATCCGCGATGCCTTGCCCAAAACCATCATCGGGAAACTCGACCGCAAGACCCTGCGCGCCGAGGTGCTTTAGAGTCTCACTTCTGGGAGGAACCCCTCCGACTTCAGTTGGATACTGGCTTCAGCCACAGACTCGGTGTGTAGCCTGTACCCTCGGAGAAAACGGAAGCCGCCGAAGGCGTGAAGCTTCCGTTTTCTCCGAGGTTACAGGCTATGGCGTATCGTTCCGGTTGTCACACGACATTTCATCATCGCTACCATCTCGTCTGGGCACCGAAGTATCGGTATAAGGTGCTTCACGGCGAGGTCCGGCTGCGTGTGCGCGAGATCATCAAGCAGGTCTGCGATGAGATGGGCGTCACCATCGTCAATGGGGCTTTGTCGCGCGATCACGTGCACATGTTCGTCGAGATACCGCCGCACGTC
>PHEL01000027.1 GCA_002842925.1 Alphaproteobacteria bacterium HGW-Alphaproteobacteria-14
TCGTGATCCGTTTTCGGCCTATATTTGCGATGACAATGCACTGGACGTGATCCGTCCCGTAGCCATCGAACTGGGCTGGCAGCCGGAGAAGTGCAACAAAGGTGGCCTGCGCAATGCGGTGCAATCCCTGTCGGTCAGCGCCAGCCCGGCAATCCTTATGGTCGACCTGTCGGAATGCGGCGATCCGCTGAATGATATCAATGCGCTGGCTGAAGTGTGCGAACCGGGCACGGTGGTTATCGCCGTGGGCCAGGTCAATGACGTGCGCCTCTACCGCGACCTGTTGTCGAGCGGGATTCATGATTACCTGCTGAAGCCGCTATCGCCGCAACAGGTGCATGATGCGCTTAATCAGGCACTGGCAGTCTTCATGGCACCCAAGGCAGGCGATGCCGATGGAGCCCGGCGGCACATCTCGACCGCTGTAGTCGGCACGCGCGGCGGGGTGGGGGCCTCGACGCTGGCGACCTCGCTGGCTTGGTTGTTCAGCGAACAGCACAAGTCGCCGACCGCATTGCTCGATCTGGACGTCCACTTCGGCACCGGCGCGCTGGCGCTCGATCTCGAACCGGGCCGCGGCCTGACAGACGCGATCGAAAACCCTAGCCGCATCGACCCGCTGTTCATTGAACGGGCGATGGTGCGGGCAGGCGATAATCTGTCGATCCTGTCAGCCGAAGCACCGATCAACCAGCCATTGATGACCGATGGTGCGGCGTTTGTGCAGCTGGAAGATGAATTCCGTCAGGCATTCGAAATGACGGTGATTGATCTGCCGCGCAACATGCTCATCAACTTCCCGCAGCTTCTGGCTGACGTGAATGTGGTGCTGCTGGCGTGCGAGCTCACCCTCGCCTCGGCGCGCGACACGATCCGCATCCTTTCCTGGCTCAAGACCAATGCCGGGCACGCGCATCCGATGATCGTGGCCAACAAGGTGCAGCCAGGTGTTGCCGAGATCAGCCGCACAGATTTCGAAGCGTCTATCGAACGCAGGGTCGACTTCGTCGTGCCCTACGACATCAAGGCGGCGTCCAACGCGGCAAAGCTGGGGCAGGTGTTCGTCGATGCCAATCGGTCGAGCAAGGCCACAGCCGCGATCCGGCAGATTGCCGAACGCGTGATGGGTGCGACCACAGATGATCTGGCTTCGCTGGGTGAAGAGAAGAAATCGCTGCTTGGCGGATTCGATCTGAAGTCGCTGCTCGCCAAGAAGGCGAAGAGCGTGCCCGTGGAGGCCGAATAAGCAAGTGACGGTACGGGGTGTGACGCGCCAACGCGCGCGCGCCCCGCGCCGGTCAGCATTGGAAGGGGACCGCCACACTTTGGCGGGACAAGGCAGGAAGCAACAGCATGGACTTTTTCCAAACCCTGCTCATCACGCTGGTGATTTTCGCCGTGCTGGTCATGGGCTATCTGCTGGCGAGCGGTTCGGGCGTAGCAAAGGCGCAAAAACGCCGTTTGCAGTCGCTGCGCTATCGCCATTCGGAAAGCCTGGACGCCAAGGTCGATGCCCAGTTCAGGCGGGCCGTCGCCGCCCGCAAGCCCAAAACCTTCAAGATCAAGGGCTCCGGCTCGCGGCTCGAAGCGCTTGCTGCCCGGCTCGACCGGACAGGCAAGAAATGGACTGTCACGCAATATGCCTACACCTCGATCGGTCTGATCCTGGGGATTGCCGTGGTGATGTTCATCGCCACCAAGGCCCCCTTCCTGTCGCTTGGCGTGGGTTTGCTGATTGGGGCCGGCCTGCCGCACATGTGGATCAATCGCCTGATCGGCAAACGCACCAATGCGTTCATCACGAAGTTTCCTGACGGCATCGAATTGCTGGTGCGCGGCTTGCGTTCCGGCCTGCCCGTCACCGAAACACTGGGGATTGTCGCGCAGGAAGTGCCCGGCCCGGTGGGTCTTGAATTCAAGGGCGTGATCGACCGCATCAAGGTCGGCAAGACCATGGAAGATGCGTTGCAGGACACCGCCGATCGGCTTGCGATCTCTGAATTCAACTTCTTCACGATCACATTGGCGATCCAGCGCGAAACCGGGGGCAACCTGGCAGAAACGCTCTCGAACCTGGCCGAAGTGCTGCGCAAACGCGCGCAGATGAAGCTCAAGATCCGCGCGATGAGCTCGGAATCCAAGGCATCGGCCTATATCGTTGGTTCGCTTCCGTTTATCGTTTTCGGGCTGATCTCGTTCATCAACCCCGACTACATGGGGGGCTTTTTCATCGATGATCGCCTGATCGTGGCCGGACTGGGCGCGATGGTTTGGATGGGCATTGGCGTGTTCATCATGGCCAAAATGGTCAACTTCGAAATCTAATGCCGGGGGCACCAGACCATGATTGATCAATCCGCTGGCCCAACGCTGCTCGGTTTCGACGTTATTCTCGTCGGCACCTTGCTGGCTGGCATGGCCGCCTTTGCCGTGATGCTTGCTATCTATGCAGCCGTCACCATTCGCGATCCGATGGCCAAACGCGTCAAGGCGCTGGAAGCGCGGCGCGAACAGCTCAAGGCCGGGATTATCATCTCGGGTTCGAAGAAGCGCGCCAGTCTGGTGCGCCGCAGCGACACGACCGACCGGGTCAAGGACGGCCTTGGCAAGATGAACATCTTGCAGGAAAGCCAGATCAAGGCGGTTCAGCAAAAGCTTGCCCATGCCGGTTTCCGCAACAAGGAAATGGCGGTCATCATCATCGGTCTGCGCGCGATCCTGCCGATCGTGCTGGGCGGACTTGCGGCCCTGCTGATCTATGGGGTCGAAATGTGGCCCGATCTTGGCCCGTTCAAGCGGCTCGCCGCCTTTGCCCTGGTGTTGTTCCTGTCCTACAAAGGCCCTGAACTTTACATCGGCAACATCGCGACAAAGCGTACGTTGGAAATCCAGAAGGGCCTGCCAGATGCGCTCGATCTGCTGGTGATCTGTGCCGAAGCCGGTCTGACAGTTGATGCCGCGTTTAACCGCGTCGCCAAGGAACTGGGCCGCGCCTATCCCGAACTGGGTGATGAATTCGCCCTCACCGCGATCGAGCTGTCGTTCCTCAACGAACGCAAGATGGCCTTCAACAACCTCGCCTATCGCGTAAATCTTGACGCGGTGAAGGGCGTGGTGACAACCATGATCCAGACCGAACGTTACGGCACCCCGCTCGCCAGCGCGTTGCGCGTGCTGTCGGCTGAATTCCGCAACGAACGCATGATGCGCGCCGAAGAAAAAGCTGCGCGCCTGCCTGCGATCATGACCATTCCGCTGATCATGTTCATTCTGCCGACGCTGTTTGTGGTCATTCTCGGCCCGGCAGCCTGTTCGATCTCGGACAACCTGGTCAAATAGCAACGGCTAAACCAAAGCCCGATGCGCGTGGGCCGGGGCAGGTTTCAACCCTGCTCCGGCCCCGCGTCTTTACGGCGCGCCAGTTCCATGGCGCGTTGGCGCAACCCGGCCAGCAGGCCGCGCAACATTGCTTCTTCGCCCGGCGCCATGCCTGCGATCAATTCCTGCTCGGTCGCCTTGGCCAGTGGCATCACCTCGGCATGGATCGCACGGCCCTCGCCCGTTAATGCAAGCAGGTGCGAACGCCCGTCGCCCGGATTGGGCACGCGCGCGATCAGCCCGCGCTCCTCAAGCACCTTGACCGCGCGGTTGACCGCGACCTTGTCCATTACCGTGGCCGCCGTCAGATTGCGCTGAGTCATCGTTCCTGCATCGCCCAGCACCGCCATCACCCGCCATTCCGGAATCTTGAGGCCAAACCGCTTGCGATATCGCTCGGCAATGAGGCTGCTGACCGCGTTGGAGGCAACCGATAACTGATACGGCAAAAAACCGTCGAGTTGGCCCGTTTCCTCACTCATACGGGCGATCATCCCACCACGGATAGAAATCGGGCATGTCGTCGCTGACCTTGCCGGGATACATCGGGCGGCGTTTTTCAAGGAAACTGGCGATGCCTTCCTTGGCATCGGCCCCGCGTGACAGACGATAGATCGCGCGGCTGTCGATCTTGTGTGCTTCCATCGGGTGATCCGCGTTCATCAGCCGCCACATCATCGCCCGCGTCATCGCCACCGAAATGGCCGAGGTGTTTTCGGCAATTTCAAGGGCGAGGCTTTTGGCCGCGTGGAGCAGGTCTTGCGGCGCATGGATCGATCGTATCAACCCGCCCGCCTTGGCCTCTGCCGCGTCGAACACCCGGCCTGTATAGCACCATTCCAACGCCTGGCTGATGCCGACGATGCGCGGCAGGAACCAGCTTGACGCAGCCTCAGGCACAATCCCGCGCCGGGCGAAGACAAAGCCATAACGTGCCGTGTCGCTGGCAAGGCGGATGTCCATCGCCAGCTGCATCGTCGCGCCGACACCCACAGCCACGCCGTTGCAGGCGGAAATCAGCGGCTTTTTCGATTCGAACAGCCGCAACGTCAGGCGTCCTCCGCCGTCGCGCACGCGCGGATCGGACAGATCATCAACCTGCGTGGGATCAGAGAATACATGCCCTCCCCCCTCGGGCGTCAGATCGGCGCCCGCGCAGAACGCCCGCTCGCCGGAGCCGGTGAAGATCACCGCGCGAACCGCATCGTCGGCGTCAAGATCATCCATCGCCGCGATGATCTCCTCACCCATCGTGCGGGTATAGGCGTTCATCTTGTCGGGACGGTTCAGGGTGATGGTGGCGATGTCATCGGCCTTGGTGACAATGATCTGGGTGTATTGGGTCATGCAAAATCCCTCTCGTGCTGCGTTGTGTGTGATGCCACGGCGCGCGCAAAAGAAAACCCCCGCAAAAGCGAGGGCCTTCCTTTGTCCTGGTTTAGCCCGGCTTGGAACGGTCTTGCCTGGGCTAGACCCCCTCTTGGTCGGTCTTGACCCCTGCTTGCCTCGTCTTGCTGCGATGTTTCACGTGAAACATCGGGCTTATCGGTTCAGCGCGGCGCCATCCGGATCGCGCCGTCAAGCCGCACGTCCTCACCGTTGAAATAGCCGGTTTCGATCATGCACATGGCAAGCTTGGCATATTCGGTGGGGATTCCGAGCCGCTTGGGGAACGGCACCGATGCGGCCAGCGCATCGCGCACATTCTGGGGGGCTGCGGCCAGCAGCGGGGTGTCGAAGATGCCCGGCAGGATGGTGTTGACGCGGATGCCTTCGTTCATCAGATCGCGCGCGATGGGAAGCGTCATGCCAATCACCCCGGCCTTCGATGCCGAATAGGCCGCCTGACCGATCTGACCATCTTCGCCAGCCACCGACGCGGTGTTTACAATCGCGCCGCGCTCACCATTCTCATCAATCGGATCAAGCGTCAGCATCCCCGCCGCCGATTTGGCGATGCAGCGGAAGGTGCCGATCAGGTTCACCTGAATGACGAAATCAAACGCGCTGATGGGGAAGTGCTTGATCGATCCATCTTCCTTGCTGCGGCTGGCGGTCTTGATCGCGTTGCCGATCCCGGCGCAGTTTACCAGAATGCGTTCCTGCCCATGGGCGGCGCGGGCCTTGGCGAAGCCAGCGTCAACATCGTCATCGCTGGTCACGTTGACCTTGCAGAACACTCCGCCAATTTCAGCCGCCATCGCTTCGCCCTTTTCCTCGTTCATGTCGAAGATCGCGACCTTGGCGCCCTTGGCGGCCAGAGCACGGGCGGTGGCGGCACCAAGGCCGGATGCGCCGCCGGTGACAACGGCGGGGGTGTTGGCTGAAACTTCCATTATTCTCTCCTGATATTCAGACGGGGTGAACCTTACAGGCTCTCGATAATCGTGACATTGGCAACACCGCCGCCTTCGCACATGGTCTGGAGACCATATTTCTTGCCGTGACGGTGCAGCGCGTGAACCAGCGTCGCCATCAGCTTGGTGCCCGAAGCGCCGAGCGGGTGGCCAAGCGCAATCGCGCCGCCGTGAACGTTGAGCTTTTCAGGGTCAGCGCCGGTATGCCTGAGCCACGCGAGCGGCACCGAAGCAAAGGCCTCATTGACTTCATAAAGGTCGATATCGGCGATGCTGAGCCCTGCGCGCTGCAATGCGCGGTCGGTCGCGAACAGCGGTTCTTCAAGCATGATCACCGGGTCACCCGCGGTCACGGTCAGGTTGTGGATGCGCGCCAGCGGGGTCAGGCCGTGGCGCTTCAACGCTGCCTCGGATACCACCAGCACCGCTGATGACCCGTCGCAGATCTGGCTGGACGATGCAGCGGTAAGCAAACCGTCGGGCGACAGCAGCTTGACCCCTGCGATCCCTTCCAGCGTCGCGTCGAACCGGATACCTTCGTCCACCGTGTGCATCGCGCTGCCTTCTGGCGTTTCAATCGGCACCGGCACGATTTCAGCATCAAATGCCCCGGCCCTGGTCGCGGCGATCGCTTTCTGGTGGCTGGCGAAGGCGAAGCGATCAAGATCGTCCTTGGAAAGCCCATGCTTCTTGACGATCATCTCAGCGCCCATGAACTGGCTGAAATTGATGCCGGGGAACTTCTCCTCAAGTCCCGCCGCCTTGTTGTAGAGGCCTTCCTTCATATGCAGCGTCACATTGGAACCCATCGGCACGCGGGTCATGCTTTCGACGCCGCTGGCGATCACCACGTCCTGCGTCCCGCTCATCACCGCCTGGGCTGCAAACTGGATCGCCTGCTGGCTGGAACCGCACTGGCGATCAATCGTTACCGCCGGGGTCGATTGCGGCAGCAATCTGGACGCCAGCACCCCCATCCGCCCGACCTGCAACGCCTGTTCGCCCGCCTGCGAAACGCAGCCGGTGATCACATCCTCAACCGCAGCAGGATCAATCCCGCTGCGTTCGACAATTGCATCGAGCGAGGTTGCCAGCAGATCAACCGGGTGCACCCCGGCAAGCCGTCCGCCGCGCCGCCCGCCAGCGGTGCGCACGGCTTCTACGATATAGGCTGTGGTCATCTCTCTCTCCTTGCCCTGATCCGAACGCGTCGGCGGCGAACAATCAGTTTCGCTTCGCCACTTGCTTGTGCTGTAGCGCCTATGGGAGCGGAAGTTGCAAATCAAGCGGGCAAAGTAAGGGCGCGGCCGGCAAGTTTTCTCGCTCGCGTCGCTCTTACCGCTTTTGAAGGCATCGCGCCGTTCGAATCAGGCGAGTGCGGCCCGCAGGAAACTGCCAAGCAACGCCGGCCCGCTATCAGCGAATGCGCTTAACCCGCAGTGGCCGCCCGCCGTTGATGCGCGCGCGGAAACTGCCCATGATGCCAGCTTTGATCGTCACTTCGTCACCCGCCTTGGGCGGACGCATGCTAGCACTTTCAAGCTGCTGCCACACCGCCCCATCGTCCATCGTGAAAGTATACATGCGGGTCGGGCTCAGTTGGACTGCGGTGAGGCGATAGGTCTTTTCGGCAAGCTGGTTATCACCAAGCCAGGGGTCCACATTGCTGGTTGCGCCAAAACGCGCCTCGCGCTCGGCCTCCACGGTCTCACGATCCGCGACCAGCAAATCGCCTGAATCTCGCACCTTTGCAACCTGTTGTGCCGCACGATCAAAACACTCCAGCCGATCACTTTTATCGCCGATATCGCGGCATGCGAGCAGGGCCGATAATTGCGCTGGCGCGTCACTTTCGGCGACATTTTGCGCAGACGCAGTCTGCGCCAAAACCGAGCCGCCAAGAAGCGCAACAGGAATGGCGGCGGCAACAATAGCAAGTCCCGCAGATCGGCAGGCTGTTCGGACAAACATAGGGGACGTCTCCTGCGTGGCAAAAATGTCGTTTTTGCGACTCTGGCACCACCGCTTGGTGCAACCAGAACGTTATGGCGATAACTGTGGCAATTCAATCACAGCGAGGTGGGAACTTCCTCGCAGTGGCAGACCTTCGCTTTACACCCGCCACCTCAAGGGTCAATTAGCCGATTAGTAGTGCGACTTGGATTGAGATCGTTGATCGAAGCTCAGGCATACGTACCTATCGGTAATCTCATTACCACATCACAACAGAAGGTGATCTTGATGAAAAGCAAATTGTTTTTGAGAGCGCTTAACGCTGGTGTCGCTACTGCGGCGCTAAGCTTCGCGCTCGCGCCGCAGGCGGCGTTCGCTCAGGACGACGCAGCGCAGGAAGATATCGCGGCAAATCCGGCGAGCACGATTGTCGTAACCGGTTCGCGTATTATCAACCCGAACCTGACGGCATCCAGCCCGGTTTCCGTGGTCACGGCGGACGACATTGATTTTCGCCAAGCGACCGTGGTGGATGAATTCCTCCGCGAAATTCCTGGCATCACGCCGAGCATCGGCGCGCAGGTGAACAATGGTAACGGCGGTTCGACCTTTGTCGATCTGCGCGGCATTGGCGCCAACCGCAACCTCGTGCTTCTCAACGGAACGCGGGTCGTTCCGGCTGGCCTTGCGGGCATTACCAATATCGACGTGATCCCGACCGCACTGATTGAGCGCGTCGATGTGCTAACCGGCGGCGCTGGCGCTGCTTACGGCGCGGATGCCATTTCAGGTGTCGTCAACTTTATCACGAAGCGCGATTTCGCCGGCGTTGACGCTTCGGCCACCAGCCAGGTCACCGACGAAGGTGATGGCGATACCTACCGTGTCGACTTGACGATCGGTGCCAATTTTGACGACGGTCGCGGTAACGCCACCCTCAGCATGGGCTACACTGATCGCAAGGCCGTATTCCAGGGCGATCGTCCCTTCGGTGAGTTCAATCTGAGTTCGGTCACTGGCAATGCGGGCGGGTCGAGCACCACGGTTCCGTCAGTCATTTCTGTTCCGGGGACGACCAGCGGAACACTGCAAATCTCGCCTGACGGCACCTCTCTGGTTCCGTTCAATCGGCCGTTCAACTTCAACCCGCAGAACATTTTCCAGGTGCCGCTCGAACAGTACCGCATGCATGGTTCCGCTCGCTACGAAATTACTGAGGGGATCGAAATTTTCTCCGAAGCAATGTATGTGCAGAGCACCAACAGCACGATCATCGCGTCCTCGGGCACGTTCCGCAACGTGCTTGAAACCCCGCTTTCCAACCCGTTCCTGCCAGCCAGTATCCGCAATCAGATTTGCGGGCTTGATACTAGTAGTGCTACACCCGGTGTCCAGCCGCTGTTCACGCAGGCGCAGTGCGATGCCGGTGCGTTGGCGACCGATCCGAACGATCCCAACTTCCAGACAGTGGACATCGATTTCGGTCGTCGTTTCACGGAATTCGGCCCCCGCCTTAATTCACGCGAAACCCAGCTATGGCAGTTCAAGACCGGTTTCCGCGGTGGAATCACCGATAACATCAGTTACGAGGTTTTCGGTGCCTATGGTGAAAGCGAAATCGACTCGCGGCAGAGCGGTAACGGCCTGCTTTCTCGCCTGCAGCAATCTGTGATGTCGACCGATCCGACAGCGTGCCTCGATCCGTCAAACGGATGTGTGCCGATCAACCTGTTCGGGCCGGAAGGCAGCATTACTCCAGCAGTTCAGGGCTTCCTCGATACCGGCAACTCGGGTGGAACGGAAACGTCGCTGGGCCAGGTTCAGGGCTTCATTTCGGGCGACTTCGGCGCGTCGCTGCCTTGGGCATCAAACCCGGTCAGCTTCGTGGTTGGCGCTGAATATCGCGAATACAAAGCCGGAACGAGTTCGGATTTGCTGACCCAGACTCCGGGAGAAGTGCTCGGTAATGGTGGGGCCAACCCGGATAGCTTCGGCACTTATGATGTCAGCGAAATATTCGGCGAACTTAACGTTCCGCTGGTGGAAGGCGGGTTCGTTCACGAAGCCACCCTGCAACTCGCTGGTCGTGTGTCGGATTACTCGACCACCGGCACTGAATATACTTGGAAAGCGGGCGGCACGATCAGCCCGATTCCGAGCGTTCAGATCCGCGGCAACTACCAGGAAGTGACGCGTGCGCCGAACATTGGTGAACTCTTCTCACCACGCGTTACCGGGCTTGACAACTTTGACAGCGACCCGTGCGCCGGTGCGATCACCGATCTTAACCTGCGCGCAGTCTGTATTGCTCAGGGCGCTCCGAACAACTCGATTGGGAACATCATCGTTGACCCGGCGGGTCAGGTGAACCTCACCGATGGCGGCAACTTGAACCTCAACGCGGAAAAGGCAAATACGTGGACAATCGGCGCGGTGTTCACGCCCGACTTCGCTCCGGGCCTGTCGGTCACGGTTGATTACTACAACATCAATCTGACCGATGCGATCACCTCGCCGACCGTGGATAGCGTGTTCATCGGTTGTTTTGGTTCGAATTTCCGCACCAATCCGGTCGTGACGGCTGCATCGGCCACCGATCCGCTGTGTGTCGACAGCATCCGCCGCAACCCGGCCACCGGCAACCTGTTCGGCTCGGTGGCCACTACCCCGGGTATCATCACCGCCGTGTCGAACCTCGGCCAGATCAAGACCGATGGCATTGATGTTGTGATCAACTACGCGACCGATCTTGGCTTTGCTGGCTTGAACCTCAACTTCAACGGTAACTGGACGGACACGAACAGCTTCGATGCCAACACGAACGATCCGACCGACACGGTGTTTCAATGCGCCGGGTTCTTCGGGACGAACTGTGGGTCGATCACGCCAGAGTTTTCGTTCACCCAGCGTTCGACGCTTTCGTTTGAACGCGTCGATGCCTCGCTCCTGTGGCGCTACATCGATGGTGTCGAACTTGAACGTTCGGTGTTCAATGCTCAGGGTCAGGCGCCTTTCCTCGATGAATTCGAAACCATTGGGGCAGAACATTACTTTGACCTGACCGTGCGTTTCCAGGCGACTGAAAACTTCGCGTTTACCGCTGCTGTCATCAACCTCTTCGACAATGATCCGAAGGTGGTTGGCAGCAACATCGGTTCGACCTCGTTCAACAGCGGGAACATTTTCCCGTCGACCTACGATCCGTTGGGTCGTCGGTTCTCGATCACCGGCCGCGTCACCTTCTAAGACGTCGTTCCGGAACAAAATCAGGAGGGCGCAGCGCAGGCTGCGCCCTCTTTTTTGTGTGCGGCGCGCAAGGCACCATATCTAACGCTAGAATGTTGCAAAACTGCAACTTTAGACAATTTAATTCTGAATTTTTGTTCAGGAACTGGTCTGAACGTTGCGCAGCGGGAGCGAATGCAACTAGGTTGCAGTTTGGAAGCGGGGCGTTCCGCACTTAACAAGGGGTCTCAAACATGATCAGGTTTTTCAATGCCGAACGCCGCGTCGGCCTTTTTGCAAGTGTTGGCGTTGCCGCGCTGGCCATGTCCGCTCCGGCGCTAGCGCAGGATGCGGAGACTGAAGAAGAGGCAGCGGTAACGACTGCAGAAACTTCTGAAGAAACTGCAGCAGAAGGCGTGAACGAACCCGTAAGCCTCATCACTGTCACTGGCTCACGGATCCGGCGTCCTGACCTACAGAGCGCAGTGCCTGTCCTCGCAATCGAAGCAGAAGGTCTTCGTCGCAGCGGCAACTTCCAATTGGGTGATGCTCTCAACGAACTTCCGCAGCTTCGCGGAACGTTTGGCTCGCAGAACTCAGGTCGTTTCATTGGTACCGCAGGCCTTTCTTTGCTTGACCTTCGTGGCCTGGGAACAGATCGAACCCTCGTTCTCGTCAACGGTCGTCGTCATGTCACCTCGACTCCGGGCGACTTCTCGGTCGACACGGCCACCATCCCTACCGAACTGCTTCAGCGGGTCGATGTAGTGACTGGCGGCAACTCTGCAATCTACGGCTCCGACGCAATCGCGGGCGTGGTGAACTTCATCTTACGCAATGACTATGAGGGCGTCTCACTCAACGCTCAATCCGGTATCTCCGATTTTGGCGATCGCGAAAGCTACAATTTCAGCGGTACTGCGGGACGCAATTTCGCTGATGGTCGCGGTAATATCGCTGTATCGGCGGAATATTCGCGGCAACGCCCGCTAACTTTCCGTGAGCGCGACAATTTCGGGCCTTTCACTGGTGCCCCAGGATTCAGCACGACCGATATCAACTTCAACGAAGGTCCGGAGGGTGACGGTATCCCCGACACTACGTTTTTCAATGGTCAACCTTTCGGCCTAAAATTCAATCAGATTTCGGAAAACGGGGCGGTACTGACGACCTGCCCGGCGAACCTCGCTGATCCGCGGCGTCCGTTCACTTGCACCGGCATTCGATCGCCTGTGACGGGTGCGGAGTTCGGTGATAACTTTTTCTTCCAGCCGAACGGCGACCTCCTTCGGAATAACCCATTTGCGGATCTTCGCGGCTTTGGCGGCGGAACCCTTGGTGGCTTCGGTTCATCGGTTAATCTGCCGGACGGGCAGCTGCAGGTCGGTATTGAGCGTTATTCGTTTAATGCTCTGACAAAATACGAATTCTCGACGGCTGCTGAGGCTTTCTTCGAAGCGAAGTATGTTAATGTCACTGCCAATCAGGCTTCCAACCAGCCGACCTTTACTTCTGGCGGCGGGACTACTGCGGTATTCTCGGTCAACAACCCGTTCCTCAGTGATCAGGCGCGCGGCGTTCTGGCCAACATCCTGCCGGCGGGTGCGACAGCATTCCAGATGCTTCGGTTCAACGCTGACCTTGGCACCCGTGCTGAGGATCACGAGCGTGAGACTTACCGTTTCGTCGGCGGTTTTCGCGGTCAACTCTCCGGTCCAGGCAGCGGAAACCTTTCTTACGAAGTAGCAGGCAACTTCGGTCGAACGGAAACGTTCTTCGAAACCGGTGGCAATCTTCTGACCGCGAACTTCAATCGCGCTGCGAATGCCGTTCGCAACACAGAAGGCAACATCGTGTGCGGCGTGAATGCTGACGCGAACCCGAATAACGACGATCCGGCGTGCGTTCCAATAAACCTGTTCGGTTTCGGTGCGCCCTCTAAAGAGGCGGCGGATTTTGTTCTGTTCACTTCTTCGCGTAAGCAATGGGCCGAGCAATTGAACTTCACCGCTTTCCTGTCCGGCGATAGTTCGGGTCTGCTGGAACTACCTGGCGGTCCCATAGGATTTGCGCTTGGCGGTGAATACCGCGAAGAAAAGGCGTTTTCCGCTTTCGACCCGATCACGGCGTCAGGCCAAACGTTCCTAAACAGTGCCGAACCTTTCGATCCACCGACCTTTGACGTCGCCGAGGTGTTTGGCGAAATCCGGATCCCGCTCCTTGCCGATCTGCCGTTCATCAAGGAACTGACGCTTGAAGGTGCAGTACGGTATTCAGATTACAACATCTCGGGTGGCAGCACTGCTTACAACTTTGGTGGGATATACTCTCCATTCGAAGGTCTTAGGATCCGCGGCGGTTATGCACGCTCGGTCCGCGTGCCGAACCTAAGCGATACCTTTTCACCGCAAAGTCAAACCTTCGCGAACGGACTTGTTGATCCATGCGATCAGAACGTGATCAGGAACGTCGAGTTCCGCGTTGAACGCTGTGCCGAGGCTGGGGTCCCGGCGACGGTTACATTACCAGACAACTCGGTTGTTCCATTCACGAACACGGCACAATCCGGTACCTCAGGCTTCAATCAGGGCAATCCCAACCTTCAGCCGGAAATCGGGAAGAGCTTTACTCTCGGCTTAGTGTTTCAGCCGACGTTCTTTCCTGGCTTCACGGCATCATTGGACTTTTACGATATAGAGGTGTCCCAAGTGATCTCGGGGCTGACCGGCCAGGCAATCATCAATCGTTGCTTTGAAGATCCTGTTACAATTGACAATCCGTTCTGCGACGCGGTCTTCCGTCGTGCGCCCACCGGCAATGTGTTCACCGACTTCGCTTTTGACGGCCAGACCAGCCGCGTTTTTGGCGGTATTGAACCACAGACCTTCCCTTCGGTCGGTCCGGCGTTCTTGAACCAGCCGTTCAA
The DNA here is from genome assembly GCA_002842925.1 of Alphaproteobacteria bacterium HGW-Alphaproteobacteria-14. Taxonomy (GTDB): domain Bacteria; phylum Pseudomonadota; class Alphaproteobacteria; order Sphingomonadales; family Sphingomonadaceae; genus Erythrobacter. The sequence continues at coordinate 13,840 of PHEL01000027.1, forward strand.
CTTCGCTGCATTGGAAACGTCAGGAATTGATGCGCGCTTCAACTACGCTCGCAAGCTTGACGCGGACTGGGCTCTTGACTTGAACCTGATCGTCAGCTGGCTTGAGGATCGTCGGCAGTTCACGTTCATCACCGATCCTGATCGGGCTACGCAGCTCAGATCGACGCTTGGTGACCCGGAATGGCAGTTCAACCTGTCAGCGGGCGTAACCTACAAGAACTTTACCTTTATTTACGAAGGCCGGTTCATTGACCGGATGCTGATTGGAGCTTTCGAAACCCAGAACAGCTTCCAAGGCCGTCCGCCGCAGAATGCGGATGCGTTTCCGGTAAAGTTCTTTCCTGAAATCTACTACAGCGATATCCGCTTGGAGTGGAATTCTGAGGAAGATTTTGGGTTCTATTTTGGTGTCGATAACCTCTTCAATCAGCTTCCGCCGTTCGGTCAAACAGGCACTGGTGGTGGGTCAAGTATTTACAACAACACTGGTCGTTTTTTCTTCGCTGGTATAAATGTAAACTTCTAATCCATGGATGGTTCACCAAACGAAAAGGCCCCGGGAAACCGGGGCCTTTTTTGTTGCGGCTAGTAATCCAAATAGTTTGGCTCAATCCACGCTGATCGCCAGCGCCCCATCGCCTTCGTCGATGCTGACTGTGGCACCATCGGGCACTTTGCCCTCCAGCAGCATCTCGGCCAGCGGGTCTTGCAGGTAACGCTGCACTGCGCGCTTCAGGGGCCGCGCGCCGTAAACCGGGTCATACCCTACCCGGCCCAGCCAGCGCAGCGCCGCATCGGTAAGGTCGATCGTGATCTTGCGATCGGCGAGCAGTTTCTGCACCCGGCCCACCTGGATTTCGACGATCGGTGCCATATGTTCCTGCGCCAGCCGGTGGAACAGGATGATCTCGTCCAGACGGTTGAGAAACTCGGGCCGGAAATGCCCGCGCACCACGTCCATCACGTCCTTTTCAACCGTTGCTGGCTCCGCGCCATCGGGCAGGTTGGCCAAATACTGGCTGCCGAGGTTCGATGTGAGGATAATCAGCGTGTTACTGAAATCGACTACTCGCCCCTGCCCATCGGTCAGGCGGCCATCATCGAGCACTTGCAGCAGCACGTTGAACACGTCGCTGTGCGCTTTTTCGACCTCGTCGAACAGCACCACCTGATAGGGGCGGCGGCGCACGGCTTCGGTCAGCACCCCGCCTTCTTCATAACCGACATAACCCGGAGGCGCGCCGATCAGCCTTGCGACAGCGTGTTTCTCCATGAATTCGCTCATGTCGATCCGCACCATCGCGCTGTCATCATCGAACAGGAACCCGGCGAGCGCCTTGGTCAGTTCAGTCTTGCCGACGCCGGTGGGGCCGAGGAACAGGAAGCTGCCAAGCGGACGGCCCGGGTCTTGCAGACCTGCGCGCGCGCGGCGGACAGCCTTGGAGACGGCCTCGATCGCCTGCGTCTGGCCAATCACCCGCTTGCCAAGGATCGCCTCCATCGCCAGCAGCTTTTCGCGTTCCCCCGCCATCATCTTGTCGACTGGCACACCCGTCCAGCGGCTGACGACACCGGCGATGTCTTCCTCGGTCACTTCTTCGCGCAGCAAGGCGTTTTCGGACAGGGCCTGCGCGTCGGTGAGCTGCTTTTCGAGTGCAGGGATGCGCCCGTAAGACAGCTCGCCCGCCTTGGCGAGATCGCCGGTGCGCTGCGCCTGTTCAAGTTCAAGCCGCGCGGAATCGAGTTGTTCCTTGATCCGGCTTTCAGCCTCGATCTTGTCGCGTTCATTCTGCCAGCGGGTGGTAAGTTCGGCTGACTGCTGTTCGAGGTTGGCGAGTTCTTCGCGCAGTGCGACCAGCCGGTCTTTCGACGCCTGATCGCTCTCCTTTCCGAGCGCGCTTTCCTCGATCTTCAATTGGATGATCCGCCGGTCGAGCGTTTCGATTTCCTCAGGCTTGCTCTCCACTTCCATGCGGATGCGGCTCGCCGCCTCGTCCATCAGGTCGATCGCCTTGTCGGGCAGGAAACGGTTCTGGATGTAGCGGTCAGACAGCTTCGCTGCCGCCACAATCGCGCCATCGGTGATGCGCACGCCGTGGTGGAGTTCGTACTTGTCCTTGATCCCGCGCAGGATGCTGATGGTGTCTTCTACCGTCGGCTCAGCGATGAACACCGGCTGGAACCGCCGCTGGAGCGCGGGGTCTTTTTCGACATATTTCTGATATTCGTCGAGCGTGGTCGCACCGATGCAGTGTAACTCCCCGCGAGAAAGCGCCGGTTTCAACAGGTTAGACGCATCCATCGATCCTTCGGAAGCACCGGCACCGATCAGGGTGTGCATTTCATCAATGAATAGAATGATCTGGCCGCCCGCTCCCTTCACCTCGTCGAGCACGGATTTCAGCCGTTCCTCGAACTCGCCGCGATATTTCGCTCCTGCGATCAGCGCGCCCATATCAAGGCTCATCAAGGTGCGCCCCTTGAGGCTGTCGGGCACGTCGCCATTGGCAATCCGCAGCGCAAGCCCTTCGGCAATCGCGGTTTTCCCGGTGCCGGGTTCCCCGATCAGCGCGGGGTTGTTCTTGGTGCGGCGGGCGAGAATCTGGATCGTCCGGCGAATTTCCTCGTCGCGGCCGATCACCGGATCAAGCTTGCCATCGCGCGCGGCCTGGGTGAGATCGCGGGCGAATTTCTGCATCGCGTCATAGGTGTTTTCGGCGCTGGCGCTGTCGGCCCGCTTGCCGCCGCGCAGCTGTTCAATCGCGGCGTTGAGCGATTGGGGCGTGATGCTGGCGGCCTTCAAGGCCTCGCCTGCGGTGGTCTGCGACAGGGCAAGCGCGACCAGCAGGCGTTCTACGGTGACGTAGGAATCGCCCGCCTTGTCTGCGATCTGTTCGGCCTGATCCAGCACCCGCACCGCATCATTATCCAGCCCCGGCGTCGCTTGCGCGCCGCTGCCTGTCACGGCCGGTATCTTGGCAAGCCCCGCATCGACCGCGGCCACCGCCAGCGCCGCTTGACCGCCCGCGCGCTGGATCAACCCGGCGGCCATGCCTTCGCTATCTTCGAGCAGCGCCTTCAACAGGTGCAGCGGGGTGATGCGCTGATGATTGATACGGATCGCGACGGTCTGGGCGCTTTGCAGAAAGCCCTTGGCCCGGTCGGTGAACTTTTCAAGATTCATATCGCCTAATCCCTCCAAACATACCACCGCGAGATAGTGTTGCATATTGGCAACACAAGAGCCCGGCAGGCAAATAATTGGTGCCCGGTGTATTATCTGACTAGGTGGGCTGGGCAACCGGCTTCGGCAAGAGGGGCGGGCTGGCTTGACCGGATTGCCCGCACAAGCGATGCATATGCCGCAGAATTTGGGAGAGAAATCGGATGAAGTGGATCAAGGGCGGCGTGATTGCGCTTGGCGGTGTGCTGGCGCTCAGCCTGACAGTGCTCGCCACGTGGGAGCCATATTTCGCCAGCGCCGCCAATGCGCCCGCAGCCCGCGCCTATTCGGCCGAAATCATCCGCGACCAATTCGGCGTTCCGCATATCTATGGCAAAACCGATGCCGATGCCGCGTTCGGGATCGCCGTCGCTCATGCCGAGGATGATTTTTTTACGCTGCAGGACGTGGTCGCCATGTCGCGCGGTCGCTACGGCGCGATTGCCGGAGAGGACGGGGCGAAGATCGATTACGCCTACTACCTGATCGACGCGCGCGGCACGGCTGAACGCGGCTATCCAGAACTCCCCGCAGATACCCGCGCACTGTTTGAAGCCTATGCCGCAGGCCTTAACCACTATGCCGAACAGCACCCTGCGGAGCTCAAGCTCGCCAACCTGTTTCCGGTCACCGGCATGGACGTGGCCGCCGGGTTCGCACTGCGCCAGCCGTTCTTCTTCGGGCTGGACGCGGTGATCGGCCCCTTGGTGGCAGGAGACAACCTGCCGCGCGAACATGGCCCCGACATCCCCGGCTTCCCGCGCAAAGCGCTGCGCGATGCCGAGGCTGCCGAAGTTGCGCCGACGCAGGCCAAGGCGCTGGTGCTGCCGCTGGGCGAAGACGCGCAGCATCTTGGCTCCAACGCCTTTGCCATCGCCCCGCAAAAATCGGGTGGGCCGACCACGCTGATCTCCAATTCGCACCAGCCCTTGCGCGGCGGGGTGGCGTGGTATGAACTGGTGGTGGAAAGCGGCGAAGGCTGGCATTTCGCGGGCGCGAATTTCCCCGGATCGCCCTTCCCCTTCCTTGGTCATAACGAACATCTGGGCTGGACCAACACCGTCAACACGCCGGACATGATCGATATCTACCAGCTGGAACTCGACGCAACCGGCACTCGCTACCGGCTGGATGGCGAATGGCGCGATCTGGAAAGCACATGGGTGACGCTGCCGGTCAAACTTGGCCCGGTGGTGCTGCCGATCCGGCGCGAAGTGCTGCGCTCTGTCCACGGCCCGGTGATCCGCAACGCCAAGGGCGCCTTTGCAATCCGGTATGGCGGAATTGGCCGGATCGACCAGCTTGATGCCTATTACCGCATCAACAAGGCGACCAGTTTTGCCGAATGGGAAGCGCA
>PHEL01000189.1 GCA_002842925.1 Alphaproteobacteria bacterium HGW-Alphaproteobacteria-14
CGCGCAGCACATCGCAGAACAATTTCCGGTTAAGGTCATTATCCTCGACAACCATGATCCGCTTTGTCACTGCTCGCCCCGCATTCGTCTGGCTTACGACTAACCTTGCATAAAGGACAGGACAATCCCGCTTCGCCCTGAACCCGATCCGCTCAACCCTCAGGCGCTGGCGCTGGCAGCGCTCGGCTGGGTGCTTGAGGGCGAGGACCGCGCCGCGCGCTATCTTGATCTGACCGGGCTTGATCCCGATACCTTGCGCGCGGGACTGGGCGATCCTGCCATCCTTGCCTCGGCGATCGAATTTCTTACGAATCACGAACCCGATCTGATCCGCGCAGCAGAGGCACTGGCTGTCACGCCTGAGGAACTGGTCGCCGCCAAGGATCTTTTGCTTTCATGAACCGCCCCCTGATTATCTCCGACTGCGACGAAGTGCTGCTGCATATGGTCGCCCCGTTCAAGGACTGGCTGGAGGCGAGCCAGAGGGTGAACTTCCATCTCGAAGGCCACAATTTCGCCGAGGCACTGCGCTGGCAGGAAAGCGGCGACCTGCTGGAACCGGCGGATATCTGGCGGATGCTGCGGTTGTTCTTCGACAATGAAATGGACAGCCAGTTGCCGATTGTCGGCGCGGTAGAAGGGATCAATACCCTCGCCGAAAAGGCCGATGTGGTGATCCTGACCAACCTCGTCGATGGTCACCGCGATGCCCGCGCCGAACAGCTCGCCAAGGTCGGCATCAATGCGCGCGTCTTCACCAATCAGGGGCCGAAAGGCCCGGCGCTGAAAGCGATCATCGATGAATATGCGCCCACCCGCGCGCTGTTCATCGATGATCTGGCGCAGCACCACGCATCGGTTGCCGAAATCACGCCGCAGGTCACGCGGCTGCACCTGTGCGGCGAACCGATGATCGCCCACACGATTGATTGCGCACATAAATCAGGCCATGCAGAAGCCCGGATTGATCGCTGGGACGAAGCCTTGCCGTGGCTGCTTGAACGACTGGAGAACTGAACATGACGATTGCCGCGAAACTTGCCGAACTCGGCATCACTTTGCCCAAAGCCGCAGCCCCGGTCGCCAGCTATGTGCCGGTGGTGGTGCATGGCGGCTTTGCCCATGTTTCCGGGCAGCTGCCCTTTGTCGATGGCGCGCTGATGACCGGTCGGCTGGGCGACGATGTCAGCGTGTCCGAAGGCCAGGCCGCTGCCCGCGCCTGCGCTTTGATGATCATTGCGCAATTGGGCGCGGCTGGCTTGCTCGACCGGGTTGAGCGGGTGGTGAAGCTGGGCGCATTTATCAATTGCACCGGTGATTTCACCGATCAGCCCGAAGTCGCCAATGGCGCGTCCGATCTGATGGAGCAGGTGTTTGGCGATGCGGGCAAGCACGCCCGCGCCGCTGTCGGCGTGCCCGCGTTGCCGCGCGGTGCGGCGGTCGAGGTGGATGCGGTGATCGCGCTGAAGGACGCCTGAGACCGATGGCCCGACGCCGCGCCCCCGATTGGCTGACACAGTGGGAATTCGCCCATCGCGGGCTGCACCACACAGGCGTGCCGGAAAACTCGCGGGACGCGGCCGAGGGCGCAATCGCGGCTGGCATGGGGATCGAATGCGATATCCAGATGAGCCGCGATGGCGTGCCATTAGTGTTCCACGACTGGGAGCTTGACCGGCTGACGGGTGAGCGCGGCAAGGTTGTGGCGCGGTCTGCCGAAGAATTGCAGCATATTACCCTGTTGGATACTGATCAGACCATCTGGCCGCTTGCCGAACTGCTCGAACTGGTGGCGGGCACGGTGCCGATTCTGGTCGAGGTCAAATCGCGGCCAGATTTTGCGCTGGCCGAAGCCTGCATCGCGATTGCCAGGCAGTTGGCGGATTATACCGGGCCATTTGCGGTGATGAGCTTCGATCCGCGTATGGGCGAATGGTTCGCCAAACACGCGCCGCAGATCACGCGCGGGCTGGTGATTACCGATACGCTCGATCATGGTTACAGACACGCATGGCGCGCGCCCCATGCGCTGGAGCGCGCTGCGCCGGATTTCCTCGCCAGCGATGTCCGCGATATTCCGGGTGCGCTTACCAGCCTGTGGCGCGAAACCGGGCGCCCGCTGCTGACCTGGACAGTGCGCACGCCCGAACTGCGCGCCCTTGCGCTGGCCCATGCCGATGCGCTGATTGCGGAAGGGGCAGGGCTGGCGTGAGCGCGCCTGAGCTGACCGTCCGCCTTGCACCTTCGGTCAGCAGTTTTGCGGAACCGGGTGGGAGCCTGCACCGATTGCGATTACCGATGATGCGGGCCGCTTGCTTGCCGCCATGCCGTCATACGCCAAGGGGCATAGCCAGGGCGAATATGTGTTCGACCATGCCTGGGCCGATGCCTGGCACCGCGCGGGCGGGCGTTACTACCCCAAGCTGCAAATCGCCGCGCCGTTTACGCCTGCCACCGGCCCGCGCCTGCTGCTGAGTGACCCGTTGCTCGCCCCGCAACTGCTCAAGGCGGCGGAAATGGTGTGCGCGCAGAACGGGATGTCATCGGCCCACGCGACCTTCATCGCGCCCGATCAATTGCCGCTGTTCGAGGCCGGCGGGTGGATGCCGCGCTCCGATATCCAGTTCCACTGGTTCAACCGCGGCTATGCCAGCTTTGACGATTTCCTCGGCGCGCTGTCCTCAAGGAAACGCAAGGACTTGCGAAAGGAACGCGCGGCGGCCTGCGAAGGGCTGACGATCCGGCACCTGACTGGCGCGGAGATTACCGAATCGCATTGGGACGCGTTCTGGGTTTTCTATCAGGACACCGGGCAACGCAAATGGGGCCAGCCTTATCTTACCCGCGAAGCCTTCAGCCTGTTGGGGGAGCGGATGGGGGACAGGGTCATCCTGCTCCTCGCCTATGACGGTGCGCAGCCGATCGCGGGCGCGCTCAACTTTGCCGGGCGCGATGCGCTTTACGGGCGCTATTGGGGCTGCACCCGCGACGTGCGTTTTCTACATTTTGAACTGTGCTATTATCAGGCCATCGATATCGCGATTGCGCGCGGGCTTGGCCGGGTTGAGGCAGGCGCGCAGGGCGGGCACAAATTGGCACGCGGCTATGAACCGGTGCAGACGTGGTCAGCGCATTGGATCGCCGATCCCGGCTTTCGTGCGGCGGTTGCCGATTTTCTCGAACGCGAACGCGCTGGCGTGGCGAGTGACCAGCTTTATCTTAATGAGCGCACCCCGTTCAGGAAAACTGACTGACGCGCCTTATGTTCAGGGGTTACGCGGCGCGCTGATTGCCTGCGGCAAGCCACTGACGCGCACGGCGTTGGGCTTCGGCGATTTCGCGGGCGGTCATTTCTTCGGAAATGTCGGCGCGGCAATAGGCGGCTTCTTCATGGCCGCGCGCTGCGGCAAGGTTGAACCACTTGTGCGCTTCGATCAGATCACACGGTGCACCGCTGCTGCCGGTCGAGAAGGCGACCCCCAAATCAAAGCAGGCCCCCGCTTGACCCATCGCTGCCGCCGCCAGCCAGCGGCCAAGTGCAGCCTCGCCCTGTGTTTCACGTGAAACATTCGTGTCTTTGGTGCTGATCGCAATGATGTTCATGATGTCGTCCCCGGATTACCAGACCGCTTCCAAACGGCCTTCCCGGCATCAGAACTCGGCTAACATGGTCAATAATTGGTTAACGCCAATGACACTTTCTGCCCGCCGGGCACTTCCCCCCACAACATTCCCAAACCTGCTTGTGCGTGCTGGGGGCCTTGCCTATAGGGCGCGCATTGCTTCAGACGGCTGGAACCAAGCGAGCCAATGAAAATATTCAGGCGGCAGGACGCGACGGTCAATCCAGCAAATCACGGGATGAGAGGGCTTGATGCCAACTGCCGCGCCTGACGAAATCGACATCCTCGAAAAGGCCAAGCGCCTGATCGCGCCGGACTATGTGCCGAGCGAGGACGAGGAATACATGAATGAGCGGCAGCAGGCCTATTTTCGGATGCTGCTGATCGAGTGGAAGCGCTCGATCCACTCGGCCGCCGGACAAACCCTGCAATCGCTGCAGGATGGCCCGATCCGCGAAGCCGATCTGACCGACCGCGCTTCCAGCGAAACCGATTGGGGTATCGAACTGCGCACCCGCGACCGGCAACGCAAACTGGTGTCCAAGATCGACGCTGCGTTGCGCCGGATCGATTCGGGCGAATATGGCTATTGCGAAGTTACCGGCGACCCAATCGGTCTGCGCCGCCTGATCGCGCGACCGGTCGCCACCATGACGGTTGAAGCGCAGGAAGCGCACGAACGGCGCGAAAAAATCTCCCGCGACGATTGATCGTAAACTGTGGTTCGCAGCCTGTGCCGTGATGGGACGCCCGCCGCATCGCAGGCACTTGCGACAATCATTTTAACCTTTTGGTAACTGCAATCGGCGCAATTCCAATGGCGTTTTGTGGCCGGTCATCTAAAATGATCGCTCGGCCCATGCGGTGATTTTTGCAGTTCAGGAGGGGACCCAGATATGACGGGTGTGGAAACACGCAGTGTTACGCGCGACAGTCTGTTCTTGCTGGCCGAAATCCGCATCGAACAGAGCACCGAAACGCACCGGGTGCGCGTCCGTAACCTGTCTGACGGCGGGATGATGGGCGAAGGCAATCTGCGCGTCCAGCGCGGCCACCGCCTGGTTGTCGAGTTGCATAATATCGGCGCGATCAACGGCTCGGTGGCGTGGGTGCAAGACGACCGGTTTGGGGTCGCCTTTGATGATGAAATTGACTCGCAGAAGGCCCGGCGTCCGCTTGAGACGAATGACGGGCCGACGGCCAGCTTGGTGGTATCCTCAAGGGCTCACCGTGCCCCTGCACCGCCGCAGCCGTCGATGCTGCGCAAGATTTGAACAAACGCGCCTACCTGCGCAACCACCAAGCTGACCGATGCGTTGCAACCTGCTAGT
>PHEL01000028.1 GCA_002842925.1 Alphaproteobacteria bacterium HGW-Alphaproteobacteria-14
GTCTCTTGCTCATATCGTCTCCTGTCATGCGGCACACTTGACCGCCGTCAGGCAGAAAATCCACTCAGCACGCTGTTCAGTTTTGCCAGGCCACCTCTGTTCTAACCTTCAAGCCTTGAATGGGGGCCGTCGGGGGAAACCTCGGCGGCCTTTCGCTCTTGAATCAGAGTCGGATTCAGGCGTCAAGTCCGGCAGAGCAATTCTGGCTGGCAGTATGGCGACAAGGTGGAGCCGTCTTTACATGTTCGGCAAATGTATAAAGAAAATACGGTTTTCTTTACACGTCATCGGAACCTGATAAGGTTCCGGGAAATCCTTTGCATGAGGCGGCCATGGCCCTTGAACCCACCTACGCCATCCCCGACCTTCCACCGCCCGGAGCGGTCGAGACGCCCCAGGTGCTCAAGGCCCTGACCCGTGCCCATCGCTACCTTGCCGAGCTAAAGGGGCGTGCGGCGACAATTCCCAATCAGGGCATTCTGATCGATACCCTCTCGCTTCAGGAAGCAAAGGCCAGTTCGGAGATCGAGAACATCGTCACAACCCAGGACGAACTGTTCCAGCTAAATGCATTTCCGGAAATCCCCGGCTCTCCTGCTGCCAAAGAGGTGGCACGCTATCGTGACGCTCTCCGGCATGGCTTCGAGGAGCAGCGGCGGCTCGACGGGCTGCTGACCAACAACATGCTCATCGCGATGTTCCGGATCCTCAAGCGTTCAGACGGAGGCTTCAGGGAGACACCCGGCACCGCCCTCAAGAACGAAGGCACCGGGGAGGTTGTCTATGTTCCGCCGCAAGACGCGAACCTCGTTCGGAACCAGATGGCGGCGCTTGAGACATTCATCAACGCTGGCGCTGATGAGACCGAGCTGGACCCGCTTACCTCGATGGCGATCATCCATCACCAGTTCGAGAGCATTCACCCTTTCCCCGATGGCAATGGACGCATCGGGCGCATCATCAATGTGCTCTACCTTACCAGGTGCGGGCTGCTGGACATTCCCATCCTCTATCTCAGCCGCTTCATCACCCGGAATAAGCCCGAGTATTACCGGCTCCTCCAATCGGTGAGAGAGACGGGACAATGGGAGGCGTGGATCCTCTACATCGTCAACGGCGTGGAAGAGACCGCCATCGAGACGCTCCGTCTGGTCGAAGGCATTCGCCAGCTGATGGCGGAAACCAAGAACAGGATGCGCACCGAGCATCCGAAAATCTACTCGCAGGACCTGCTGAACAACCTTTTCCGTCACCCTTACACGCGGATCGACTTCGTCCAGTCAGAGCTGGGGGTGTCCCGGCCTACAGCGACCAAATATCTTGAGGAGCTGGCTGATGGCGGACTGCTCATCAAACACAAGTCTGGGCGAAACAATTACTACATCAATCAGCCGCTTGTCGGACTGTTTGTTGAACGGGAATAAGGGTTCGGCGCTACCCTTCCGGGCAACCTGCTCTATCCGCTGACGCGGACCGGGCCTGTAGTCCCGGCCCATCCGGGTGACGATCAGGAGCGGTGCAAGCGGAGCGGGAATTTCTGGGGGACGCGCTCTGTCCCGCATGGCCTGTGGCCATGCTCCTGAGGGCGCGGCGTCTTTGAGCTAACCCGCAGGCGCGCTCGCCTCTCTCATTGCCGGACGCCCGCTGGCCCACTTGGCCCGCGCGCAGGGCATCCGGCGGCTTCGCGCCGTGCTAGGGCGCCGTTCCTGTGCGGATCGCTCCTGCGATCCTTGAGGGGAACGCCAAGGGCTTTGCCCTCTCGTTCCCAAATCCCAATCGACACCCCCGTGTGGCGGGCTTCGCCCACTGGCCCGCGCCAGGGCATCGATTGGGGTTTTCCCTTGTATCTGACCTTGGACTCGAATCCGCGTTAGGATTGGGTTGTGCGGGGTGGGTGGCCACCCACCCCGCACAGCGGCGTTGACGCCCGTTTTCCCTCAGGTTTAGTCGGCCGTGGGGAGCTTGGGACCAGCGCCGTTTGTCACGCACGACCGAATAGTCGGTTGACCCTCAATCGCACAGACAAGGCAGGTCATTGTGATGCAAAACATATGTGGAGTCGATGTTTCGAAAGACTGGCTGCGCATGCTGGCGCATGACAATGGCTTGCCGCTGGTCGCGGTGCAGCAGCTGGCGGAGGAGTTGGGCGAGCGCGAGGATTTCGGCGAGCTGGTGCGGCTGTGCGAGTGCGGCTGGAGCCTTCCGTCATGAGCGGCGCGGTGCTGACGCGGGCCGAGCGGATTGCACGGCTCAATGATCTGGCGCGCAGGGCCATGGGCATCGCCTGTGTGGTCGTGGCGACCGAGGGCATTCGGGCCTTGCCCGAGGCCGATCAGTCGCGGCTTCGCGAGCTGGTCGAGACCTTCGATGCCTTCACGCCCGACAATGATCCCTATGGCGAGCGTGACTTCGGGGCGATCTATCAGGGGGTGGATGGTGCCTGGTCGGTCTTGCGGCCCGTCGATGTTGCCGTGACCGTGTTCTGGAAGATCGATGCCTATGACCACGATTTGCACTTTGGCAGCGAGGACCCCGCCGACCCTGCTGTGACGCGGCGGGTGCTGACCATCATGCTGGCCAGCGAGTATTGATATGGCTGTCTGCTTATACACAATCGAACCGTCGCGCCTTGCTTTCGGTGCGTGGTGCCACACCAGCGAGAAGCAGATTGGCGAAGGCGATATTCGGGCCAGCTACAGCGCCGACCGCATCGGCATGGGTCAGCCCATCCGCAAGCCCTTTCGATACGCCGGAGAGCTCTGGGTCTGTGTTGGCACAGGTCCTTCGGGAGCCGAGGCCTACCGGCTCGTTGACCCTTCCGTGTTTGGCAGCACGACCCGAACCTATGCTGAGCGCTGCCGCGATGGCGATCGCGCGCGCGGTGATCCGGCGGGCTTTTATGGTGGCATCATCGTGCGTCACGCCGGACGGGAACTTGTGATGGCCGGTCCGCCCGTTACCTTCGTCGCGGGCGAAGAGGCGCAGCTGTCGCTGTTCTGATATGATGGCTCACCCCGACCCGAGGCCATTTCCTCGTCGTCGATCTCGGCCATCCGGCGAAGAAGCCAAGGAGGTGCAGCCGGGCGCAAGGCGCCCGGTGATGCCGGTAAACCTCCCGTCAGATTGGGTAGCAAGGCGGTCACCCGTGTATCACCCATTGGCGGCGCTTTCGTGATTGCGCTGCCGAGCATGCAAACCCTATGCAGCGCCTTTATCGGTCGTGTACTCGGCGTGCCGATAAATTGAGATGACGGCATGCCTTGCAGTGGACAATCCGTGCAATATGCACTATATGTGCAATATACAGTATGCCGGAGACGTCCCATGAGCGAGGCCTCACTTCAGATTGATGAGACCGCTGTGCAGGCAGCGCTGCTTGCCCGCAATCCGCGCGCGCCTGCCTCGGAACTCGATTCCATGGCCCGGTTCGTCTCGATCGCCGTCGACGTGATGTCAGGCGTTGCGGCCCAGCGCCTGCTGAAGCTCGCAGACAAGCAGACGCTTCGCAAGGTCCTTGAGCAGGTCGCAGACCAGCTCGCGACTGAAGAGAAAATGCCGGATACGAGCGCGGAACCGATGCGCGGCAAGGGCCTTGGCGAAGTGCTCAACCTCGCCGAGGGACGCGCCCGGCTTGCAGCCTTTGCGACCCCGATGCCGATCGAGGACTGGGCTGGCCCTGTCGGAGGTGCCAAGGAGATCGAAGCGCTTTTCGGAGTTGGACGCTCAACGCTCAGCACCTGGCACAAGAACGGTGCCGTGATCGGCCTGCTGCGCGGCCAGCGCAAGCTCGCCTATCCACTGGAGCAGTTCATCGATGGTCGGCCGCTTCAAGGATTGTCCGACGTTGTTGCCGCTGCGCCAGACGCGCGTTCTGCCTGGCTCTGGCTGCGCCAGCCGCATGGCGCTCTGGACGGAGAAACCCCGCTTGCCCTGCTGCGCGCAGGCAAGCGGGATCCGGTCATAGCACTCGCCGCACGAGACTTGAGCCGCGAAAGCGATTAACAGCGTCGCATGGCGCTGGACCCCAAGATGCTGAAATCGCTGGTCCGCCGGGTGCAACCGGCGGACTTTCTGCGCTGCACCCCTTGGGCGCACCGCGCGACGCCGCTGGGCATGGGCTATGGGGAGACCCGCTTCGCGAGCCCGAGCAAGGCCTTCAAGCTGGTCTACATCGCGGAGGATGTCCCGACCGCAATCGCCGAGACAATCGTGCGCGATCGGTTCGAAGGAAAAACAGCGCGCCACTTGATCATGGCGGACGTCGAAGATTGGGGCGTATGCGAGGTCACCGCCATGCGTCCCTTGCGCCTGCTCAGCCTGCGCGGCGACGCCTGTTTCAAGCTGGGCATCTCGACCGATATTGTCGGCGCAAAGGCCCATGCCGAGGCCCGGGCCTTCAGCCAGGAGCTTTACAATACGACTGATCTCGACGGAATCATCTACCATTCCCGCCTTCGCCGAAAGAACTGCATGGCCATCTATGACCGTGCGGTCACCTCTGCTCTTAGCGCCACGAAAGTGGTCCAGCTCGAACGGCTCGCAGCGCTTGTGCCCGCACTGAAGAGCCTCAAGATCGAACTGATCGCTTGATCCATCTGCGCTGCGCCTCCCGACTGTGATTGGCCCTGTGCGGCTGGAACGGTGAACAGAAGGAGCCAAGGCCCCGAGTGCTCCTATCCGGAACCCGTATACACTTTTCGGACATCGACGGGCTCTCGCTAGGCGGTAATCTGCCAGCCATACGGGTAGCTATCACCACCTGACGGCGTGACGGCCTCCGCACTCAGAATTAGAAGTCGAGGGCAGGGCAGGGGCCCCAGCTGATCCATAGGAAGGTGTGGATAGCGCATCCAGTCGCAGCAACTGGATCGGCTGATCGATAGCAATCCAGCGCAATTGCTTTAGGGCACCCGACCCTTCCTTCACCATTACCCCAATCTGCTGAGTTCATGCCCACCAAATCCCCGCCTCCGCCGCCCTCGCACAGCGACGATATCGCTCAGGAAGAGAGCGCTCCCCGCAAACGCGGCCCGAAGGCAAAGCCAATTGTCGAATTCCCCGAGGCAACCACCTCGGACTGGATCGATCCGCCCCTGTTCCATGAAGCGCTTGACCTCCACGTGCACCGACATGGCGAGACGATCTGTCATCTACATCGCTCGCTGGCCCATTATGGCGATCACATCGAGCGCTCGACGCTATCGCAATGGGTCGCCGGAAAGAAACTCCCCCGAACGCTCGCCAGCCTTGCAATTCTGAACCGGATCGAACGACGGTATCGGCTTCCCGATGGATACTTCAAATCGAAGCTGCCCAACGAAAGCCGTGCTGCATCCGGTCATAAGCGGCTTAAAGGGATTTCGACCGCCGAACGCAGGCGCATCGCCTGGCACCTCCCGCATGATTTCGATGATCGCCCAGCCGCAGAGCGGCGCGAGATTCTCGATTGGGTGCGGACAGTGATCATTTCCGGGGCGACCGACTATCGCCGGTATCAGGCCGCCGCATCGCGCGATCGCTTCGCCATCCGCTTTCCGGAACTCACCGGTCGCAAACGTAATGCGAAGGCTCGAATCTCTTACAACGACGACGAGCGCCTCCTCGATGACGTCGAACGCGAACTTCTCGATGCGACTGTCGATGCGCCGCCGGCTTTGGCGGCCGAAGTTGCCGATCTCATCCGCTTCAAGATGTCGACGCTGACCGAAATCGGCTTTCAACGTAACGGCGTCTGGAACGAGCAAACCGCTTTCCAGAAGGTCGAGCATCTCGGCCTCCTGTTCGGTGCTTTGGCAGCCTCACCCCGTGGCAAGGTCGTTGGCCGAGGTGTGCCCGTCCAAGCCCTGAGCATGGCGATGCTGGTGTTTCCGGCGGTTTGGGACTGGTACATCTAGTGGCGCGAAACCCGCCGCGGCTGTTACACCGCATGGGAAATCAACATGCTGCATCTGGGCCTTTCGCTTGCCCGGAGCGAAACCGGATGGCTGCGGCAGAACCCGGCACTCGGCGAGCGGCTCGTGCCGATACCCGGGCTCATATCCGAAGAGGATATCGCCGCCGCATTGGCCGACTGGCAGGGCATGTGCGACAGGTTCTACCGCTATGGGACTGCGCGAGCCAAGGAGGTCCAGCGCGTTGCCAAGGTGCATCGTGATCCCTTCGAGCCGATCATGGTTGTGCTTGAAGCCGAGAGCCCGGTCGGCAGCTATCGCCTGATCACCGACGAGATCATCCGTCTGATGCCGGACCGCAAGCGCTACCCCCGCGCTGCAGCGGAATCGGTCAGGGCTTTTCTGATGCTGCGCTTCGGCCTTCATCTCGGCCTCAGGCAAAAGAACCTACGCGAGCTGCTGATCTGCCCGCGCGGCGAGCAACCAACATCGGAGCGCCAACTGACGGCGCAGAAGCGCGGCGAGCTTCGCTGGAGTGCCCGCGATGGAGGCTGGGAAGTTTTCATCCCTTCGTCAGCCTTCAAGAATGCGCATTCGTCCTTCTTCAGGAAGATGCCGTTCCGGCTGCTCCTTCCCGATCTCGGTGGCCTCTATCAGCAGATCGAGGCCTATGTCTCGGTGCATCGCGCGGCGCTTCTCAATGGTGCGGAGGACCCGGGGACATTCTTCGTCAAGACCGTGAAAACGACCAGCCGCGACGCCGCCTATGATCAGAACACCTTCTATGAAGCTTGGCGGCTCATCATCCAGCGCTACGGCATCTACAATCCCTTTACTGGGCGTGGGGCGATCAAGGGCTTGCTGCCTCATGGGCCGCACAATGTCCGCGACGTGCTGGCGACCCATATCCTCAAGCAGACCGGTTCCTATGAGCAGGCGAGCTACGCCATCCAAGACACGCCGGACACTGTAGCCAAGCACTACGGGCGTTTTCTGCCACAGGACAAAGCCGCGCTAGCCGCCCAGATTCTCAACCGCGTGTGGGAGGCAGCCTGAAAAGCGGAAGACGGACCGGCTTGGTCAGTTCACCGAACCTTATCCGGCCTCGCCTTCGCTTCAGCCTTGAGCTTTTCGATCCGCTCCGAGCAGACCTCGTGCACGACGCGACCGAGCTCCTCGACCTGCGATCCAAGCCATTCGAGCTCTTCCATCGTCACGCGGTAGTGCTTCGAGTAGCGTGCCTTTACGTAGGCATCTTTGAGCTTCTCGAACCTTGCGCGATCACGCTTGGTTTCGCGCGGCCAGACGTAGGTCAGCCGCGGATCGATCCGCTCAGCCTGCGTCCGCAGGAGGGCAATGTTGTGGTTGTGCGGGGTGTAGAAGGTGCAAACGAGCAGGACGCAGTGGTAAAGCCGCTCAGCGGTCTGGTGCATCAAGAAGGCGGCGAGCTTTAAGTCACCGTCCCGTACGGCGTAACCGGCGTTCCGCTTGAAGCCCATTGCCGTCGGAAGCCACTCCTCAAAGTACTCCTGCGCCATAGCGAGCGCCTGTGTCGGCGTCTTGGGCTTAGGCGTGTGCAGCTCGGCGTCGTCGGACTGGTAGACCGCAACCCCTTCCTGCTTCACGTCCATGAAGAAGTAGCGCCCGTGGGCGAGACCGTCGTTCACCTCCTGCAGGGTGTGGACGATGAAGTTGACCGGTGTCTGGAGCGTGCCAGTCACGCCATATTCCGGCATCAACCGCTCATCGAGCTTGGCCCAGTACTTGACCCGGTCGGTCAGCCGCTTGTCGCTGACGATGATGAGCAGATCGAAATCTGAGCGGTAGCCCTTGGCGGTGTGTGGCTCGTCGACCCAGGTGCCGCGCGCATAGCTGCCATAAAGGATGACCTTCAGGATGCGCCCTGCCTTCTTCCATTCGTGCTTTGCGAGCGCAAAGGCGTCGTCGAATTCCTCGAAGATCAGCTGCACCACGCGCTCGAGCTCGCGCTGCTTTTGCGGGGGCAGATGATCGAGATCGGTGCGCATGATCAGACGAGTGTAGCAAAGGTGGAGTCGCGCTGCACCTTTGTTCTTACTCTGTTTGTTGGAAAGCGCGTTTCCCGCGCCGACGCCACAGGAGCAATGCCTGTTCGCGTTCCTCGCCCTGCAATTTGGCGGCAATGGCGAGGAACGCGCCCAGCAGCACTTGTCTGTCATCATCGGTGAGTTCGATGAGCCCAGCCTTCTGGACCAGACCGCCGAGCTCGATCAGCTGCTTTGTTCGGGTCCGTCGGTTGATCTGCCAGTCGCGCATGTCGGTGCGTGCCTTGATGGCTTCAAGCCTGTGCCGCGCCGCTGTCAGCTTGGCGAGCGCTGTCCGGCTCGCGCCTAGTTCTTTTGCCAGCTTTGTCGCTCTTGCTCTGAAAGAAAGCAGCGCCGCGCTTGCGCCAAGCCTCCTTCCTTTGGGCTTCGCTGGTTTCCGCAATGACGAGCAGCGCGCCTGCCAGGGTCTCGGCGTCAATTCTGTCGGCACCGGTTGCGATCACCAGCTCGCCCAGCTGCTGGACGCGGCGTTCCTTGAGCTGCTTTGCCTTCTCGGCCAGCGCCCGGAGCTCGGCGTCAATGTCTCGGGGCTTACGCATCATGATTCTCCATCTTTGGTTGATGCGCTGATGATAGTAGCTGAACGCCGCCAAGGCTTCAGGGTCGTCGGGACCGTCTGAGACCGGGTAGTCCCGAACAGGATTTTATCATGTGAGGGCGCGCTTATACGTCGTGCCGACGTGGCTTGTGCGGTGTAACTGGATGGCCGTTATGGCGATCTACCATCTCTCCGTGAAAGTCATCAGCCGCTCTGCCGGGCGCAGCGCTGTGGCGGCTGCTGCCTATCGCAGTGCCGGGCGGCTCCATGACGAGCGGATCGATCGCACCCATGACTTCACCAACAAGGGCGGTGTCGTTCATTCCGAAGTGCTGCTGCCCGAAGGCGCGCCCGAGCATCTATCGGACCGCGAGCAGCTGTGGAACGCGGTCGAGGCGTCCGAGAAGCGTAAGGACGCGCAGCTGTCGCGCGAGGTCGAGTTTGCGATTCCGCGCGAGCTGAATCAAGAACAGGGTATCGACCTCGCCCGTGACTTTGTTGAGCGCGAGTTCGTGGATCGCGGCATGATCGCCGACCTCAATGTGCACTGGGATATCGGCGCGGATGGTCTCGCCAAGCCGCATGCCCACGTGATGCTGACAATGAGAGAAGTTGGGCGCGAGGGCGACGACAACGTCTTCGGCGCGAAGGTGCGTGACTGGAACCGCACCGAACTTGTTGAGCAGTGGCGCGAGCGCTGGGCTGACCACGTCAACCAGCGGCTGACCGAGCTCGATATCGATGCGCGGATCGATCATCGCAGCCTTGA
The DNA here is from genome assembly GCA_002842925.1 of Alphaproteobacteria bacterium HGW-Alphaproteobacteria-14. Classification (GTDB taxonomy): domain Bacteria; phylum Pseudomonadota; class Alphaproteobacteria; order Sphingomonadales; family Sphingomonadaceae; genus Erythrobacter. The sequence goes on from PHEL01000028.1 coordinate 9,283, forward strand.
GGCGCAGGGCATTGGGCTTGAGCCGCAGGACAAGATCGGCCCAGCCGCCTCGCGCATGAACGGGCGCGGGCTTGAGGCGGAACGCATTGAGGAACACCGCGCCATCGCCGAGCGGAACGGCGCACGGATCATTGCTGATCCGACCATCGCCCTTGATGCGATTACCCACCAGCAAGCCACCTTCACAACCCGGGATCTGGCCCGCTTCGTCCACCGGCACAGCGACGGGAAAGAGCAGTTCGATCAGGTGATGAGCGCGGTGCGCAGCGCACCCGATCTGGTCGCACTCGGCAAGGACGGGCGCGGCGAAGAGCGGTTCACTTCACGCCAGATGATCGAGACCGAGCAGCGCTTGCAACGCGCCTCGGAACTGATGGCAGAGCGTATGGATCATCGCGTCGCTCAGCATGGCCGGGACGCGGCGATGGCGCGCGCGGCGGAGCGTGGTCTGGTTCTTACCGGCGAGCAGCGCGCGGCCTTCGAGCATGTGACCGACGAGCGCGGTCTCAGAGTGGTGGTGGGCTATGCCGGGACCGGCAAGAGCGCGATTCTTGGCGTTGCCCGCGAGGCCTGGGAGAGCGCGGGCTACACTGTTCGCGGGGCCGCCCTGTCCGGCATCGCAGCCGAAGGGCTGGAGAACGGCTCGGGCATTGGGTCGCGCACCATTGCGAGCCTGGAGCATCAGTGGAGCGAAGGGCGCGAGTTGCTCACTTCGCGCGATGTCTTGGTCATCGACGAGGCCGGCATGGTCGGCACGCGCCAGATGGAGCGCGTGCTCTCCCATGCCGCCGATGCTGGCGCGAAAGTCGTGCTGGTGGGCGATCCGCAGCAACTCCAGGCCATCGAAGCAGGCGCGGCGTTCCGCGCGATCCATCAGCGGCACGGCGGGGTCGAGATCACCGAGGTGCGGCGCCAGCACGAGGACTGGCAGCGCGATGCGACGCGGCAGCTGGCCACCGGGCGCACCGGGCTTGCGATTGCGGCCTACGAAGAGCGCGGGATGGTGCATGCTGCGGAAACGCGCGAAGCGGCGCGTGGCGAGCTGATCGAGCGCTGGGATCGCGAGCGGCAGGCAGACCCTGGCGATACGCGGATCATCCTCACCCACACCAATGATGAAGTGCGCGCGCTCAATGATGCCGCGCGCGAACGTCTGCGCGATGCGGGTGAGCTTGGTGAGGATGTCACGATCAGCGCCGAACGCGGAGAGCGGCAGTTTGCCAGTGGCGACCGCATCATGTTCCTGCGCAATGAGCGCGAGCTTGGCGTGAAGAACGGCACGCTTGGCACTGTCGAAGAGGTGAACCCTCAGCGCATGGTTGTGCGCGTCGATGATGGGCGTAGCCTTGCTTTCGACCTCAAGGATTATGCGCACATCGATCACGGCTACGCTGCCACGATCCACAAGGCGCAGGGCATGACCGTGGATCGGGCGCACGTGCTCGCGACGCCGGGCATGGACAGCCACGGGGCTTACGTGGCGCTGTCGCGGCACCGCGACAGCATAGCACTGCATTATGGTCGTGATGACTTTGCTGATCAGTCGAGACTGGTCCGCACGCTCAGCCGTGAGCGCGGTAAGGATATGGCTAGCGACTACGCGCGTACTGATCCGGCGCAGGCCTTTGCCGAGCGGCGCGGGATCACCTTCCGCAAGCTCGTTGTCGAGATCGTCCGCAAGGCGCCGGAGAAGGTGCGCGGCATGTTTGACGGGCTGCGGTTGCCCAGTGCCAGATCCGATGTTCCGGAACCGGCAGCGCCGGAACGCAAGGTGGTCGAAGACCCGGAAGCAGAACTGCGCCGCGCCCGCACCAGAGCGCTCATCCGCCATGCCCGCGCGGTCGACGACATCTTTGCCGCCCACGATGCTGGCGGCAAGGGCAGCCCGGAACAGCTGCGCGAGCTTGGTGCTGCGCGCAAAGCGTTCGAGGACGTGCGTCCCCACGGCCCAGCCGATGCCGAGGCCGCCTACGTCAAGCACCCGGAGCTTGCTCGCGAGGCTGCCGGAGGACAGGTCCGGCGCGCGGTCCAAGCGCTGCAGCTTGAAACCGAGCTGCGCACTGATCCGCAGCGCCGCGCCGATCGTTTCGTTGCGCGCTGGCAGGAGCTCAAGAAGACTGGCGAGCGCCAGTACCGCGATGCCGACATGTCCGGCTACCGAGCAACGCGCTCAGCTATGGGCGACATGGCCAAAAGCCTTGAGCGCGATCCGCAACTGGAGTCGATCCTGGCCAATCGCAAGCGCGAGCTCGGCATTAGTTTCGACTCAGGTCGCAGTCTTGGCCGCGAGCTCGCGTTCACGCATGGCATCGATCTTGGCCGGGGACGAGGGATCGGGATTTGAGGAGTCATGGAAGAGGAAATTGAGATAAGCGGCCGGCACGAAAATGCGCCTCATCCCGGCCGTTGCGCTTGGCCTGCCGATCTCTCAAAAGCGGGCAAGAATCGAAGTTGATCTAAGTGGCTGAACTTGGGACATTCCTGCCGTTCTCAGGTGACCGATCGAGTGGCAGACTTGGCCAAAAGCGGGCATCAGTTCGTCAGGCTCCGAATGGGCATGCACCCTTTCCCCAAAAGTTGACCACCTCGATGCGACTTCGTTAGGGATCTGGCGCCTTTACGAAGCGACCCACACAGTTGTAACTCTTGTAGAATCTCGATAAGTTGGATTGAATATTACTTTGGATCCGGGGGATGAATGCTGAACAGAGGCTCTGATTGGCGTAGATGGGAACCACACATCCATGCCCCAGGGACGGTCATGAATAACCAGTTCAGCGGGCCAAATGCGTGGGATGATTATTTGACCGCTCTCGAACAGGCCACACCGGTCATCGAGTCAATCGCCGTCACCGACTATTACGTCACCGACACCTATCAAGCCGTCCTCCGTCACCGCGAAAATGGGCGCATTCCCAACGCCAAGCTGATTTTCCCGAATGTGGAAGTCCGGCTAGATGTTGCGACTGCCAAGGGCGGCTTCGTCAATCTGCACCTGTTCGTTAGTCCCGAAGATCCCGACCATATTGACGAGCTGCGGCGCCTGCTCTCGCGATTGCAGTTCAACGTCATGCAGGACCGGTTCGACTGCACCCGCGCCGACCTCATTCGCCTAGGGAGGAAAGCCGACACTAGCATCATCGATGATAGTGCCGCACTCAGTTACGGTGCCAGCCAGTTCAAGGTGAATTTCCAGCAGTTGCGCGAGGTCTTCACCGAAAGCGGTTGGGCCAAGAAGAATATTCTCATCGCCGTTGCAGGTGGAGCCAATGATGGCACATCCGGCGTGCGGGAAGCCGCCGATCAGACCATTAGGCGCGAGATCGAGACATTCGCCCATGTCATACTCGCCAGCAGCGAGGCTCAGCGCGATTTCTGGCTAGGCCGAAAAGGCATGGGGCCGGCCGAAATTCGCGAGACCTATGGCGGCCTCAAACCTTGCCTGCACGGTAGCGACGCTCATAAGCTGGAAACCGTTGCTTCGCCCTTTGGGGACCGCTTTTCTTGGATCAAGGGCGGGCTTGAGTTCGATGCCCTGCGGCAAGCCTGCATCGATCCGGAAGGCCGAGCCTATGTCGGCGCGGAGCCGCCGGCATCTCCAACACCCTCGCAAGTTATCGCACAGGTAAGGATCACCGGCGCCCCTTGGATTACGACGCCCGTCATCCCGCTTAACCCCGGGCTCGTAGCGATCATCGGCGCGCGCGGTTCAGGAAAGACCGCTCTGGCTGATATGATCGCCGCCGGATGCGACTCCATTCCCGACGCAGCCTGGAGCGCAGACGAATGGGCAAGTCCATCCTTCCTTGTTCGCGCACGCCCTCTCCTTGGGAACGCAAAGGTTGAAATCTCTTGGGCAGCCGGCAACCCCAGCATGCGCGCGCTCAACGGATCCGACGCCAATGGGCCTCTCAGCTATCCCCGTGTTCAGTATCTCTCTCAGCAATTTGTCGAGGAACTCTGCTCCTCAAACGGCCTGACCGACGGCCTCCTTCGAGAGATAGAACGGGTCATCTTCGAAGCCCATCCCGTCAATACGCGCGACGGCGCACTCGATTTCGATGAGCTTCTCGACCAACGCGCATCTCGTTATCGCCTCGCCAAGGAACGAGAAGCGGAGGCCGTCTCACAGATTTCGGAACGGATCAGCACCGAACTGGAGAAGGAAAAGCTCGCCGCCAGCTATGAGGCTCAGGCCACCCAGAAGAAACAGCTTGTCGATGCCTATACCGCCGATCGCGCTAAGCTTGTCTCGGCAGGCAGCGAACAGCGCGCGCAACGGCACACCCAGCTTGCAGGCGCCGCCAGCCAGATCACGAGCAAACTGCGGCAGTTCGCGACCCGGCGCCAAACCTTCCTCGCCATGCAGGATGAAGTCAGAGACCTGCGCAGAAATCAGGCACCGGAGGCCCTGCGGCAGACACAGGCTCGACATAACCATAGCGGCATGTCAGCCGACCAATGGGCCTCCTTCCTGCTGGACTATAAAGGGCCGGTCGATACCGACCTCGCCGGTTTCATTCGGTGGGTCGATGGAGAAGTCGCCAAACTGAAAGGCGTTCCGCCTCCCCCTCTCGGCGATCCAAACACGCCTTATTTCCCTGACGGCACCGATCTGGCGACCTTGCCTCAGGCCGCCCTTGAAGCCGAAATGTTGCGGCTCGAAAAGCTCGTAAGCGCCGACAAGGAAACGCAGCGACAATACAGCGCCCTGTCCACCCGCATCGCGACCGAAACCGCCGCGTGGCAGACGCTGACCGAGAAGCTCACAGACGCCAAGGGGGCACGCGAGCGTGCGGTAGCACTTCAGACAGAACGCGAAGCTGCCTACGGCCGCACCATCGATGCGCTGGTGGCCGAACAACAAGTGCTCGAAGCCCTTTATCAGCCCCTGATGCACCGACTCGCCGCCGCTTCGGGAACCCTGACGAAGCTTTCCTTCTCGGTCGCCCGTATAGCCAATGTGGAGCAATGGGCCTCGGAAGCCGAAGATGGGCTGATCGACCTGAGGAAGGCAGGTGCCTTCAAGGGCAAGGGAACCTTGCTGCAAAAGGCCAATGAAACGCTAAAATGCGCTTGGGAGACCGGAGGGTCCGACGAAGTCGTTATCGCAATGGCGGAGTTTAGGCGGCTTTATCAAAAAGAGCTGCTGGACCATTCCCCGGTCGCGCATACCGATCAAGCTGAATTTCGCGCTTGGTCCAAGCGCTTCGCCCAGTGGCTGTTCAGCACAGACCACATCGCCATTCGATACGGCATCGAATATGATGGCGTAGACATCCGTAAGCTTTCTCCAGGCACGCGGGGCATCGTCCTCCTGCTGCTCTATCTGGCCCTCGACGATCATGACAATCGTCCACTGATAATTGATCAGCCGGAGGAAAATCTCGACCCGAAGTCAGTCTTCGAGGAGTTGGTCAGCCTGTTCATCGCAGCCAAGGCGCATCGGCAGGTCATCATGGTGACCCACAATGCTAACCTCGTGATCAACACCGACGCCGATCAGATCATCATCGCGGAATGCGGACCGCATCCTCACGGGGCTTTGCCCCCTATCACCTATCACTCCGGCGGCCTCGAGAATGCCGGCATCCGAAAGGCTGTGTGCGAAATTCTCGAAGGCGGTGAAGGCGCCTTCAAGGAGCGTGCCCGTAGACTGCGTGTCAGACTGGAACGATGACTTCGACAGAATCCACCATCGAAAAATGGCTAAAGCTTCATGCAGGAGGATATGCCGGCCTCTCCGCAAAAGAGCGCCAGGCGATTCATGATTTTTCACTCCTTTGGAGCCTGTTTGAAGCTCGGGTTCTGAGCAACAACGCCAACATCCCGCGCATTCGAGAACGTGTCGCCCAAGCCGCGAGTATAGGAGCCGGGATCGACGCGGTGCCGTTTCAGGAGAGCCTCGCCTATTTCACCGCCCGCTACTACACCAATGGCGAATTCAATCATCGTTTCGAGCAGCTTCGCTTCCAAAACGGCCCGAATGGCGGGCGCGCCGAAGCGGAAGCTGTTTTGACCGGCACTCAAACCACCGCGCCCGGGATCCTGACGGCACTGCTCGCCATCATCTATCGGTTGAGGAACAACCTCTTCCATGGCGAGAAGTGGACATATTACTTTGATGAGCAACTGGATAACTTCACGCACGCTTGTCTAGTTTTGATGTGCACGATCGAGATGTTCGAGCAAAAGGGACTGCTCACAGTGCCAGAATAAATGGGGTAGTCACCCACATGGCGCCTTGATTGAGACATTATCTGCAGTCAATGTTCCTCACCTTTCGATCGATAATGCGTTGCTTAGCTTGTGCTCTTGCCTCTTCAATGGCTTGACTTACCTCACTCAAATTCTGAAGGCATATCTGTGCACGAGCGGGAGGAAGATCTGTGAGATCGAGGTTCATCCGCCTGATGAAGTAGTAGGCCATAGACAGCCGCACTTCGATTTCACGCCTTCCATCCTCCATGGCGTAGTCGCGCTGTATGGCCAAGCTTTGCTCCTTCGTGAGTCCGGCGTGAGGGCGAAGGTCCAAAGTGATCTTCGTGTTCCACTCCAAATCGTCAGCGGGATCGAAATCTGCCTTGGGGCCCGCATCGATCTTTTCGATGCGCGTCAGGACGAAGTCCCGAAAGTCGTCGCGATCGCAAGCCCATGCGCGAACATGCCAACGATAACCGTCGAACGCGAGGGCATGGGGAGCTATCTGCCTTGTGCGTGAGTTGGTGAGCGACTGGTATCGGACCTCTACGCACTGTTTGGTCCGGATGGCATTGAGGATCAGGCGCAGGCACTCCGAATCGACGTGCCTAGCGATGTCCGGTGCCATATCTATTGATGGCAGGTCGCGGAACCAGACTTCGCGCCGCGGCAAGGCCCCTGTCAGTAGTGCACGCAGTTGTATGAGAAGGCGGTCTGCGGACGCCTTCAGGAAGGATGGCTTGATATCCGGTGTGGGCCTAAACGACCGGCTCGTGCCATCATACTCAATGTTGTCACCGGCCAATTCACGATATCGCCGGAGATCGACTGATGCCTGCGGCGTTGAGATTTCGAACGTTTCCTCGAGGTCGGCCCGGTTCAGTGCTCCTTCCCAGAACAGCTTCCACTCGATGAACTCGAAACGGCGGGTTTGCGTCCAAGGGCGCTTTTCGTCCTCGACCATGTGTATAGCTCCTCGACGGGTATAGTTACGATACCCATATTGTTTCTAGCAGGTCGGCAAACCGAGTCGCGCATCTGACCGCCCGCGTCAAGGACGCAGGACTTCCGGAGACGATTCGATGAGCCGAGACCATGTTGGGCATCGCGATATTGTGCGCTTTGCCGAAGAGCGAGTGAACCTCCCGCAGGACAAAGCGCAGGAATATCGCGCGCAGGCGAGGCGGCTTCGCGAGAAGCATATGTTGATGAGCATCCGGATTTCACACTGCGGAAGATGATGCTGTCGGGCAGTCTGGCCAAGGGCACCGCCCTGCGCTCGCTTAACGACATCGACGTGGCCTGCTACATCAGTGGTGCGGACGCGCCGCATTCCGTCAGCGCGCTCCTGACCTACCTGGCCGAGCGCCTCCGGAAGGCATTCCCAAACTTCTCTCCGGATCAGGTCCAGCCTCAGACCTATTCAGTCACCGTGTCCTTTCGAGGATCTGGGCTGGATGTGGACGTCGTGCCGATCCTCTATGACGGAGACGCGCAGTGGTATGGCAACCTAGTCAGTCAGGAGGACGGCTCCTTCCTGAAGACCAGCATCCCTCTCCACCTCGAATTCGCTGGGAAGCGTAAGAAGGCGCAGGAGAAGCATTTCGCGCAAGTCGTCCGGCTAGTGAAGTTTTGGGCGAAGCGCCAGAAGCAGGAGCGTGACGGTTTTCGCTTCAAGTCGTTCATGATCGAGATGATCATGGCCAAGCTTTGCGATGACGGCCTGGACCTCTCGGACTATCCTGAGGCCTTGCAGCACTTCTTCACCTACATCGCGACCAGCGGGTTGAAGGATCGCATCGCCTTCTCCGACTACTACCCTCTCTCCAGCATCGGAACGTTTTACGATCCCGTGCGGATCATCGACCCCGTCAACGCTGAAAACAACGTGTCTCGGCTCTACACCACGGCGAACATGGACGAAATCGTCGATGCCGCCCTTGACGCCGGCGACGCCATAGATGCCGCATTGGCGGCTCCTACCAAGCAGTTGACCGTCGGCTACTGGCAGAAGGTCTTTGGCTCCACCTTCCAGGTCTGAGAGGTCACGATGTCCAGCTACAGCTACACGGAAAGCACGACCTTCACCGTGACGCATGCGCGCCACATGGCCGCTAAAATTGCAACCGACCTCAAGCGGATGCAGCGGCTCTATGGGCAACCTTACGACTGGCAGATCACTCAATTCGAGGAGGAAGCAGTCGCGATCATGAAGGCCGGGTATTTGGCTGACGTAACCTACGGCTTCAAGCGCAATGGGCAGTGGATCGAGCCGACCCTCAAGTATACGGCGCGGGACTTGGCGGGGGCATCTGCGGGCGATGATGATCCTGGGCGGGTATTGCCTGGCAAGGACATATCCGGCGCGACGTTTTTTAGAGTCCCACTTTTGGGAGGAACCCCTCCGACTTCAGTCGGATACTGGCTTCAGCCATGGACTCGGCCTGTAGCCTGTACCCTCGGAGAAAACGGAAGCCGCCGAAGGCGTGAAGCTTCCGTTTTCTCCGAGGGTACAGGCTATGGCGTATCGTTCTGGTTGTCACACGACATTTCATCACCGCTATCATCTCGTCTGGGCGCCGAAGTACCGGTATAAGGTGCTACACGGCGAGGTCCGACTGCGTGTGCGCGAGATCATCAAGCAGGTGTGCGATGAGATGGGCGTCACCATCGTGAATGGCGCTCTGTCCCGCGATCACGTGCACATGTTCGTCGAGATACCACCGCACGTCTCGGTCAGCGACTTCGTGCGCCGGGCAAAGGGCCGATCATCGCGCAAGATCCAGCAGGAGTTCGAG
>PHEL01000029.1 GCA_002842925.1 Alphaproteobacteria bacterium HGW-Alphaproteobacteria-14
GCATAAGCCGCGGCGCGCGGTCGCGCTTGCGGGCCTGCGGCCCGTTTGGGATGTGTTCTCATGCTGGGTGTTCGTGTTACTCCGCACGCCGGACGGCGGGCGAAATCAAGAAAGCGCATAGTCCGAAACAAACGCATTCGTCTTGCGCTCGCGCCCGAAGGTGCTGGTCGGGCCGTGGCCGGGGATGAACATCACGTCTTCGCCGAGCGGCCAGAGGCGCTGGGTGATCGCATCGATCAGATCCTGATGGTTCCCGCGCGGGAAGTCTGTCCGCCCGATGCTGCCCTGGAACAGCACATCGCCGACAATCGCGAAGCGGCTGGGTGCGTGGTAGAACACCACGTGGCCGGGCGTGTGGCCGGGGCAGTGGATCACGTCGAGCGTCAATTCGCCCACCGTCACGGTGTCGCCGTGTTCCAGCCAGCGCGTCGGGGTGAAGCTCTTGGCCTCCATGCCATAGCGCGCGCCGTCATTGTCGAGCTGCTCGATCCAGAAGCGGTCATCCTCGTGCGGGCCTTCGATCGGCAGGCCCAATTCATCAGCCAGCATTCCCGCCTGCCCGCAATGGTCAAGATGCCCGTGCGTGACGAGCAGCTTTTCAAGCGTAACACCCGCCTTGGCGACGGCTTCCTTCAGCTTGTCGAGATCCCCGCCGGGATCGACCAGCGCGCCTTTCATCGTCTTGGTGCACCAGATCAGCGAGCAGTTCTGCTGGAGCGGCGTCACCGGAATGATCGCGGCGCGCATGGGGGGCGTGGGCTTGGGGGTGTCGGTCATGGGGCGAGGCTTAAATCTTCCCCCCCTTCCACACAACCCGCCCGATAATCGCGACCTCCTCTGCCGCCACCTCCACCGGCGGGTAGGCGAAGTTCTGCGAGAGCAGCGCCACCCGCCCCGGCCCGGCGCTGGCAACGCGCTTCACCATCAGCGTGTCGCCCAGCCGCACCACGTGGATGCCGTCGCGGAACGGGCGTGGGCTGCAATCGACGAGGATTTCGTCGCCGTTGTTGAGCAGCGGCTCCATCGAATCCCCCTCAACCGTGATCGCCGATAGCTGCGAACGCTCCAGCCCCTGTTCGGCCAGCCAGCGGCGCGAGAAGCGGAAGGTGTCGAACGCGGTTTCATCGCCCGGAACCCTGCCCGGCCCCGCCGACGCGCCAAGATCAAACCGGGGCACATCCACCCACGCACCCGATTCGCGCGGTTTGAGCGGCGCAATATAGGAATTATCCCTAAGGTCGCGCAATTCCTCCTCCCCGACGCCAAAGAACTGCGCGAGTTTGGCGCGATCCTGCTCCTCCAGCTTGCGCGGCGAACCTTTGCGAATGAATTGCTGGAGATAGGACGGGTTGCGCCCGAGCAATTCGGACAGCGCGGCGAGGCTCACCCCGCGCGTCTGCGCCAGTTCAAGCAGCCGGACACGCGGGCCGGACAGCGTTTCGAGAGGGTTCTGTCGGGTTTCCTTCATGGAAACTTCCTACACGAAGTATTTTTCCTAGACAAGTAGGATTTCAACTGGAACATTTAAGGAACATTGAGTGATTCGCTCAATGCCCGCCCACCACCAAGCATTCAACAGGGACGCAAACCATGCTGCTTCGGACCATCGAAACCTTCCTGCGGACGCACGCCATGCCCGCCACCAAATTCGGGCGACTCGCTGCCCACGACCCGCGCTTTGTGCTCGACCTTCGGATGGGGCGCATCCCCCGCCCTGATACCGAACTGCGCACCCTGGCATGGATGCAGGGCTATGCCGATCGCGTCGCCGATCAGGTGAAGGAGGCCGCATGATGCTGACCGAAAGCCTGCGCGATCCCTTCGCCCACATCTTCGCTGATTTCGGTGATATCGAGGTCAAATCCGCTCCCGCACCTCGCGCCTATCGCGCACGCCGCACCACCGCCGACCGCGTGCGCACCGCGCTGATGGGGCTGACCGGCGGCGCGGGGACGCTGATCGCACATGACGAGAAAGCCTGGGCCTCGATCACTTTTTCCGGCGCGCGCCACGAAGTGGTGATCGAGTTTTGCGGGGCCGAGGCCGTGGCCCAAGGCGAAGAACTGATCGAGCGCCTGCCCGATCACGAATTCGCCATTCCCGGCCAATTGGTGGCCGATGCCACCATCACCAGTGTCGATCACCGCTTCGGCGCAATGGAGCGACTGGAGGTGACCGCAGTTTTGCTGCTCTTGGAGGAGGGGTGAGCGCGAACTGCCGCCGTCAATAACCCAGCGCGGGATCAAACACCGGGGCAACCGGCTCGCCGCGCAGATATTTGTCGAGATTGTCGAGAAAGCGATCCCCGGAGCGGACGAACATCTGGCTTTGCGCCCGCCCCGACAGGTGCATGGTGATATGCGCATTGTCGAGCGCCCATAACGGGTGATCGGCAGGCAGCGGTTCGGGGGTGGTAACGTCCAGGAAAGCGCCCCCGATCGCCTTGGCGGACAGCGCGTCCACCAGCGCGGGCTGATCGATCACGCTGCCGCGCGCGATGTTGACGATCACCGCGTCGGATTTCATCGCCGCCAGTTCAGCCGCACCGATCATGCCGTCGGTTTCTGGCGTGGCGGGCACGGCGAGGATGATCCAGTCGAACTCACCCAGCCGCGCGCGCCATTCGTCGGGGCGCAAGGTGCCATCTCCGCCCGACCGGCGCACCACGCTGACATCGACACCAAACGCGGCGAGGCGAGGCTCGATCAGCTTTCCAATCGCGCCGTAGCCCAGCAGCAGCGCCTTCGACCCCGCCAATTCGCGCTTGCCGGGGCTGTCGAGCAGCCATTCGCGCCGTTCCTGCGCGCGCACCACATCACGGTAACCCTTGGCGATGTTCAGCATCCCCATCACCACATATTCGGCGATGGTGATGGCATTGATCCCGGCCCCGTTGGTGACGGTGATCCCGCGTTCGATCAACACGTCCATCGGCAGGAAATCCAACCCTGCGTAGATCGAATTGAGCCACTTCAATTTCTTCGCCGCGCGTAGCGTCTCGGCCATGGCGGCTTGATCGTTCATGTCGAACCAGCCGATCTCGGCCTCGGCGACGGCCTCCATCGCCTGTTCTTGAGTCATGAACCAGCGCACGTCGAGACCTTCGGGCAGCCGGGCTTCGAGCATTGGCCGGATCAGGCCGGAGATGGCGAGGATGGTCATGACGTCTGCCCCTTTATCGTCGCCCCGGGCTTGATCCGGGGTCCCGCTTATATTTCTTGCGCGGTTGAAGGCAGCGGGGCCCCGGGTCAAGCCCGGGGCGACGGAAAGGCTAAGCCAGCTTCCATTCCCACTCCAGCGGATCGCCATCCATCACCTCAACGCCAGCCGTGCCAAGTTCATCGCGGATCGCATCCGAGGCGGCGAAGTCTCTGGCGACGCGCGCTTCCTTGCGGCGGGCGAGCGCGGCGGTGATTTCGGCTTCGGTGATGGTCGCGGATTTGGGCCGGATGCGCAGGTCGGCGCGGGTGAGCCGCCCGAGGCCGAGGCCGAGCACCGCGTCCATCCGAACCGCCGCCGTGACGATGCATTCCGGAGCGACGCGCTTGAGCGCGAGCAGTTCCTCGATGATCGTCAGCGCCTCGGCAGTGTTGAGATCGTTGGCAATCGCTGCACCGAAGCGGGAGACGAGATCGCGGGTGATGCGCTCGCGCTCCCAGCTGTCGCCCGGCACCTCTCGGGGTGGTTGGCGCAGCTGGTCGTGCCACTTGGCATAAGCCATCACCATCCGCTTCAACCGCGTCAGCGCCGCGCCGAGTCCATCCCAGCTAAACTCCAGCTCGCTGCGGTAATGCGCCTGCAGGCACATCATCCGGTAGGCCAGCGGGTGGTAGCCCTTGTCAGTCAGCAATTGCAGCCGCAGGAACTCGCCCGACGACTTCGACATCTTGCCGCTACGCTCAACCAGAAAATTGTTGTGCATCCAGATGCGCGCACCGCTGTTTTCGGCCACGTCGAGACCATTGGTGCAGCAATGCGCCTGATTCTGCGCGATTTCGTTGGGGTGGTGAATCTCGCGGTGGTCGATCCCGCCGGTGTGGATGTCGAACGGGAAGCCCAGCACTTCGCCGCTCATCACCGAACATTCCAGATGCCATCCGGGTGCGCCCCGGCCCCACGGCGAATCCCACTCCATCTGACGCGTTTCGCCAGCGGGAGTCTTGCGCCAGATCGCGAAATCGGCGGCGTTGCGCTTGCCCTCGACGCTCTCGATCCGGCCCTCTCCGTCCTCAGTCACGGCGCGCGCCAGCCGCCCGTAATCGGCGACGGTCGAGACATCGAAATATAGCCCGCTTTCCAGCTCATAGCAGTGCTTGTCCGCGATCCCCTTCGCAAACTCGATCATCTGCTCGACATAATCGGTGGCGACAGTCCACTGCGCGGGTTGGCGGATATTGAGCGCCTTCACGTCCGCCCAATAGGCCTGCTTGTAATGTTCGGCGATATCCCAGATCGACGTAGCTTCGCCCTTTTGGGCTTTTTCCGCAGCGATCTTCTCCATCTTGTCCTCACCCGCATCGGCATCATCGGTGAGGTGGCCGACATCGGTGATGTTGATGACGTGGGTGAGCTTATAGCCCTTCCAGCTCAGCGTCCGTCCCAGCACATCGGCGAACACATAGGCACGCATATTGCCGATATGCGGGTAATTATAGACCGTCGGCCCGCAGGTGTAGACGCGCGCTTCCCCTGCGTGGACGGGAGTGAACACCTCGAGGCTACGGGTGAGCGAGTTGAATAGTTTGAGGGGCGCGTCGGTCATAGCCAATCGCCATTGCCCTCAATCATCGCAGGGGGTCAAGCGGCCGACCGCAAGGACGCTGACATATCTTTCGATTTCCCCCTATTCACGGCGAGTTCACTTCACGATCCTAACCTATCCGGTGACAGGAACGGCCCAAACCGGATCATGTCGTTTGCAACAAGAGGGGAAAACATCATGGCCTTGATCTCAACCCATGTCGGGCTACGCAGGATAGGCGTCACCTCAATCGGCGTGCTGACGTTCAGCGGTATGCTGGGATCGGTTGCTCATGCTCAGGATGCCGATGCCGCCGCGCCCAGCGAAGGCGGCGAAAGCGATGCCAGTCACGTCGTCCAGCAAGGCGAGGGGGTGACGAATTCCGCACGTGGAATCGAAAAATCGGACATTCGCCGTGGGCAGATAGGAAATTCTGCGCGCGCCGGCAACGGAGCCGGAGCCGGAGCCGGAAAGGTGACATTCAAATCAGTCGATGCCTCGCCCGTTGACCCTGCCTCTGACTCTGGCGATGGCCTTGGCAATGCGGCCACTGGAGCCGCCCGATTCAAGGCTGGCAAAGCGCTGGCAGATACGGTCAAATCCGCCGCACCATCCGATCCGGGATCTTCTGGGGGCACGCCTCGAACGGACGCCGACCTTGATAGCGACGGCCTGAGTGATGGCGCAAACCAACGCAACGGCGATCCCGTTCCCGGCATCGGCATCACAATCAACCAGGGCAATCAACCGCGCTGACAGGCGGGCGATGAGCGGGCTGCAAGAGTACGAGGCAAGCGCGCCCGGCCTGTGCGGGCGGCCACAAAATCAGCCGCCCCACCGTCATTCCGGGTTCCATCATGGCCGCTCCGTAACGCGCGTTGCGGCGGCGCGGGCTCGCGGTCAATCCCAACCGATGAACTTCACCTGTTCATCCAGCGGAACCCGCTCGCGCTCGAAATTGTTAACCGGCGCATCCGGGTCGCGATAGCCGATCGCCATCCCACAGAACACCATCGTGCGTTCGTGATCGAGGCCCAGATGCTCGCGGATCACATTGGCATAGAGCGCCATATATTCCTGAAAGCAGCTATCCAACCCTTCCTCGCGCAGCAGCAGCGCGACCGTTTGCAGCCACATGCCGACATCCGACCACTGCGGCTCCTTCATCAGGCGCGGGAAATAGACGAACATTACGGCGGGCGCATCGAAGCTGGTGGCGTTGCGCATCATCGCTGCCATCCGCCCCGCGCCATCATCACGCGCAATCCCCATCGCCCCGAACATGCCGGCGGAAACCGCGTTGAGGCGCTGTTTATAGGCATCTTCGGTGCCAGGCGCGGTCCAGTCATATTCGGCCGCCTGCGGCGCAGATGCGGTGATCTTCGCCTGCAAATCCTTCAATGGCTGCCCGGTAAGGATTGCCGCTTCCCACGGCTGGTAATTGCAACCCGACGCGGCCCAGCGGGCCTTGTCCATCACGCGGGTGATGGTGGCCAGATCAACCGGCTTGTCGAGAAAGGCGCGGACGGAGCGGCGGGTGGTAACGGCTTCGGTGACGGTCATTCAGAGTCCCCCAATTCCAGAGATTTGTGCTGTTGATTGTAAGCCGAGATAATTTCGGACGACCGTTCCTGCTCGTTCACATCGAGGATCGTCACAAAATGAAGGTCGAGCGTCGGGTGAAAAGCACACATCAAACAATAGAAGAAGACTTCGGACATTGGCTCATCAGCGTGCCATGTGGTCATGACATGATTGTCGTCGGTCAGCTCGGCACCACCGATGCGCTTGAGGTTTGCCCAGTCGACGCTGTCGTCCCACGATGAGCAGTCGCGACCCCACGCCATCATGTAGAGGCAGCCGCTATCCACGATCCATTCGCTGACCTCGTCCTGCCACTGGCTGGTCACATCCTGATCGACAATCACAATGACGCGGCGGGGGGTCGGCTCCAGCGGCGGCAGAGGCGAACCCGCGGGCAGGTGGATATACTCCACACGTTCCTCGCGCAGGCTCACCGCCCCTTCACACCCTTCTCATCCTCGAACAATTCGGCGAGCTGCTCCATGATCGTGCCGCCGAGCTGTTCGACGTCCATGATCGTCACCGCGCGGCGGTAATAGCGGGTAACATCATGCCCGATCCCGATCGCCACCAGCTGCACCGGCGAAACCTTCTCGATCCATTCGATCACGCTGCGCAGGTGCGCCTCCAGATACCCCGCCGAGTTAACGCTCAGCGTCGAATCGTCCACCGGCGCGCCGTCGGAAATCACCATCAGGATGCGCCGTTCTTCGGGGCGTCCCATCAGGCGCGAATGCGCCCAGACCAGCGCCTCGCCGTCGATGTTTTCCTTCAGCAACCCTTCGCGCATCATCAGCCCGAGATTGCGGCGCGCGCGGCGCCACGGTTCGTCGGCCTGTTTGTAGATGATGTGGCGCAGATCGTTCAAACGCCCCGGATTGGCAGGCTTGCCATCGGAGAGCCACGCCTCGCGGCTCTGCCCGCCCTTCCACGCGCGGGTGGTGAAGCCGAGGATCTCGGTCTTGACCCCGCAGCGCTCCAATGTGCGCGCCAGAATGTCGGCGCTGATCGCGGCAATGCTGATCGGGCGGCCGCGCATTGATCCCGAATTGTCGATCAGCAGGGTGACGATCGTGTCCTTGAAATCGACATCACGTTCGACCTTGTAGGACAGCGCGGTGCCGGGCGAGATGATCACGCGGGCGAGCCGCGCGGCATCCAGCACGCCTTCCTCCATGTCGAAATCCCAACTGCGGTTCTGCTGCGCCATCAACCGGCGTTGCAAGCGGTTGGCGAGCCGCGTCACCACGCCCTGCAATCCGGTCAGCTGGCTATCGAGATAGGCGCGCAGCCGGTCCAATTCCTCGGCATCGCACAGGTCGGGCGCGGCGACTTCTTCGTCGAAACGGGTGGTGAAGGCCTTGTAATCGACACTGGCGGGAATGTCGCCGTGCGGGCGGTTGGGCCGCACCGGCGCTTCGGAGCCATCGCCGTCCTCACCCGGTTCGCCCTCGGACATATCGCCATCGGCCTCGGCTGATGAGGATTCGTCGCCCTCGCCCTCACCTTCGGCCATGTCGCCGGCCATTTCGGCGGACTGGGGATCGCCTTCGCCCTGATTTTCGTCTTCGCCCTCGTTGTCGTCGGGGCCGTCCTCGTCGTCAGCGTCGTCAGAATCGTTTTCGTCAGGCGCATCAGTGGGCCGGGTCAGATCGAGTTCGCGCAGCATATCGAGCGCGAGCTTCTGGAACGCCGCCTGGTCGCCCAGCTTATCCGCCAGCGCGCCGAAATCCTTGCCGACCTTCTCCTCCAGATACGCGCGCACCAGTTCCAGCCCGCCGCGCGCTTTTTCCGGCACCGCCTCACCCGTCAGCGCTTCACGCACCAGCAGCGCGAGCGCGGTTTGCAGCGGCACTTCGGACGCGTTCTGCGCGCGCACGATCTTGTCGGACGCGGTGCGCAATTCGGTCGCTGCGTCGAGATTGGATTTGATCCCGCCGAAACGGTTCGCTCCCAAAGCCTCATACCGCACCTGTTCGATCGCATCATAACAGGCGCGCGCGATGGGTTCAGGCGGGGCAGATCTGGCGTGCAGGCCGGCGTTATGATGGCGCAGCTTGAGCGCAAACGAATCCGCAAACCCGCGCGCCTCGGTCACCTGATCGGTCGGCAGATCGCGCCCCGGCAACGGCACGCGGAACCGGTTGCCCGCAGCGCCGGGCACATCGGCGCTCCACGCGACCTCAACCTCCGGATCGCGCGCAATCGCCCGGCTCGCGCCGGTCAGCGCCTGTTTGAACAGATCGAGCGGGGATTGGTCAGCCATCGCTTAATAGATGCCCGTCACAGGATACTCTGACCGGTCTTGGCCCAATCGGCCAGAAAGCCTTCGATGCCCTTGTCGGTCAACACGTGCTTGAACAGGTCATGGATCACCTTGGGCGGCGCGGTCATGACGTCGGCACCGATCTTGGCGGCCTGCAAGACGTGGGTGGTGTGGCGCACGCTCGCCACCAGGATTTCGGTGGCGAAATTATAGTTGTCGTAGATCAGACGGATGTCTTCGATCAGATCCATCCCGTCAAAGCCATTGTCATCATGGCGCCCGACAAATGGCGAGATGAAGCTCGCGCCTGCCTTGGCCGCCAGCAGTGCCTGATTGGCCGAGAAACACAGCGTCACATTGACCATCGTGCCTTCACCCGTCAGCGCCTTGCAGGTCTTCAGCCCGTCCACCGTCAGCGGCACCTTGATGCAGACATTGTCAGCAATCTTGCGCAGCACTTCGGCCTCTTTCATCATCGTGGCGTGATCCAGTGCGACCACTTCGGCGCTGACCGGGCCATCGACGATGCCGCAGATTTCACGCGTCACCTCCATGAAATCACGCCCCGATTTGGCGATCAGCGAAGGATTGGTGGTGACGCCGTCCAGCAGGCCGGTGGCGGCCAGTTCGCGGATCGGTTCGATCTCGGCAGTGTCGACAAAGAATTTCATGGGCTCACTCCAGCGTTTTGCAGTAGCCAGCGCGCGGGCGCGCGGCCTAGGGGAAGGCGCATGACCAGATCGCTCACGCACGTTTTGATGCTGCTTGCCGCCCTCGTCGCGGCTTGGCAACCATCGAAAGCGATTGCCGCCGATGAAGACACGCAATTGTGGCAATACTTCGTTGTCACCGGCGATCTCGATCAGGACACCAGCCTGACCATTGATGCCAGCCACCGCTGGCGCGAACAGGCGCGCGGGGGCGATCAGCAGACGATCCGCTTCACCATCCTGCAGGCCGTGGCCGACGGAGTGCGCATTGGCGGGGGCGGCGCGGTGTTCGATGCCGGGGGCAACACCGAAATCCGCTCATTCCAGCAAGCGGTGGTCCGGCGTGGCCGGGTGCAAGCGCGCACCCGGTTTGAACAGCGCTTCTTTGATGGGGCCGACCGGGTGGAACTGCGGTTGCGTCAGCGCATCCAGTATAGCCAGCCCATTGGCAACGGTTGGAGCGCCAGTTTGGGGGGCGAATGGATCGGCCTGCTGCAATCACGCAATGCAGGCCAGGGTGCATCGACCGAACAATGGCGCGCACAGACCGGCATCGCCTACCGCATCAGTGACCGGCTGGAACTGGGCGCGAATTACTGGCTGGTAGTGTTCCCGCGCCGCGACCTGCCCGCGCGTATCAGCCACGTGCCGCAGACGGCGTTGACTTACCGGTTCTAGAGCATCGCGCCGAAAAGTGGGAACCGGTTTTCGGCCAACAGCGATGCGACAACAAAGAGTTGCAGCAGGTTGGCTGATTCACAAATCAGGCAGCTTGCTGTAGAACCGCCTGCCGCTAGATTCGGCTGCCCAGCCCGAACACCCCGATCAGCAAGGGATCGCGGGTCGCCTGTGGGTTGGCGCGGATCGCGGCTTCCTCGCGCCCGATTTCGCCCCACACCGCATTATCGACCTCGCGCCCGATGCGGCCCGCGACATTGCTGATGTTCACGCCCGTAAGCGCGCCGAGGGCTTGCCCGATCAGCGGATCATTGCTGAGCCGGATCGCTTCGCCCAGTTCGGGCACCATCGCATCGAGCAAGGCGGTGCCCATTTCCTGCCGCAGAAAGGTGCTTGCCGCAGTCGGCCCGCCGCGCACCAGATCAATGGCGTTTTCAAACCCGATCACCCGCACCGCATCGGTCACCACCGGGGCGGCGCGGAAGCTGGCTTCGATCGCCAGGCTGGCAAAGCGTTCCTCCAGCCGGTCCTTGACCAGCGACGACGTGAGAATGCGCGACAACACATCGCCGCGCGTGCCCAGAAATTGATTAAGCCCGATGCGCGCCACCTGTTCATCCCAGAACCCGCCCGGCGCGGTCAGCCGCGCAAAGGCGTTTTCCGACGCGAGCAGCAGCATCCGCCGCACCGCTTCGACCATGCTGAACCCGCCGCCAGTGCTGGCGCATCCGGGGAGAAGGATCAGCGCGCCTGCGCCAGCGGCTCCGGCCAACAGCGCGCGGCGGGTGGGGGTGAAGTTGGCAATATCGGTCATTTATCGGGTCTCCCTGCTTGCCCTTGCCCTTTGGCAGTGCCCATATGGCGGCAAGATGAACCGTATCCGCCTGCTGATCCTCAACGCCGCGCTCGGCCCGCTCGATTACCGGCTGCCTGACGGGGTGGCTGCGCCTGCGGGCAGCGTGGTGATCGCGCCCTTGGGGCCGCGCAAGGTGACGGGAATCGTGTGGGACGAAGGGCGATTGCCGGGCGAGGAGATCGCCTTTGAACGCCTGCGCCCGATCCTTGAGGTGCTGCCCGTCCCGCCATTGCCCGCGCCGCTGCGGCGGCTGATCGAATGGACGGCGGATTATTATTGCGCCCCGCTCGCCAGCGTCGCGCGCATGGCGCTCGCCAGTGGCGGCGCGCTCGGCGGCCCGGCGACGATGACCGAATACCGGCTGACCGGGGCCGAGGGTAGCGGGCGGCTGACCGCGCAGCGCAAGACCGCGCTGGAAATGCTCGGCGGCGAACAGGGCACCATGCGCGAACTGGCCGCCATCGCCGGGGTTTCCGAAGGCGTGCTGCGCGGGATGGCGGGCGCGGGGCTGATCGAACCCGTTACCGTCGCGATCGACCGGCCTTACGCTCCCGCCGATCCCGACCACCATCAGCCCGACCTGTCCCCGATACAGGCCGAGGTTGCAGCGCGGCTGGCGGCGGCGGTGCAGACACAGGCATTTGCCCCCTTCCTGCTCGACGGGGTGACTGGTTCTGGCAAGACCGAAACCTATTTCGAACCCGTCACACAGGCGATCCGCATGGGGCGGCAGGTGCTGGTGTTGCTGCCTGAAATCGCGCTGACCGAAAACTTCCTCGCGCGGTTTGCCGCCCGCTTTGGCGCGGCCCCGGTGCTGTGGCATTCCTCGCTCCGCTCCACCGAGCGGCGCCGCGCGTGGCGGGCAATTGCCGATGGTTCGGCGCAGGTGGTGGTCGGCGCGCGGTCGGCGCTGTTCCTGCCCTATGCCAAACTCGGCCTGATCGTAGTCGATGAAGCGCACGAAATCAGTTTCAAACAGGATGACGGGGTGCGTTACAACGCGCGCGACGTATCGGTGATGCGCGCGCGGTTTGAAGGCGTGCCGGTAATCCTCGCCAGCGCCACCCCGGCGCTCGAAAGCCTGCACATGGCCGACATCGGGGTGTATGAAAAACTCGACCTCCCCAGCCGGTTCGGCGGGGCGAGCCTGCCGACGGTGCGGCTGGTCAACCTGACCGAGGAAAAGCCCGGCAGCGGGCGCTGGCTGGCCGGGCCGCTGGTCGAGGGCCTGCGCGACCGGCTGGACAAGGGCGAGCAATCGCTGCTGTTCCTCAACCGGCGCGGCTATGCCCCGCTGACCCTGTGCCGCAATTGCGGGCATCGCTTCAAATGCCCTTCGTGCAGCGCGTGGCTGGTCGAACATCGCCTCTCGGCGCGGCTCGCCTGCCACCATTGCGGGTTTGAAACGCGGGTGCCGGGTGCCTGCCCCGAATGCGGCGAAACCGATTGCCTGGTCGCCTGCGGGCCGGGGGTTGAGCGCATCGCTGACGAGGTGCGCGACCTGTTCCCCGATGCCCGCGTCGCGCTCGCCACATCGGACACGCTCAACTCGCCCGAACGCGCGGCAGAGTTCATCGCGATGGCGGAAGGCCGTGCGATCGACATCATCATCGGCACGCAATTGGTCACCAAGGGGTTTCACTTCCCCGAACTGACGCTGGTCGGCGTGGTCGATGCCGATCTGGGCCTTGAAGGCGGGGACTTGCGCGCAGGCGAGCGCACTTTCAGCCAGATCGCGCAGGTCGCGGGGCGAGCCGGGCGCGGGGCGAAACCGGGCGAAGTGATGATCCAGACCCGCCATCCCGATGCCCCGGTGATCGCCGCGCTGGCGACAAGCGATCGTGACGGGTTCTATGCCGCCGAAACCGCCGCGCGCCGCGATGCGGGCGCACCGCCGTTCGGTCGCTGGGCGGCGATCATCCTGTCATCCGAGGATGAGCGCGAGGCGCGCGCGGCGGCAGCGCGGCTGGGCGATGCGCGGCCCCGGCTGGCCGATGTGCAGATCCTTGGCCCCGCGCCCGCCCCGCTGGCCCTGCTGCGCGGACGCTATCGCTACCGCTTTCTGGTCAACGCGCGCCGCAGCGCCAATCTGCAAGCGGTTTTGCGCGACTGGATCGGCGCCACGACCTTCGCACCCGGCGTGCGGGTGGGGGTCGATATTGACCCTTACAGCTTTGTGTAACTGCCCGCGCCTCAGATCATCCCCAGCGCGCGGGCGATCAATATGGCGATCACCCCGCCTGCAATCGGCCCGCCCACCGGCACCCAGGCATAAGCCCAGTCCGACCCGCCCTTGCCGGGAATCGGCAGGATCGCGTGCATGATACGCGGGCCAAGATCGCGCGCAGGATTGATCGCATAACCGGTCGATCCGCCCAGCGACAGGCCCACACCCCACACCAGAAACGCGACTATCATTGGCCCGAGATAGCTCGGCAGCGCCACCAGTTTTGATCCGATCGCCACGATCACGAACAGCAGCGCAAGCGTGCCGATCAATTCGCTGACGAAATTGGCGGGCAGGTTGCGGATCGCCGGAATGGTCGAGAATATGCCCAGCTTGGCCGCCGGATCGTCCGTCAGCGCCCAATGCGGCAGATAGGCCAGCCAGGCGAGCCCCGATCCCACCATTGCGCCCAGCAGCTGGGCGAGAATATAGGGGCCGACATGGCTGAATTCGTTGCTGGCGATGGCCATGCCGATGGTCACGGCCGGGTTGATATGCCCCGGCGCGCCGAGCGATACCGCGGTCAGCACGCCAAACAGCACGGCAAATCCCCAGGCCGAGGTGATGACAGTCCAGTCGCCGCCCTGCCCCTTGGACCGGGCCAATGTGGCATTGGCATTGACCCCGGTTCCCAGCAGCAGCAGCACCGCCGTTCCGACAAATTCGCCGATAAATCCCGACCCCATCTTCAATCCCTCTCGAACCAGGCAAGATCTTGTTGAACGGGGTCTTTCACAAGACTGGCGGTCGCGCAACGGCAAAGATTGGACGCGCATCGCCCGCTGGGCAAGGCAGCCCGCTGCCACTATGACCGTGCGCGCAAACAACCATCAGAAAGGCCCCCACATGCTGACCATCCACCACCTGCGCCTGTCGCAATCCGAACGCATCGTCTGGCTGGCCGAAGAGCTGGGGCTGGAATACGATCTGAAACTGTATAACCGCCGCGAAGACAACCGCCTCGCGCCTGATGACTACAAGGCGCTGCATCCGATGGGCATCGCGCCGGTGATCACCGATGGCGACTTGGTGCTGGGCGAAAGCGGGGCGATTATCGACTACATCGTCGCCAAATACGCGCCCGATACGTCGAAGGCCCTTGGGCTGGTGCCGGGCGCGGACCACCCCGATTTTGCCGACCACCTGTTCTATTACCACTGGGCCAACGCGACCTTCATGACCAACGGCATGATGGCGCTGGTCGCGCAGTTCATGGGCGCGAAAGAACTGCCCGCATTTGTGGCGGATCGCGTGGCCAAAGGCTGGGCGATCGTGGAAAAGCGCCTGGGCGAGGCCGAGTATTTCGGCGGCGCGCAGCTGACCACGGCGGACATCATGATGGGTTTCCAGCTCACCACCAGCCGCGCGATGAGCGGATCGAGCATCGAGGGAATGCCCAACCTGCAAGCTTATCTGAAGCGCATCGGCTCGCGCCCCGCCTATCAGCGCGCGATGGCAAAGTGCGAACCGGGAATGCCGCCGAAGCTGGATTGAGGTGGCACCACCTCGTCATTGCGAGGAGCGCAGGCGACGCGGCAATCCATGACTGAACTTCGCCGCCAAGTGGAACCGTCAGGCCATGGATTGCCACGCCTTCGGCTCGCAATGACGAAGAATGGGTCAGAGCGCCCGCCCACCCCGTCGCCCCGGACGTGATCCGGGCGTAGGCTGCCATCCTTCACCCCCAAACTACGTCACCCCAGCGAAAGCTGGGGCCTAGAGAGGTTTCTGATCTGACAGAATCAGATAAACCGCTCTAGTTACTTGTTTTACCGCGATTTCCGAGCCGCCAAGTGTTTCCACTTGGCTCGAAATCGCTCTTGAGAGGCAAAGGACAGCGCCTGCCGCCCGAGGTCCCAGCTTTCGCTGGGATGACGGGGTTGGGAAAGTCGGCAAGAATAGCAAAGACCAAGTCTCCGTAATCGCGATCCGACGCTTATTCAAACCCCCTCACGCCGCAACAACTCCGCCTTGATCGCCAGCCCGTAGGCATAGCCCCCCAGCGATCCATCCGCCGCGATCACCCGGTGGCAGGGGATCAGCACCGCGACGTGGTTTGCGCCGTTGGCCCCGCCGACCGCGCGGCTCGCCTTGGGGTTGCCGAGGGCTGCGGCGAGTTCGCCATACGACCGCGTTTCGCCCGAAGGAATGCGCCGCAACTCCTCCCACACGCGCTGCTGGAATGCGGTGCCCTTCACGTCGAGCGGGATCGCGGCACTGCCCGGCCCCGGCTGTTCGACCGCCGCGACAACTTGTGCAAACAGGGCACGGAAGCTCTCGCCCGCCGCGACCAAATCGGCCTTCGGAAATCGTGCCCGCAATTCATCCTCGCCCTCTCCAAACGCCAGACAGCACACGCCCTTGTCGGTCGCCGCCACCAGCATCGGCCCCAGCGTCGTCGGCAAAACCGCCCAATGCACCACCCGGCCCGCGCCGCCCTTGCTCCAGTCACCTGGCGTCATGCCCAGCCTGCCTTTCGTCGCTGCGTAGAACTGTTTAGACCCCGCGTAGCCCGCGCTAGACAGGGCCTTGGTCACGCCTAGCCCCTCTGACAGCGCACCGCGCACCCGTTCTTCGCGCAACGCTCTGGCAAAAGCGGCGGGTGACATCCCGACGCTGCGTTTGAACAATCGCTGAAAGTGAGTGGGGGCATAGCCGGTCAGATCGCTGAGCGCCTCCAGCGTCATCGCGCCCTGTTCGCGGATCGCGGCGATGGCGGCCAGCACGCAGGCTTCCTCGGCGCTTTGGGTATCAGGAGAACAGCGTTTACAAGGTCTTAACCCCGCATTCTCAGCATCGACCGAGGTCGCATAGAACCGCACATTCTTGCGCAGCGGCGCGCGCGCCGGGCAGGATGGGCGGCAATAGATCCCGGTCGAATGCACGCCCGTTACAAAGGCACCGTCAAACCGCCGGTCTTTGGCCAGCGCGATGCGCCAGCGATCATCATCGCCCAGAGGTTTTGTTGATGGCGTTGTTGGTTTCACGTGAAACATTTGCCACACTCGGCCCAACCGCGCACCCCCCGCCCTTGCGTTCAATGTCGCATGGGGCGAAAAAATGGCTATAGCTGCGCGCATGAACCGCCTTCTTCGCACCCTCGCCCTGTTACTGATCGCCCTTGCAGGCCCTGCCGCCGCCGATCCCGGCGATGTCGATGCCGCCGCGCGCGGAGTGGTGCGCGTTGTCGTGATCGGTGCTGACGGGGGAGAACCTGCGCCGGTCAGCCACGGCAGCGGATTTGCTGTCAGCGCGACGCAGATCGTCACCAACGCGCACGTCGTCAGCGAAGCGTTGCTGGATGATACCTTGCGCATCGGGATCGTGCCGAGCGAGGGCGCAGGCGGCGCATTTGCCCGCGTGGTGGCGGTGTCTCCGCGCAATGATCTGGCCCTGCTCGAAATCGCCAGTGGCAGCCTGCGGCTCCCGCCATTGGCGTTGGCGGGCGGGATCAGCGCCAGTCTGGGCGAGGTATCGGCGGTCGGTTATCCGATGAATGTCGATCTGGCCCAAGGGTTGAGCATGACCGACATCTTCCGCGCGCAGCCACCGGTCAAATCGCGCGGGTTCGTGTCGGGGGAGCGGCCCAGCCGGCAATTCGACACCATCCTCCACACTGCGCCGATTGCACGCGGCAATTCGGGCGGGCCGCTGCTCGATCCGTGCGGACGAGTGATCGGGGTCAATTCCTTCAGCGCCGATTCGATGAGCGGGGATGCGGAGTTCTACTTCGCGGTAAGCCTGCGCGAATTGCTGCCATTTCTGCGGGATAACGGGGTGGAACCGATCACCAACGCACTCCCTTGCCGATCGATCGATGATCTGGATGCCGCAGAACGCCAGCGGATGGAGGCGCAGCAGGCGCAGGCGCGCGAACAGCTGGCGAACCGGGCGGAAGCCTTGCGCGAACTGCGCACAAACGCCCGCCTGACCGCTCAGATGGAGGTTCTCGCCGCGCGCGAAAACGCGATGGCGCTGGCGCTGATCGCGCTGCTGGGCGCGGTTGGCGGCACCTATGCTTCGGCGATGTGGCGCGGCAACCCGGCGCGGCGCAAACACGCCGGGATCGCCGCAGGGCTGGCAGGGGCGGCGCTGATTACGGCAGCATTGCTGTGGATCACCCGCCCCGGCCTCAGCGAAATCGAAGACCGCGTCGAAGCCGCAGTCGCCGCCGCGCAAGGCAAAGATGCCCAGGACGCAGCGGGCGCAGCCCCATCGCTGGCAGCGGAAGGCGCACTGATCTGCACGCTGGTGCCCGAACGCAGCCGGGTGACCGCCGCGCGCACCGATGATGTCGCGCTCGAATGGTCGGCCGATGGCTGTGTCAATGGCCGCACCCAATACGGGCTGGGCACCGGCGGCGAATGGGCGCGGGTGTTCGCGGCGCAGGATGATGCAGCGGTCGCGGTCAATTATTATGACCCCGATACGCGCACCTTCCGCAGTGATCGCTATCTGCTTGGGCAAACAGCACTGGCCGCCGCGCGCGAGGCCCGCGCAGCCTACACGCCGCCCGCCTGCGGGGTCAGCGATGCGGCGCGCACGCTGGGCGAACAGCAATCCGCGCTGATCGCGCTGCTGCCGGATCGGCCCAATGAACGGCTGGTCTATAGCTGCAAGGCCAAATCGGTGGCCGCAGACTCCCACTAAACTGGCGCGCGGCACGCGCCATGTTCCGACAAATCCCGTCCAGTGGCTTGCACCAGCGGGAATCACTTGCTAGGCGCGCGCCAACCTTGAGGGGGCCCTTTGTGCATCCCCCATTCCCAAGGCCCAAGCATTACCCCTTCGAAGCTTCCAAGAGGATTGCAAGCGCGTGGATATTTCCGCCGGTATCAAGGCTAGTCTGGCCGGACGCTATGCCTCGGCCCTGTTCGATCTTGCCAGCGAAAGCGGCAAAGTCACGATCTGGCGGCGCTGACCACCAATCCCGAACTTGCGCGTGATGTGCAGGGCAAGGCGATGGTGGCGGTGGCAAAAAAGCTCAAGCTGTCCGTCCTCACCACCAATTTCCTGGGCGTGCTGGCGGGCAACCGTCGTCTGGCTAAACTGCCCGCTATTATCTCCGCGTTTCGGGCGATTGCCGCCGCGCAGCGCGGTGAGGTAACCGCCACCGTCACCAGCGCACATCCGCTCAGCGACGATCAGATCGCAACATTGAAAACCAAGCTGACCGCGCGCGAAGGGCGCACTGTCATGCTGTCCGCCTCGGTTGATCCCGATCTGCTTGGCGGGCTTGTCGTCACCATCGGTTCGCAGCGCATTGATGCCTCGATCCGCACCCGTCTCAACTCGCTTGCCAAAGCCATGCAGGCCTAAGCAAGAAAGCCATGAAGGCTTAAAGGACTTACACCATGCAAATCCGTGCCGCAGAAATCTCCAAGGTCATCAAGGACCAGATCGCCAATTTCGGCACCGAAGCCGAAGTCAGCGAAACTGGCACCGTGCTGAGCGTGGGTGACGGGATCGCCCGCATCCACGGGCTCGACAAGGTGCAGGCTGGCGAAATGGTCGAATTCGCCAACGGGGTGCAGGGCATGGCGCTCAACCTCGAAGCCGACAATGTCGGCGTCGTGATCTTCGGCTCGGACGCCGAGATCAAGGAAGGCGATATCGTCAAGCGCACCGGCACCATCGTTGACGTGCCGGTTGGCAAGGGCCTGCTGGGCCGCGTGGTCGATGCGCTCGGCAACCCGATTGACGGGAAAGGCCCGATCGAAACCACACAGCGTAGCCGCGTCGAAGTGAAGGCGCCGGGTATCATCCCGCGCGAATCGGTGTCCGAACCCGTCCAGACCGGCCTCAAGGCGATTGACGCGCTGGTGCCCGTTGGCCGCGGTCAGCGCGAACTGATCATCGGTGACCGTCAGACCGGCAAGACTGCGGTCGCCATCGATACCTTCATCAACCAGAAGGAAGCCAACGCGGGCGACGATGAAGGCAAGAAGCTTTACTGCGTCTATGTCGCCATCGGCCAGAAGCGGTCGACCGTGGCGCAGATCGTCAAGCAGCTCGAAGAAAACGGCGCGATGGAATATTCGATCGTGGTCGCCGCGACCGCTTCGGAACCTGCGCCGCTGCAATACCTCGCGCCCTATACCGGCTGCGCGATGGGCGAGTTTTTCCGCGACAACGGCATGCACGCCGTGATCGTGTATGACGATTTGTCCAAGCAGGCGGTGGCTTACCGCCAGATGTCGCTGTTGCTGCGCCGTCCTCCGGGCCGTGAAGCTTACCCCGGCGACGTGTTCTATCTGCACTCTCGTTTGCTGGAACGCGCGGCCAAGATGAACGCCGATAACGGCCACGGTTCGCTGACCGCGCTGCCGATCATCGAAACGCAGGCGGGCGACGTGTCAGCCTATATCCCGACCAACGTGATCTCGATCACCGACGGGCAGATCTTCCTCGAAACCGGGCTGTTCTATCAGGGCATCCGTCCGGCGATCAACGTCGGCCTCTCGGTGTCTCGCGTCGGCGGTGCTGCCCAGACCAAGGCGATGAAGAAGGTTTCGGGCTCGATGAAGCTCGATCTGGCGCAATACCGCGAAATGGCGGCGTTTGCGCAGTTCGGTTCCGATCTTGATGCCGCAACGCAAAAACTGCTCAACCGGGGCGCGCGCCTGACTGAACTGCTCAAGCAGGCGCAGTTCAGCCCGATGCCGTTCGAAGAACAGACTGTGGCGATCTATGCCGGCACCAACGGTTATCTGGACGCGATCCCGGTGAACCGCGTGGGCGAATACGAAAGCCAGATGCTCGATTTCATGCGCCGCGAACACGGCGATGTGCTGACCGAAATCCGCACCAGCAAGAAGTTCGAAGGCGAGGCCGCGGACAAGACCAAGGCCGCGCTGCAAACCTTCGCCAAGCAGTTCGCCTGATGTCGAGTTTGACCGGAATTGGGCTTTTTTTAATCGTATTTATTTGTGCAGTTGCAGTTTTCTTTTTTCTTCTACCGGCAAAGTTGATGGTGATCGTAGCAAAAACGGCTCAGCCTGACGTGAGAGACGAAGTTATAGCTGACGCAATGAGATGGTATGGTTTTGCGAAAGTTGCGGCAATACTTGTGCCTATCGGCCTATTTTTTTCTCTAGTGAGTTTGATTGGATAGATGGCATCCCTTAAGGAACTCAAAGGTCGGATCAACTCGGTCAAATCGACCCAGAAGATCACCAAGGCCAAGCAGATGGTCGCCGCCGCCAAGCTGCGCCGTGCGCAGGCTGCGGCTGAGGCCGGGCGGCCCTATGCCACGCGGCTGGCGGCGGTGATGGCATCGCTTGCGGGCAAGGTTAGCGGCGATTCTGCGCCGCGTCTGCTGGCAGGCACCGGCGCGGATCAGCGTCACCTGGTGGTGGTGGTCAACACCGACAAGGGCCTGTGCGGCGGTTTGAACTCGAATCTCGTCAAGGCCGCCAAGGTCAAGGCGCGCGAATTGATCGCCGATGGCAAGACAGTCGAATTCTACCTCGTCGGCCGGAAAGGCCGCGCGCCGCTGAAGCGCGAATTCCCCAGCCTGATTGGCGGCGGGTTCGACACCAGCACGGTCAAGACCCCCGGCTTCACCGAAGCTGAGGCCATCGCCAATGAACTGATCGCGCTGTTTGACGCGGGCAAGTTCGACATCGCGCACCTCGTCTATCCAACCTTCAAATCGGCGCTGGCGCAGGATCCTACGGTGAACCAGCTGATTCCCGTGCCCGCCCCGACTGAAACCGCGGCGAGCGATGCAGTGGTCGAATACGAGCCGGGTGAGGAGGAAATCCTCGAAGAACTGCTGCCGCGTTATGTGCGCACCCAGCTGTTCGGCGCGCTGCTCGAACGTGAGGCTTCCGAACAGGGTGCCTCGATGACCGCGATGGACAACGCCACGCGCAACGCAGGCGATCTGATCGGCAAGCTGACGATCATCTATAACCGCCAGCGTCAGGCGGCGATTACCACTGAACTCATCGAAATTATTGCAGGCGCTGAAGCGCTCTAATCGAAGGCTAAGGAACGAAAAATGGCCACCGCCCCCACTCTCAACCAGACCACAAACGGCACCATCAGCCAGGTCATCGGCGCTGTTGTCGACGTGCAGTTCCCCGGCGAACTGCCCGCGATCCTGACCGCGCTCGAAACCCGCAATGGTGACAAGACACTGGT
>PHEL01000030.1 GCA_002842925.1 Alphaproteobacteria bacterium HGW-Alphaproteobacteria-14
GCAGCATCGATTCGATCCGCTTGCGGCGCGGGTAGGGGACGATGATGACCGCAATGCCTTTCTTGCCCGCGCGCCCGGTGCGGCCCGAACGGTGCTGCAAGGTTTCGGCATCGCGGGGGATTTCGACATGGACGACCAGGCTCAGCGACGGCAGATCGATCCCGCGCGCCGCCACATCGGTCGCCACGCACACCCGCGCACGGCGATCACGCAGCGCTTGCAGCGCCTGATTGCGTTCCTGCTGCGAATGTTCGCCTGACAGCGCGACCACGCCGAACCCGCGTTCCTGCAAGGTGGCGTGGAGGTGGCGCACGTTTTCGCGTGTGGCGCAGAACAGGATCGCGGTTTCCGCCTCGTGGAAGCGCAGCAGGTTCACCACCGCGTTTTCGATCTCCGAAGGCGAGACGGTGACCGCCTGATAGGCAATATCGCCATGCCCGCGTTCGCTGCCGGCAGTGGAGATGCGCAGGGCATCCTTCTGGTAGCGCCGGGCCAACGCCTCGATCGGGCGCGGCATGGTCGCCGAAAACATCAGCATCCGCCGCGTTTCGGGGGTGGCATCGAGGATTTCTTCCAGCTCTTCGCGGAACCCCATGGACCGCCAGCGACGACAGGTTGAGCGCGCCGCGTTCCAGATGATCGCGCAGCCGCCCCGGCGTGCCGACAACGATGGTCGCGCCGGCTTGCAGCGCGCGGCGTTCGACCTGCGGGCTCATGCCGCCGACGCAGGTGGCGATGCGCGCACCGGCGGCCTTGTAAAGCCAGTCAAGCTCGCGCGCGACCTGCAACGCCAGCTCGCGCGTCGGGGCGATCACCAGCGCCAGCGGCGCGCGGGCGGGCGGCACCCGGCCATCATCGCCCAGCACCTGTTCAGCAAAGGCCAGCCCGAAGGCGACAGTCTTGCCCGACCCGGTCTGCGCCGAAACCACCAGATCGCGCCCATGCGCTTCGGGTTCCAGCACAGCGGTCTGAACCGGGGTAAGCGCTTCGTATCCGCGCTGGGTCAAAGCCTCGGCAAGGCCAGCGGGAAGATCGGGAAATGGCATGGAAAAAGGCTTTCAGGCGAGTGCGCGCGCCAAAGGCAGGGGCACAAAGGAATGTGAAATCGACTGAGCAAGAACGGGGCGCTTGGCCCGTTCGCGGGTGCTTCGATGCGCGGCCCATACACGTTTGCGGGCGGTTTGGCTTGCGTTTAATTATGGGCGGGCGCGGGCAGGGGTCAATCAGGCGCGGCGGCGCCCAGCATAGCGATCAGATTGCGCGCGGCCTCACGGTCTTCTTCATGCGCAAAGGCAATGTCGAGATCGGGCGCATCGCCCAGCACCATCAACAGCGTCCACAGGGCAAAGCGCGGGCCGCGTTCCTGCTCCATGCCGAAATCAACCCGCATCCGTTCGACCCCGGCGGGCAGCGCAGCGGGCGCGACCCCGGCCAGATCGCGGGTGCCGAAATAACGTTGGAGGAGGTCAGCCATGTCCATGACGGGTGCCTTATCGCAGCATCGGCCGCTTGGCTATCGGGTCATCGGGCGCTCAGAACGACTGCACCACCCGCAGGTTGACGCGCGGCGAGCGGTCATTGGTATTAAAGCGCGGTTCTGTCAGCGGCACCGCGACTTCGAGATCGAGATCGAGATCGCGCGTAACATCAGCCCTGAAGCCCCCGCCGCTCGATGCCAGCGTGCCGCCGCCCACACCGCCTGACAGGTTCGTGACCGTGCCGCCATCGGCAAAGGCATAGAGCTGAAGATTGCGCACCGCGCCCAACGCATCAGGCCAGTCATAACGCAGTTCTCCCACCCCGACGATGCCCTGATCACCGACCCGTTGCGCAAAGTCATAACCGCGCAGAAAGGCACTTCCGCCAAGCGAAAAGCTTTCGCCGATCAGCAGCGGATCGGTGGAAAACTGCCCGCTTGCCGCCAAGGACAGGCTGACCCTGCCGCCCAGCGCGCGTCGCCAGTTGATCCACCATGACACAGTGGTGAAATCGGGTGGCGCATCGGTGCGCGAGGCAAGCGGATCGCCCAGCCCGGTCGCGCCGAGAATGTCGATCCCCCGGCTGACCGTTGCCCGGCCTTGCAAGGTGCCCCCGGCGAGCGGGAAGTAACCATAGAACCCCAGGCGGACGAGCGCGATGCGATCCCGGCGGGCGAGCATGGCAAAACTGTTCTGTTCAAGATTCTGCACTTCGCCGCTGGCTTCAAGCCACAGGCTGCGCCTTTGCGAACGCATCAACGGTTGGCGCATCTGAATGCCGCCCTGCCAAGCATGACCGGTGAGTTCGCGGCTCGCCAGGAATGCACCCGGTTCGGTCTTCGAATAGGCGCCGTGCAATCCCAATTGCAGGCCTGTGTCGCTCACGACCACGCTATAACGCGCGCTGAAGAATGCCAGCTCATCGGGATTGAGCGGGGTCATCGAATAGCTAAGATCAACCCGGTCGCGCGGCGATATCAGGCCATTGGCGTTCACATCAATCCGCGCCCGCACCGGGCCGACCGGCTTGGTGCCATCAGTGGCAACCATTACCGATCCACCAAAATCTTCGCGCCGGGCATCAACCACCAGCACGCGGCGTGTCCCATCATGTTCGAACCGGGTCGAACGGATCCACACGCCAGGCAGATCATCGGCCAGAAGCACTTCGCGTTGCAAAGCGGCGAGCGTAAGCGGGCGCAGATTGACGAGCCGTTCCAATTGGGCGCGGATGGCCGGATCATTCGACCCTTCAACCCGGATCGTATCGATTCTGCCCTCATCGACCAATATCCGCAGCATCCCGCCCACCAGCGATTGTTCGGGAATCCATGCGGTGGCGAGAATATAGCCGCGTTGGCGGGCAAGTTCCGCCGCCGCATCGGTCAGCTGGCGCAGATCGGCGCGGTCGAGGCTGCGGCCCGCATAGGGTTCGATCACAGCGGCGAAATCGCTGCGAGTGAGGGCTTCCAGCCCGTCGATAACGATTGAGCCAACGTCGACACTGGCGGCGTCGCCGGGGATTGTCGGTTGATCGAGCACGGGTTGCACTTCGATCCGGATGGCCGCGTCAACTTCAGTCAGCGGGCGATCACGTTCGACCTGCTGCACCGGATTGGTGCGGTCAAACGCATCCTGCGCCGCCAGTCCGTGACTGGTGACCAGAAATGCCCCGCATGCAATTAACTTTAACCAGCGCAAAACCTGTCAGCTCCGTCAGAATTGCATCAGGAACTAACCCAAAATGGTTAAGCAAAAATCAGCTAACTCTTTCTTTACCATGTACATAAACCCCACATGCGGAACTCGCCATCTAGGCGGCAGGCAAGGAGATTCCCATGCGCCTGCTGTCCCGCCTATTGTTTCCCATCCTTTTGCTGCTGTTCAGCGGCACGGCTGCGTTTGCGCAGGAAGCGGGTTGGACGATCAGCGAAGCTAAAGGCCAGGTGACAGTTATCGACGCGCGCGGCGAACGCAAAGGCGACGCTGGCATTGCGGTTGCGCCGGGAATGACAGTGCGTACCGCCGCCCGATCAACCGCCGTGCTGGTGCGCGGGCGCGAATTCGTTACGCTGCGGCAAAACGCCCAGATCCGCATTCCTGAAGCATCGCGCGAGCGTTCGATTATCCAGATCGTGCAGGACTATGGCAGCGCGCTGTTCAATATCGGCAAGCAGGCTGATCCGCATTTCGGGGTGGAGACCCCCTATCTGGCGGCGGTGGTAAAGGGCACAACGTTCATCATCAACGTTGGCGCGGAAGGTGCGAGCCTACAAGTGACCGAAGGTGCGGTTGAAGTGGCGACGCCCGATGGCGGCGCTCGCGATCTAATCCTTCCAGGAGCGGTGGCGTTGGTAGCTGCAGGCGATACGATGCGGCTGGTGATCGAGGGCGAGGGGCGCAAGATAGTCGATTCCCCTGCGCGACCAGCCAGCGCGCCTGCGGAGGTCCCGGCCACGCCAGCAGCCCCTGTGTCATCTGCTTCTGTGTTACCGGCGGGGGGACAAGCGCGCGCAGAACCAGCCGCAATTTCTATAAACTCTGCCAACCGGATCGATGAAGTGATCGCCAGCAGTCCTGGTGATGTGGGCCGCTATTCGGGCGGCTTTGTCTCTGGTGAAGTTTCGGTGATTGCTGCTTTAGTGGTGTCGGAAAACACCAATCGCGGCGCGGCTCCTGCATTTGGCTCTGATGGTGGCCGTGGCAATGATGGCGCGGGACCTGCTAATCCTGCTGGCGCTGACGCAGGCAGCGGTTCCGGCAACGGCAATGGCGGCGGCAATGGCAACAATGGCATAGGCAACGGCAATGCCAACAATGGCAATGGCAATGGCAATGGCAATGGCAATGGCAACGGCAATGGCGGCGGCAATGGCAAC
Organism: Alphaproteobacteria bacterium HGW-Alphaproteobacteria-14; assembly: GCA_002842925.1. Lineage (GTDB taxonomy): Bacteria > Pseudomonadota > Alphaproteobacteria > Sphingomonadales > Sphingomonadaceae > Erythrobacter. The sequence continues at coordinate 4,358 of PHEL01000030.1, forward strand.
AATGGCAATGGCAATGGCGGCGGCAATGGCAACAATGGCATAGGCAACGGCAATGCCAACAATGACAATGGCAATGGCAATGGCAATGGCAACGGCAATGGCAATGGCAACAATGGCAACAATGGCAACAATGGCAACAATGGCAACAATGGCAACAATGGCAACAATGGCAACAATGGCATAGGCAACGGCAATGGCGGCGGCAATGGCAACGGCTGCCTGCAAGGCAACTGCGCGCCAGCCGGCGCAGGCGCGGGCGCTGACAACGCAGCGGGTAATCTCGGCGGCGACAATGGTCGCGGCGAGGTTGGCACTGGCCGTCCTGACCAAGAGGTGCTGGACGATCCGCGGGCGCGCGGACGCCACGGGCGGCCCTGACCCGACCGGCGCAGCATTTGTGAGAATCGTTCGACCATCTTTGACGGATTTGCCCGATAGGCTGTCGCTGTGGGCTGTGGGCATGGTGATATTCGCTGTTGTGGTTGCGTTCGCGGCTGCCCAAGGCACGTTTCGCCCGTTTGAACACCGCGTCGAAGAACTGACCTTCGCGCAGTTGGAACGCCCGGCCAGCGGGCAGGTTCATGTCGTCGAGATGGATGCAGCCAGCATGGCCGCGATCCAGAGCTGGCCGTGGCCGCGCGATCACTATGCGCGGGTGCTGCAGCAGCTAGATGCGGCAGGGGCCCGTTCGATCAGCTTTGACATCGATTTTTCCGGCAAGGGCGACTCGGTGAGCGATCTGGCCTTCGGAGCCGCGATTGCTGCGGCTGATACTCCGGTGGCATTGCCCACTTTTGCCCAAAAGGCGGGCTTCCACGAAAGCCGTCAGCTCGATTCGCTTCCGATCGCGCCCTTGCGCGGTCATGCCCATCTGGCCTCGGTTGTGGTGACGCCGGATGCCGATGGATTTGTCCGCCGGATGCCATTTGGCAGCGTAACAAACTCGTTGGCGCGCCCGTCCATCGCGACGTTCGTCGCAGGACGGGCGGGCGCGGCGGGGGAAAGCTTTCCGATTGATTTTGCGGTCGATCCCGCTTCGATCCCGCGTCACAGTTTCATCTCCATCGAACGCGGGATGTTCCGCCCTGAATTGTTCAAGGGCAAGGACATCATCATCGGCGCAACCGCGATTGAATTGGGTGATCGCTATCCGGTGCCGCGCCACGGCGTGATCCCCGGCGTGATCGTGCAGGCTCTGGCGGCAGAAACGCTGGTTGATGCGGTGCCGATCTACGGCGGGTGGGCCGCGCCTTTGTTGTTGGCGGTGATGATGGCGGTGCTGGTTGGTGCGGCACAATCGCGGGTGGCCGTGCTCACGTGCGCGGCGCTGGGAACGGCGATCATAATGGCCTTGTGGCTGGGTGCCCGAATGATCGGTGCCGTCTGGTTTGAAATTGTTCCCGCGCTGATCGTGATCGGCACGGCGGTTGCGGTGCGGCTGCCGGTTCTTGCGCACAAGGCGGCGGTGCGACGCCGCCGGATCGACACTGAAAGCGGACTGCCCAACCGGCTGGCGCTGGATGCGCGGCGCGTTGCGGCGGATGATCGTTATGTCATTGCCGCACAGATCCACGATTTTGATGGGCTCAAACTGGCGGTCGGGGCCGATCATGCAGGCGAACTGCTGCGACGGCTGTTCGAACGCCTGCAGGTGGCAACATCGACGACCATGATTTACCGGATGGAAGACCGCACGTTGGTGTGGCTCACACCGCTGGAAATCCACGAACTTGAACCCCTGATGGCGGGGCTGCGCGCGATCATGCGCAGTCCGTTCGATGTTGCTGGGCGGCGGCTGGGGGTTTCGTTGACCTTTGGGGTGGCGGCCGCTGATCTGCCCGGAGCGGCGGGCAACGCAGCCCATGCCGCCAGCCTTGCCTAGCGTTCGGGCAAGCAGTGGCGGCTATATTCCGATAGCGAGGGCGAAATCGCCGCGCAGCAGTTCTCACTGCTGGGGGAGCTTGATGACGCACTGCGCGAAGGCCAGATCAAGGTTTACTATCAACCCAAGATCAATCTCGCCAGCGACCGGATCGATTCGGTCGAAGCGCTGGTGCGCTGGCAGCATCCGACACGCGGGATGCTGCCGCCGGATTGCTTCATTCCGTTGATCGAGGAGGCGGGCCGGATCGACGATCTGACGCTGGCGGTGCTGGAACAGGCAATCAACGATATGCGCACGTGGTGCGAACAGGGGTTGGTGATCGGCGTGGCGGTCAATATCTCAGCCACCCTGCTGACGTCTGAAAGCTTTGCCAACAAGGCACTGGCGCTGGTCGCGCGGGCAGGGGCACCGGCGCATCGGCTGACTTTCGAAGTCACCGAATCCGCTCAGTTTGAAGATCACGACCAGGCGATTGCGGTGCTTGCGCGTTTCTGGGCCAGCGGTATCCGCATTTCGATGGATGATTATGGCACCGGCCAGTCGACGCTCAACTATCTCAAGCAGCTGCCGCTGTCCGAACTCAAGATCGATCGCAGCTTTGTGCAGAACGCTCACGTCGATCAGGGGGATGCGATGCTGGTACGCTCGACCTTGCAGCTCGCGCACGAGCTGGGCATCATGGTGGTGGCCGAAGGGGTAGAGGACGCAGCGTGTCTTGCCTTCCTCAAGGGCATCGGCTGTGATTACGCACAGGGCTATTTCGTCGGGCGACCCGTACCTGCCGAAAATCTGGTCGCGCTGGTCAGCCAGCCCGCGCCTGTCGCCGCCTGAAGGCCGCCAGCGTCAGGCGGTTTGGCGCACCACCAGTTGCGGGGGCAGCACCAGGCTTTCGGTCTGTTCCCCGGCCAGCCGCCGCAGCAGCAGGTCAACCAGCCCGCGTGCGCCGGCCGCGATGTCCTGCTTGACCGTGGAGAGCGGCGGCACGGTATGGGACGCGATCGGCAAATCATCGAACCCGATCAGCTTGATGTCACCCGGCACCGCCACACCGCGTTCGCGCAGGCCGGTAAGGCATAGCGCGGCGAGCGTGTCGGTCGCAGCGAAGACCCCGTCGATCCGGCCCATGACGGCTTCAAGATGGCGGGCAATTTCATCGCTCGCTCGCTCGGGGGAAAGGTGGGTTGGCAGCTCGATGATCGGCGGCAGGCCCATGCGCCGCACTACATCTTCGGCACCGGCAAATCGCGCGGCGAATTCGATCGCGGTGGTGTCGCCCAGAAACGCCAGCCGCTGCGCACCTGCCGCAATCAGGCGTTCAGCCGCCAGCCTGCCGCCCAGCCGGTTATCGGTGCCGACCACGCAATGGCGCTGGCCTTCGGCATGATTGCCCCACACCACCATCGGGCCATAGCCATCGGCGACGTCTTCGATCCGGTCGAACTGATCGGACTGGCCGATCACGATCACTCCGTCGATCATTCCCGATCCGATAAACCGGTCGAGCCAGTCGGCGTCGTCCTTGGGCACCACGCGGCGCAGCATCAGGTCATACCCTTCGAGCGTGAGCTCATCAGCAAGGAAGCCGAGCAAGGTCATGAAAAAGGTGTCGGAAATCTGCTGGCGGGTGTCATGCCCCAGCGGGATCACCACCCCGATCACCCCGGTTTTCTGGCGACGCAGTCCGCTCGCCATCTGATTGGGGCGGAACCCGTGTTCGCGGGCAATCGCCTCGATCTTCTCGCGGGTCTTGGTGTTGACCAGGCTCTTGCCCGCCAGCGCGCGCGATACCGTGCCGGGGGAAACCCCGGCCAGCCGTGCCAGATCGGTGATGGTGCGCACTGCGGTGCGCGCCGTCCTGTCCTCGCCCATATCTAGCTTGCTACCAGCCCCTGTTCGCGCGGGCGGCGGTGCCCGGCATCCACCCGCAGCGTAGCTATCGCGCCCGCCAGCATCAAGACACCGCCCAGCATCAGCACATTGCGCGGATCGCCGCCCAGCAGCGGGCGATAGATCAGCGGCATGGTGAGCGTCTGGATCAGCATCGGGATAACGATGAACAGATTGAAAATGCCCATGTAAATGCCGTTGCGCGCCGGAGGGATGCAATCGGCCAGCATCACATAGGTGTTGCCCATCATCCCCGCCCAACCAATCCCGATCCCCAGCATCAGCACAAACAGCGCCGCAGGGGTGCTGGCGCCGGGGATCATCAGCATCGCCGTGCCCGATGCGGCCAGGCACACCGCATGGACGTGCCGCGCCCCGAACCGCGCCACCACCGGGATCAGCGCCAATGCGCCCAGAAACGCGATGAAATTATACAATGCCCCTGCCTGTTGAGTGGTCAGCGTCGCCTCACGAAAGGCGGCGCTGGCAGGGGCGTTGGTGTTGTAGATGCTGCGCCCCACGGCAAAGGTGATATATTGCCAATAAGCGAACATCGCATACCATTGGCACAGCATCGCCGCCGCCAATTGCCGCATCGGGCGCGGCATATCGCGGATGGCATCGCGGATTTCGGTGAAGGTGGCGCGCACGGTGAGCGGCTTTTGCGCCAGATCGGCCTGTTCAGCTTCGGTCAGAGGCAATTCACGCACCCGGAATACCGACCACACGATGGTCGATATCGACAGGATCGCCCCGATGATGAAGGCAATCCGCACGATCACCGGAATGCCATTGGCGTCGAGCACATCGCGCGCCACGAATGCGGTCAGCAGGCTTGGCGCGAGGTAGGACAATGTCTGGGCGAGGCCGGTAAATGCGCTCTGGGTCAGGAACCCGACCGAACGCTGGCTCGCCTTGAGCCGGTCCGCAACATAGGCGCGGTATGGCTCCATCGTGATGTTGTTGCCCGCATCGAGGATCCACAGCAGGCTCGCCGCCATCAACAGCGTGCCCGAATAAGGCATGGCAAACAGTGCCAGCGAACAGATCACCGCGCCGATCAGGAAATAGGGTGTGCGGCGGCCCATCCTTGTATTGGTGCGATCGCTCATCGCGCCGACAATCGGCTGGATGATCAGGCCGGTCATCGGGCCTGCCAGCCACAACAGCGGCATGGTCGCCTCGTCCGCGCCAAGAAAGCCGTAGATCGGCCCCATATTGGCCTGTTGCAGCCCGAAACTGAATTGCAGGCCGAAAAAGCCGATGTTCATTTCGATGATTCGCAGCAGCGAAAGCCGGGGCTTTTCCGTCATATGCGCCTGTCCGATCCTCTTGTCCGCACGGATCTGTCGCCGCGCTGTGACATGGAAGTGACACGTTTCCCGGAAATTTGCAAACGTTTGCAAGATTCCTGTTGCAAACGTTTGCAATGGGCGTAGTCATGAGCCTGTCTGCGCCACAGAAGCGCGAATTCGAGAGGAGACTACCCATGAAATTGCGTATCGCGCTTTGTGCAAGTGCAGCCCTGTGTGCCATCGCCAGTCCGGCTGTCGCGCAGGATAGCCTCGCTGCTGATAACGCCGAGGCCCAAGGCAACGAAATCATCGTCACTGCGGTTGCGCGCGGGCAGAACCGGATCGAAAGCTCGGTTTCGGTCAGCACCATCGGCGCGGACACCATCGCCAATCTTGGGTCGCCATCATCGGCTGACCTGATCCGCCAGATCCCCGGCATCCGTTCCGAAGCATCGGGCGGTGAAGGCAATGCCAACATCGCGGTGCGCGGCATTCCGGTATCAACCGGCGGTGCACGCTATATCCAGTTGCAGGAAGATGGCCTGCCGATCCTTGAATTTGGCGACATCCTCTTCGGCAACGCCGATAACTTCCTGCGCGCTGATCGTTCTGTCGCCCGCGTCGAAGCGGTGCGCGGCGGTTCGGCCTCGACCTTTGCCTCGAACGCGCCGGGTGCGGTGATCAACTTCATCTCCAAGACCGGACGGCAGGAAGGCGGCGCAATCCAGGGCAGCGTCGGGCTGGATTTTGAAAGCTACCGGCTTGATTTCGATTACGGCGCGCCGCTGGCTGATGATCTGTATTTCCACGTCGGCGGGTTCTACCGCACCGGCGAAGGCCCGCGCGACATTGGCTTTAACGGTTATGACGGCGGCCAGATCAAAGCCAACATTACCAAGGAATTCGATGGCGGCTATATCCGCTTTTCAGCCAAGTATCTGGATGATCGCACTCCCACCATCCTGCCGCAGCCGGTGTTCGTGGGCGGAACCAATGCCAGCCCCGATTATAACGCGATCCCCGGCTTCAACCCGCGCCGCGATTCGCTGCTCAGTCCGTTCCTGACCCCGTCGGTAACGCTGGATGGCAACAACAATCCCGCCAGCTTTGATTTCCGCGATGGGCTTTCGGTCGAAAGCTTTGCCTTCGGGATCGAAAGCGAGATCGACGTGGGCGGCGGATGGACGCTGACCAACCGGTTCCGGTTTTCTGACAATTCGGGCAGCTTCCAATCGCCCTTCCCGGCGGGTGCCGACACCGCGCAGAATGTTGCAGACGCCATCGGTGGCGCGGGTTCGACGATCGAATTCGCCTCTGGCCCCAACACCGGGGCGGTGGCCAATGCCGCCAATATCGGTGGCAACGGATTGCTCACCAATGTGGTGGTGTTCAACGTCCGGCTCAACAGCCTTGACAACATCACCAATGATTTCCGGGTGAACAAGGAATTTGATTTCGGCGGTGGTTCGGCCAATTTCACCACCGGCTTTTACCTGTCGCGCCAGACCATCGATACCGACTGGCTGTGGACCTCGCACGTTCAGACCGTGCAGGGCAATGGTGAGGCGGTGCTGGTCGATATTCGCGATGCAAACGGCGATCTCGTCACGCAGAACGGCACGGTCGGGTTTGGCGCGAGCTTTTTCGGCAATTGCTGCCGCCGCAACTATGATGTCGATTACAGCACCTATGCACCGTTCGCCTCGCTCTCGCTGGAACTTGACCGGCTGACGCTTGATGGCAGCATCCGTTATGACTTCGGCGATGCCGATGGCACGATCACCGGGGCTGACACCGGCTTCGGAATCGGGGTGGCCAGCTTCGATTTCGATAATGATGGCGTGATCAGCCCGGCAGAGGCGCAAACCAGCGTGCTCCCGCTCGGCAGTGCGCGTCCGGTCAATTACAACTTCGACTATTTCAGCTTCTCGCTTGGCGCGAATTACCTGCTGAGCGATGATCTGGGCGTGTTCGTGCGTTACAGCCAGGGCGGCCGCCACACCGCCGACCGCAGCCTGTTCTCGCCTGCGGTCAGCACGGTCGATGGCAGCCTGCCGGGCGGCGATTCCGGGGTGATTGCCAAGGTCGATCAGCTCGAAACGGGGCTGAAATATCAGGCCAACGGATTGTCGCTGTTTGCCACCGGATTCTATGCGAAAACGGCTGAAACCAATGTCGATATCGCCCCGGTGGTGCTGTTTGATACCACGTATGAAGCTTACGGTGTCGAACTCGAAGCCGCATACCGCACCGGCGGGTTCACCCTGTCAGGCGGCGCGACCTGGACCGATGCGGAAATCAAGGATGCGCTGGATACCAGTGTGATCGGCAACACGCCGCGCCGTCAGGCTTGATGCCGATATGTTCACGCTGGGCGCGAATTTCGTGGGCACCACCAACAGCTTCACGCAGGATTCAAACCAGTTGAAGCTGCCCGGATTTACGCAGGTCAACGCGTTTGTCGCGGTGCGCCCGGTTGACCGGATCGAAATCGGGCTGAACGCGCAGAACCTGTTCAACTCCAACGGGTTCACCGAAGCGGAAGAGGGCGCAATCCCCGGTAACAGCATCGTGCGTGCGCGCTCGATTGCGGGCCGGACTGTGCTGGCATCGGTGCGGTTCGACTTCTGATCGAACCTTCGCAAACGGGCTGGCCGCCAATTCCCCCCGGCGGCCAGCCCGCTCTTTTGATCCGAGATTTGGGATAAGCTGCTGCCATGACGACAGCCTGGACCGCGGAGCACGTGCGCCAGATTACGCCGGGCGTAGCCGCGCTGATCCCGCCGATTACCGCGCCGGATCCCTCGCGGCTTGATCCCGCTCGGCTCTATTGGGATATGTGGCCGGTGCAGGACGCGCACGGCAGGCCCGCCACTATCGCCGGGCGCGCGCTGTGGATGGCCTTGGCCGCGCCTGACCGGGGCGATCCGGGGTTGCGCCATTTCGAAGCAAAGATTCACCTGATCGAACGGCGAGAAGGTGAATGGCTGGATCTTGGCCCGGTCTTGCCCGATTTTGACGTGCCATACGAACGCGAATGGGCCGGATCGGCGCTGTTCGATGGCGGGGTGATGACGCTGTTCTTCACCGCTGCCGGCACTGCGGCAAAGGCCGGGGGCTATCAACAGCAGCTCTGGCAGGCAAGCGCACAGGTGGGCGCCGATGGGTTGCCGGGCGAATGGAGCTTTCCTACCCCCTGTTTTGATAATTACGGCGCAGATTATATGCCCGCCGATGCGCATGACGGCGCGCCGGGCATGATCAAGGCGTTCCGCGATCCGGCCTGGTTCCGCGATCCGGCGGACGGCACCGAATACCTCGCCTTCACCGCCTCGCTGGCGGAATCGGACAACGCGTTCAACGGCGCGTTCGGATTGGCGCGCAGGGCTGCGTCAGGGTGGGTGTTGATCCCGCCTTGCCTCCATGCAGACGGCGTCAATAATGAGCTGGAGCGCGCTCATCTGGTGTTTCACGGCAAACATTACTACGCCTTCTGGTCAACGCAGACAGGGACATTCGCGCCCGAATTGCGCCATGCGCCGGGGGGGCTTTACGGGATGGTGGCGACATCGATGCAAGGGCCGTGGCAGCCGTTGAACGGCACCGGATTGGTGATCGCCAACCCGGCAGACCGCCCGCTACAGACCTATAGCTGGTTCGTCGATGCCAGCCTGACGGTGTGTTCCTTTGTCGATATGCTGCCTGATGGCCGGTTTGGCGGCGTGCCTGCGCCGCTGCTGCAACTGGAACTGGATGGCGAGCGCGCGGCGCTGCGCGCGGTGCAATCGCACAAGGTGGCATGATGCTGGGCGGGATCGAAGCGGGCGGCACCAAATTTGTGCTGGCGGTGGGGCCTTCGCCTGACGCAATCAGCGCGCGCCACACCATCCCCACCCGCGATCCGGCCACGACACTGGCCGAGGCGGCGGCGTGGTTCGCGGAACAGGGTGACATCACCGCGCTGGGCATCGGCAGCTTTGGCCCGGTTGAACTTGACGCAAGCAGTCCACGCTGGGGCTTCATCACCAACACGCCCAAACCGGGCTGGGCCGATTGCGACATTGCCGGGTTCTTTGCGGGCAGGCTGGGTGTTCCGGTTGGGTTCGATACCGACGTGAACGCCGCTGCGCTGGCCGAATATGCGGCTGCCGGGGGGCAGGGCGGCAGCCTCGCCTATCTTACCATCGGCACCGGGATCGGCGGCGGATTGGTGCTGAACGGCCAACCGGTGCACGGCATCGCGCACCCGGAAATGGGCCACATTTACCCGCGTCGCCACGCGGATGACCGCGACTTTGCCGGGATATGCCCGCATCATGGCGATTGTCTGGAAGGCCTTGCCAGCGGCCCCGCGATTGCCGCGCGCTGGGGCGCATCATTGTCGCAATTGCCTGCGGATCACCCCGGCCATGCGATCATCGCTGATACCATCGCGCAGGCGTGCCACATATTGTTTGCGAGCGTTGCGGTGGCCGAAGTGGTGATCGGCGGCGGAGTGGCGAATACGCCGGGGCTGGTCGAGCGCGTGGCCGAGCGTGCTCGCGCCTTGGACGCAGGCTATCTGCCCGGCGGCCCGCGCCATCGCATCATCCGCCCTCGCCACGGCGAAAACGCAGGGATCATCGGTGCGTTGATGCTGGCGGCAGGCGTTTCAGCGTAAGCCGCAGGCGGCCTTCGCCATCGCTTCGTTCGCTACCTTGTCAGGCGCGCCCTTGGGTGACACCCAGCTTCCGCCAACGCACAGCACCGGATCGAAAGCGAGCCATTCGGCGGCATTGTCCGGCCCGATTCCGCCAGTGGGGCAGAACCGGCACTGACCAAACGGCGCAGCCAGCGCCTTTAACGCGGGTAACCCGCCCGCTGCCATCGCCGGGAAGAACTTGAACCGGGTCAGCCCCATGTCCAGCCCGCGCATGATGTCACCGGCGTTGGCGATGCCGGGCAGGAACGGGACGCCTGCCGCAATCGCCGCCTTGCCAAGCGGCTCGGTCAGGCCGGGGGCAACGATGAACTCGCTCCCCGCCGCCAGCGCCGCGTCCAGTTCTGCCGGGTTGGTGACGGTGCCCGCGCCGACAATCGCGCCGGGCACCTGCTTCATCGCTGCAATCGCGGGCAGTGCCGCCGGGGTGCGCAAGGTGACTTCGAGCACGCGCAATCCGCCTGCCACCAGCGCTTCGGCCAGCGGCACGGCGTGGGCAATATCGTCAATCACGATCACCGGGATCACCGGGGCGACCCGCATCAATTCATCAATCGTGGCCATCGTCAGATTCCCCCTGTGGCAAGCATCGCGCTCGCGCCTTGTTCGGCCCCGTCGGCAAAGCGGCGAAACATCCCGAACAATTCGCGCGCCGTGCCCATGTCGGCGCGCGGATCGGCCACAGGATCGCGGGCCGAAAGATCGGCGGTGGTCGAAAGTTCACCCGTGACCGCGCAGACCTTGACCACATCGCCATCGCGCAGGCGCGCCAGCGGGCCGGCGCCTAATGCTTCGGGGGTGCAGTGGATGGCGGCGGGCACCTTGCCGCTCGCCCCCGACATTCGCCCATCGGTGACGAGCGCCACCCGGAATCCACGATCCTGCAAAACGCCCAATGGCGGGGTGAGCGAATGCAGTTCGGGCATCCCGTTGGCGCGCGGGCCCTGGAACCGCACCACCACCACCACATCGCGATCAAGCTCGCCCGCCTTGAATGCAGCGGCGACGCTGGCCTGATCGGCAAACACCCGGCACGGCGCCTCGATCGTCCAGCGTTCGCGATCAATCGCCGATGTTTTGATGCAGGCGCGACCCAGGTTGCCGGTTAGCAGCCGCATTCCGCCATCGGGCTTGAACGGATCGGACACCGGGCGCAGCATCGTATCATCGCCCGCCGCGCCAACTTCGCGCCACGTCAGTGTTTCGCCATCAAGGCCGGGTTCGCGCGCATAGTCGCTCAGATCGCTGCGCCCCACGGTAAGGATATCGCGGTGGGCAAGGCCCGATTCGATCAGCTCGCCAATCACATATCCCATGCCGCCGGCCGCGTGGAACTGGTTCACATCACCCGATCCATTGGGATAGACCTGCGCAATCAGCGGGACGACCGATGACAGCGCCGACAGGTCGTCCCAGTCAAACACGATACCCGCGGCGCGCGCCATTGCGGGCAGGTGGATCGCGTGGTTGGTCGATCCGCCGGTCGCCAGCAGGCCAACTGCGGCGTTGATGATCGCCTTTTCATCGACGCACCGGCCCAGCGGGCGGTAATCATTGCCCTTGTGCCCCAGCGCTGCGACGCGGTGCACCGCCTCGCGGTCAAGCGCCTGACGCAATTGCGTGCCGGGCTGGACAAAGGCGCTGCCGGGAATGTGCAGCCCCATCATCTCCATCATCATCTGATTGGAATTGGCGGTGCCAAAAAAGGTGCAGGTGCCGGGCGAATGGTAACTGCCCATTTCGCTGGCCAGCAGTTCGGCGCGGGTCGCCTTGCCCTCGGCATAAAGCTGGCGGACGCGCTGCTTTTCCTTGTTGGGAATGCCGCTGGGCATCGGGCCGCTGGGAACGAAGATGGTCGGCAGGTGGCCGAAGCGCAGCGCCCCGATCAGCAATCCGGGCACGATCTTGTCGCAGATGCCGAGCATCAGCGCGCCATCATACATCGCATGGCTGAGGCCGACGGCGGCGGCCAGCGCAATCACATCGCGGCTGAACAGCGACAATTCCATGCCGGCTTCGCCCTGCGTCACCCCGTCGCACATCGCCGGGGTTCCGCCCGCCACCTGCGCAGTGGCGCCGATTTCGCGGGCGTAGATCTTCAACCGGTCAGGATAGCGGCCATAGGGCTGATGGGCTGACAACATGTCATTATAGGCGGTGATGATCCCGATATTCGCGCCCTTGCCAGCGACCAGCGCGGCCTGATCCTCCACCGCACCAGCATAGGCATGGGCGAGGTTTGAACACGATACCGCGCTGCGTTCGCCCATATTATCAGCCTCGCGCGCGATCAGATCGAGATAGGCGGCGCGGGTGGAGCGCGAGTTTTCGATGACGCGCTGTGTGACGCGGTGAAGCGTGGTGTTGAGATTACTCATGCCCAATTACTCATGCCACGTCACTCCGTCCCTTTCGGCCAGCGCGATGGCGGCGCTTGGCCCCCAGCTGCCGGCGGTATAGGTTTTCGGGGTGAGGCCTTCTGCCTCCCAGCCAGCGCGGATTGCGTCGATCCAGTCCCACTGCGCTTCCACCTCGTCACGGCGCACGAACAGGGTCTGATCGCCCTCAATCAGATCGAGCAGCAGCCGTTCATAGGCAATCCGCCGCACCGCCCCGCTGAAGGCATCCTGCATCGCGATGTTGAGCGGAACCTGCCGCAGCCGGATGCCTTCGCGATCCAGCCCCGGCACCTTGGCCATCAGCGACAAGGTGATGTTTTCTTCAGGCTGGATGCCGATCACCAGCTGGTTGGGCTGCATCGTCGCGCCTTTACCCGCGAAGATGCTGTGCGGAACGCAGCGGAACTGGATGACGATTTCGGTCACGCGCCTGGGCATCCGCTTGCCGGTGCGCAGGTAGAACGGCACGCCCTTCCAGCGCCAGTTATCGACGTGCGCCTTGATCGCGACGAAGGTTTCGGTGCCTGAATCCTTGCCCAATTCCTCGTCATAACCCGGCACGGCCTGCCCATTGATCGCGCCTGCACGGTATTGCCCGGTCACGGTCTCGCCCGCTTCGACGGCCCGCAGCGCGCGCAGCACTTTCACCTTTTCATCGCGCACAGCCGTCGCATCGAAATGCGCGGGCGGCTCCATCGCGACCAGCGCGAGCAGTTGCAGCATATGGTTCTGCACCATGTCACGGATTGCGCCCGCATCATCGTAGAACGCAACGCGGCCTTCCAGCCCGACCGTTTCGGCAACGGTGATCTGCACGTGATCAATATGCGCCGCATTCCACAGCGGTTCGAACATCAGGTTGGCAAAGCGCAGCGCCAGCAGGTTCTGCACCGTTTCCTTGCCAAGATAGTGATCGATCCGGAAAATGCGGTCTTCGGGGAAGGCGGCGGCCACCGCATCATTGATCTCGCGGCTGGTGGCAAGATCGGTGCCGAGCGGTTTTTCGAGGCACATCCGCACATTATCGCCTGTCAGCCCGGCGGATTGCAGCCCCTTGATGGTGGGTTCGAACAGGCTCGGCGCGGTCGAGAGGAAGATTGCAAGCCCGCGCGCCGGGGTGCCGACCCGGGCAGCCAGATCGCCATAACCTTCAAGCGTGGTCGCATCGAGCGTCTGGTAGCTGAGGCGATTGAGGAAATCCGCCATCCGCCCGCGCCGGTCAGCGGGGAGGTATTTCTCCAGCGCCGCGCGCGCGAAGCTGCGATATTCGCTGCTGGTCAGCTGGCTGCGGGCGGTGCCGATAATCTTGAGATCATCGGCCAGCAGTCCATCGGCATCGAGCGCAAACAGGCTGGGCAGCAGCATCCGCTGCGCAAGGTCGCCAGTGGCTCCGAACAACAGCAGGCGGTCAGCGGTGAAGCTCATGCGAAACGGCCCTTTTCCTGGAGCCCCCTACCTAGGCGCACGAGGCCGTCGCCGCCACCCCGCGCATACTTATTCAAGTGAGGTCGCGCTGGCGGGGCGGGCGGTATGCGCCACCGAAGGTGGCACGCCAATCAAGCAGGCCTGCGCGCAAACACCCCGAACCCCGCGATAATCGCATAGCACGCGGCGGGCAGCACCAGCGCGAAGGCGAGGCTGGTTGCGTCGGCCAGCGCGCCATACATCGGCGGGATGATCGCGCCGCCGCAGATGGCGACGTTGATGATCCCCGATCCGTCCGCCGCACGCGGCCCGAGCTTCTCGCAGGCGAGGCTGAAGATGGTGGGGAACATGATCGCGTTCATCAGGCCCACTGCGAGCAGCGAATAGCCTGCGACAGCGCCGGTGGAGTTGGCCGAAATGGCAATCAGGGTAATTGCGCCCGCCGCCACAGTTGCCAACAACCAGCCGGGGCTGACCACGCGCAGCAGGCCCGAGCCGATAAAGCGGCCCACCAGCGCGCCGCCCCAATAGAGCGAAATCAGCTTGCCAGCGTCTTGCTCCGCCAGGTTCAGCACGTGCGATTGCATCAGGTAATTGACGATGAAGCTGCCAATCGCGACTTCCGCGCCGACATACAGGAAAATTGACGCCGCACCGTAGCCAAAGCGCGGGCGCTTGAGCAGCCCAAGCCCTTCGGCAAGGCTGGTGTGTTCGTGCTTTTCACCCTTCAACCGGTTGCGAAACAGCCAGACCACGCCCGCGACCACCGCAAGTGCCGCAGCAAGGCCGAGATAGCCGTTCACGATCGCCTGACTTTCCGCTGTGCGATAGGCGGCCAATTCAGCGCCCGACAATTCGGCGGCGGTGACGCTGGCAAGGCTGCCAAGGATCAAAATCGCGCCTAAATAGGGGAAAATCGTGGTGCCGAGCGAATTGAACGCCTGAGCAAAGGTGAGGCGGCTGTGCGTGGTGCTGGGCGGGCCAAGCACGCTGATCAGCGGGTTGGCGACGATTTGCACCAGCACCACACCGGTGGCGAGAATGAAATAGGCAAACAGGAACATCGGAAACAGCGCCGTCTGGCTCGCCGGGATGAACAGCAGGCAGCCCGCCATCATCGTCAGCAGCCCGGCGACCGCGCCGCGCATATAACCCAGCCGCTTGACCAGCCGCGCACCGGGAATGCCGACCACCGCATAGGCGATAAAGAACCAGAACTGCACCAGACTGGCTTCGAAAAAGTTGAGCGTGAACAGCTCTTTGAGCTTGGGAATGATGACATCGTTCAGGCTGGTGATCCCGCCGAAGATGAAGAACAGCGCAAAGACGAAATAGTTGAGGCCCGGCGCATTGACCTGCGGTGTATCATCCGCCGCGCTCGTCATATCCCCTGCTGGGCCCACGCCCGGTGCCATTGCCATCGCTGCTCTCTCCTATTGCGAACGCTCGCTCGACGCTCCCCTCCGATCCATGCGCGAGGCCGCTGCACAATTCCAGTTAGAATAGGAATGCACACGCGCGCTTGCGCAGGGATATCAACAGGCCGTAGAGGTGCGAGCATGAGCGGAGCATCACGCAGACGGCCGACATCATTCGACGTGGCGGAACGGGCGGGCGTCAGCCAGCCCACTGTCAGCCGCGCGCTATCCGGATCGCCCGCGATTGCCGAGGCGACCCGGCGCAAGGTGGTCGAGGCAGCCGAGGCGCTCGGTTACTTCGTCGATGAACGCGCCGCCCGGCTGCGGCGCGGATCGACCGGGACTCTTGCCGTCGTCGTCATCTGCCGCGAAGGCGATAGCGCGGCCAGCATCAACCCGTTTGCCTATGCCCTGCTCGGCAGCGTCTGCGTTGCCGCGTCCGAACGCGGGTTTGAAACACTGGTATCGTTCCAGGCGCGCCCGGGCGCATTGTTCGGCCACTATCAGGAACAGGGCCGCGCCGATGGTCTGGTGGTGATCGGCACCACCACCAACGCGCCCGCATGGGAACATTTCCGTGCGCTTGATAGCGAGGGGCGCAGGGTCGCCTATTGGGGATCGCCATTTGACGAGCTGGATTGGGTGCGTTCAGACAACCGCGCGGCGGGCAGGCTGGCGGTCGAACACCTGCTGGCCGCAGGCTATCGCCGCCCGTGCTTCCTTGGCGCGCTGAATACGCCTCAGGTGCAGTTTACCGAACGCTACGAAGGCTATGCCGAAGCGATGCGCGCTGCCGGGCTGGAGCCATGCCTTGCCCCCACCGTCAACGCCGCCAGCCGCGAAGAAGAAGGCCGCCGTGCCGCGCGCCGCCTGATCGAGCGGGGCGATTTCGAACAGGGGGGGGTGGATGCGGTATTCGCCGCCTGCGATGCGATGGCGCTGGGCGCGATGGAGGCCTTTGCCGCCGCCGATCTGGCCGTGCCAGCGGACATGGGGGTGATGGGATTTGATGATCTGCTGGCGGGCCGGTTCGCCCGTCCGGGGCTGACCACGATTGCGCCCGATCCCGCCGAAGCGGGCGCGGCGCTGGTCGAAGCGGTGCTGGATGAGAACGGCAATAATGCCCGTCGCCGGGTGCCGGTATCGCTGATCGCGCGCGGCAGCACGGCGCGCGACTGATCCTCCCCCGAGGGA
The DNA here is from genome assembly GCA_002842925.1 of Alphaproteobacteria bacterium HGW-Alphaproteobacteria-14. GTDB lineage: Bacteria > Pseudomonadota > Alphaproteobacteria > Sphingomonadales > Sphingomonadaceae > Erythrobacter. Next base: position 20,560 of record PHEL01000030.1, read on the forward strand.
GAGGATTACCCATGCGCCCCGAATTCATTGGCAATCGCCGTGCTGATCCTGAGCGATAGCGCGTGGGCGCGGGCAATGGGCGTCAGGAAATCACGCTCAATCGCGCCGTAGCCTTCCTCGCCGCCGTCGGGGTAATCGCTGGCTTCATCGAGGGTGAAGTCGTGCGGCCCCGGCACCCGCACCGGGAACGCGCGCCGCAATTGTGCCAGCGCTTCGTCCACCCGCAAGGTCAGAACCATTTCGATCACATCGCTGCGGCTGATGTCGTTCGCGCGGCTGAAGGCGGGGGCAGATACCGCCTTCAGGAACATATGCTGGAGCAGTGCCAGCCGCAGCGCCTGCAACACCCCGATGCGGCGGCGCACGCGTTCGCGCCCGGCGGTATCGGGTGCATCATCGGGGATCAGATCGGTCAGCTGGTGGAGTTTCAGCGCATCAATCCTGAGATGCGATGCAAGGCGGCGAAACACGCTGGTGCGGTCATCGGCGACCAGATATTCGGCCAGCGCGGCACACGCCCCGGCCAGATGATCCTCGGTCCCGCGATAGGTGCGGCTGGCCCAATAGGCCGAATTGAACAGCTCACCATAAGCCGCCACCGTCTTGATACTGCCCAGCGCATTGGCGGCGTTCAGCAGCCGCAAAATTTGCCGCCCGCGTGCGCTTTCGGTCAGCAGCGTGGCGATGTCTTCGCGGCTGGCGTCCGCCGCGCTGCCGATCCCGGCGATGACATTGACGGGGTAGCCGAGCTGCTGGAGGATCGCGTTGTGCGGGATCGCGCGGATTTGCCGCAGGCTCATCTCGCGGTCGGCGTTGATATCGCTCTGACGGCGCGACACGCGGCTGCCGGTGGTATTGAGCAGCCCCAGACCGAACGCCGTGACCGCGCGGGCATAGGTGCGGCTGGCGAGGTGATCGCTCTGATGATCCTTCACCGCGCGATAGAAATCGAGGCTGATATCGGTGCGGTGATAAAACGGATCGGCGGGCGCGGCGAGATCGGTTTCCGCCGGGCGCAATTCCGCAATGCGGGTCAGCGTGGCGAGCGCGAGTTCAGGGGTGGCGAAGAACAGGTAGCCATCGCCGCCCTGAAAGCTGACTTCGGGTTCGAGCCGGATGCCCGCGCGCGCAAACCGCCGCCGCGCCCACGGCGATAGCGGCCATTCGAGCCGGTCCTGAAACGACGCCGGATGCGCGCCGCGCCCCATGCTTTCGCCGTGGGTGTTGAATATCAGCGCAGCCACATCGCCAAGGCCATTGGCGGCCATTGCTTCGGCCAGCCGTCCCTGCAACCGCTCAATCGCGAGGCTCGCCGGGATCTGCCCGACAAACCGTCCGGCATCGGAAAAGCCGGTCTGCACCGCCACACGACCGCGTTGCCGCGCGTAGGAACGGTAGGCAGGCTCTGCCAGCAAGGCATCAAGAAACCGCCCGCCATGTTCGAGCGCGGCCTCGGTTTCGAACAGGGGCGAGACATCGACCTTGTCTTCCACCCCGAACAACTTGGCAAAATACAGCGCGGCAAGCACCGTTGCGGGCTGTTCGCATTCGGCCACCAGCATCCGGATCGGGGCATCGGCATCGATATGTTTGATGATCTGCGCCATCGCGATGAATTGCCGGATCGCGGTGGAGCTTTCGGTAGCAAGCGCGGCGAAATTGGTGCGCAGCGGCGCGGCTTCATCCACCATCGTGCGCAAGGTGGCGAGCGCGCTTTTGCTGGCGAGTTCGATCACTTCGCCTTCGGGCAGGCGGCGGCGGATCGCGTTGTGGAGCTGTTTGGCGTTCACGCGGAAATGGATCCAGCCCATCCCCAGCCCATCAGCGCGCATCGCGGCGGCGAGTGTCAGCAGGGCTATGGCGCGGGTCTGCGCGGCGCTTTCGGCCTCGGTCTCAAGCGCGGTGATCAGCGGCGTGAGCGACAGCAGGTTGTCGGGGCTGTGGGTGGTCAGCCGGTTGGCGGCGGCGGCCAGCGCTGCTTCGTTGCTGAGATCGCCCGCGAAATCGGCGGCGCGTTCGGCGGCAAAGCGGGAGGCGGGATGCAGGGTTTCGAGCAGCGGGTGCGCCGGGTCAATCGCTTCAAGTGAAGCGGTGTAGCGCGCCAGCCGTTCAGCCTTTTCGGTCAGCCGGAACCCGATAGATGTGTGCCAGCCAATATCGGTGCGCCCGTCCATGTCGTATCCGACCCAACTGGCAAAACGGAACGGCAGCGGGCGCAGGGCGCGCCATTGATCGGGCCAGTTCTGGCGCGCTTCATCGAGCAGGCGGGCGACGATTGCATCGCGCGCGTCCTGCGCCCGGCCCATCGCGGCCATCGCGGCGCGGTGTTCGTAATCAAGCGTCACGGCGGCGCGTTCCGGCGCGGTCACGCAGGCGCGGTCGTCGATCACCCCATCGCCAGAGGCCGCAGCGGCAACCGCCTTGGCCTGTTCGGGGGCGAGCAGGAAGGTGGGGTGTGCAGTAAACACGGCGTGCAGTTGCGGGCGTTCCCAGCGGGCGCGGAAGCTGTCGAAATCGCCATCCTCACCCGCCAGCGCTATGGTGCTATCGGGGCCTGGAGCGAGCAGCTTGCGCAACTTGGCCGCGCGGGTTTTCAACCCGTCGCATTCCAGATCAGCCACCAGCGCGGCCAGATCATCGAGGTTCACCTGCCCCGCTTCAAGCCCGCGCGACAGATCGAGCGATAATTGAAACACCGGGTTGAACAGCGGCGTTTCGCGGGTGCGCTGATGCAGGTCAGCCAACCGCGCTTCGAGATCGGCGATGGTCTTCATGGCGCGCCGCCGATTTCGGGCCCGTGCTCGGCGGCAAAGGCCGCAGCGGCGCCGAACAGGCCGGGTTGCGGGTGAACGATCAGCTTGACCGGGATGTTTGCCATCAGGCTTTCAAACCGCCCCTTTGACTTGAACCTTGCGGCAAAGCCCGACGCGAGCAGCGTGTCGCGGATGCGATAACCCAGCCCGCCCGCGATCACCACGCCCGCAAACCCGCCCTGCGCCAGCGCCAGATCACCAGCGACCGATCCCAATGACAGGCAGAAGCGATCGACCGCCGCAGCGGCCAGGCTGTCGTCGCCATTGGTGCCGAGCGTCCAGATTTCGATCGCATCGCGTTCGGGCACGGTGCGGTGTTCCATGGCGGCCAAAGCCTGATAGATATCGACAATGCCGGGGCCAGCCACCACCCGCTCCACCGAAACGCGGTTATGGCGGCTGCGCAGCCGGGCGAGGATCGCGTCCTCGATGGTGTCGAGCGGGGCAAAGTCGATATGCCCGCCCTCGGTCGCCTGCACGCGGTAATGCGCCCCGGATCGCCACAGATGCGCGACCCCCAGACCGGTGCCGGGGCCGATCACGCTGATCGTGCCATCGCGGCCCAGCGGAGTATCGGGGCCAGCCAGATGCAGGAATTGGTCATCATCCGCGCGCGCCACGGCATGGGCGACGGCGGCGAAATCATTGACCAGCGTGAAGCGTTCCACCCCCAGCTTTTCAGGAATCAGCGCGGGGCGGATGATCCACGGATTGTTGGTGAAGCGGATCACCGGGTTGATATTGCCGGGGCTTCCCACCGGCCCGGCAATCGCCATGCTGACCGCAGGCGGAAGGGTGCCGCCCTTGCGGGCGCGAAACGCCTCCCACGCGGTTTGAAAGCTGGCGTGATCGGCGGTGTGGAGCGTTTCGGGCGTATCAAGGCTGATCGCCCCATCCGCGCCAATCGACGCGATGGCAAAGCGCGCATGGGTGCCGCCGATATCGACTACCACCAGATCGCGCATCATCTTTTCTCCCGCCGGTTGTGTAAGCAGGCCCGTGTTAGCAGGCAGCGCACACAAATCCCACGTGCCGCATACTTATTCAGATTTCACGATCCGATTCCGCAATGGTTACTTGCGAATGATTATCAACTCGGCCATGGGGAATGCCAGCCCCTCGGTTTCACGCAAAGGACGACTCGTTCGATGAACAGCAAGCTCAAAATCTGGACTCAACTCGGCCTTGGCACCGCGTTGGCGGGCGGCGTGCTGACCGCGTGTGGCGGCGAAGCGGGCGGTGAAGCGGGCGGCGAAGGCGCGGACACGCAAGCAGTCGCCCCCGGTGAAAGCGGCGCTGCAGCCGGCGGCGGTGCAGCGGGCGGTGAAGGCGAAGGCGGCGTGGCCGTGGCTGATGCGGGCCACGATCCGGTTGCCTATGGCATTGCGCTGGCCGTGACCGAAGCCCACGTGGTCGCCGCGCGCGATGCCTATGCGGCGGGTGAGAAACAGGCAGCAGCCGAAATGTTCGCGCATCCCGCTGCCGAAGTGCTGGTGGAAATGGACCCGGTGTTCGCGCAGTTGGGGGTTGCCGATTTCAAGCAATTGCTGACCGATGCCTCGATCGCCGCCTATGACGACAAGGGCACCGCCGAGGTGAACAAACGCTATGATGCGATCATCGCCGCGCTGCGCGGTGCCGCGACCAAAGCGCCCGGTAATGGCGCATCCGAAGCCGCGGTGGCCGCAGGCGTAATCGCCGATCAGATCGAGCGCGCCAGCGCGATGTATCGCATCAACGACAAGGATGATCGCTACGAAGCCTATCTTGATGGCTATGGCTTTGCCAAGGTTGCCGAAACCGCATTTGCGACATCAGAAGCGGCGATCAAGGCGGAAAACCCGGCGCTGCACACCCGCATTACCGAGGCGCTGGCTGCGCTGAGACAAGCATACCCCACGGCCACCCGTCCGGATGCGCTTGGCTTGAGCCCCGGCGCGTTGTCGGCGGCATCATCCAAGGTCTTGCTCGCGCTGGGCAGCTGACCGCTGGGGCGCGGGGATCAGATCGCCGAACTGAACTTGCGCTGCGTAAGCTGACGGTAGCGATCAAACAGCGATGCAATCACCCGGGCATAGGGCAATCCGTCAGGCGCAATGCGCAAGCTGTTGTCGCTTAGCGTCGCCAGCCCGGCAGCGATAAACGGGCCAAGCTTGCCCTGCACCTCGGCCAGCAGACACGGCGACAGCGTCGCCTCGCCCCGGCACAGCAGCGCCTCGATCACGCCGCCGCGCAGCCGGTCTTGCGCCGCGCGCGCGATTCCGTGGCTGGCCGACAGCCGCCCTTCGCCCGACAGCGCGCGATAGCGGCCATTGTGTTTTACATTCTGCGCCAGCAGGCCGGGAAAGCCGCTGATCGCCGAAGAACCCATCCCGATCAGCACATTGGCCTGATCATCGGTGAAGCCCTGAAAATTGCGCCGCAGAGTGCCGTAACGCACCGCGCGCGCCATCGGATCATGCGGCAGGGCGAAGTGATCAAACCCGATTGCGTCATAACCATTGCCGGTAAGGAAGGCGTGGGCCTCGCTCGCCATGGCAAAGCGCACCTCCGCCACCGGCAGCGCATCTTCGGGGATTACTTTCTGGCGCGGAACGAGATGGGGGACGTGAGCATAGCCAAACACCGCCACCCGGTCGGCCCCCAGTTTGCGCGTGTATTCCAGGCTCTCGATCAGGTCGGCGGCGGTCTGATGCGGCAGGCCATACATCAGATCGAAATTGAGCGAGGTCACGCCGCCGCTACGCAGCCAGTCGACGCTGCGACAGATCATCGCGGCGGGTTGTTCGCGCCCGATCACTTTCTGGCAATGCGGGGCGAAGGTCTGCACCCCCATGCTGGCGCGGGTGATGCCGACTTCGCTGATCACATGGCTCCATTGCGCTGTCAGGCTGCGCGGATCGAGTTCGATTGACCATTCGGGTGCAAATAGCGGGAAATGGGCGTGGATCGCGTCTACCAGTGCCAGAAGTTCGTCCGGTTCAATCGCGTTGGGGCTGCCGCCGCCAAAGGCAATGCGCCGCACCCGCGCGCCTTCGGGAAGCAGGCTGGCGACCGTGGCGATTTCCTGATGCAGCGCGGCGAGATAGGTTTCGACCCGCGCGCGCTTGCCCGCCGCCCCGGTGTTGCAACCGCAATAATAACAGATCTGTTCGCAAAACGGGATGTGGAGGTAAAGCGAGATGTCGCCATCTGACCCCGCAATCGCGCGTTCGATTGCGCCTTCGGGTAGCGGGCCGAAATCAGCCGCAGTGGGATAGCTGGTGTAGCGCGGCACCGGCTTGGCGAGCAGTTCGGGATGATATTGCCACATTATAGCGCTTAAAGCGGTTGCGCAGGCCCCCGTCTTTGCGTGAGATCAAATTGTGCGCTTGCCCTTTTCGCGGCTGGTGCCCGCATGGCATCCGCTGGGGTGGCATTGGCGATTATCCATCGGCGCTTCGCCATCATCCAGCGGGATGGTGATGGTGCCGCCATTACACAAGGGGACGGTCATCGATTGGCTGTCCACGGGCAAGGGGCCGATCAGCACCGGCACCAGCGCGGTGATGGCATAGGGCAGGGCGGCGGCGCTCATAGGTCGTCCTCTTCATCAATCAGGATGCGGCTGGCCGCCCCATCCATGTCTTCATACTGTCCATCGCGCAGCGACCACAGAAAGGCGGCAAGCCCCATCAGCCCCATGCCGACGGCAATCGGAATCAGGAAGGCGAGGCCGGTCATTGTCTTGTCCCTTGGGCCGCTCTCGCCAAACGCAGCGAATTGGCGACCACCACCAGCGAGCTGACCGACATGGCGATGGCCGCGATCAGCGGGGTGACGAGGCCGAACAGCGCCAGCGGCACTGCCAGCACATTGTAAATAATCGAAAATCCGAAGTTCTGGCGCACAATCCGCATCGTCGCCTTGGCGACCCGCACCGCGAGCGCGACCGGCATCAGTTTTTCACCGATAAACACCGCATCGGCGGCCTGCTGACTGGCGTCTGACGCGGAGCCGGGCGCAATCGAAGCGTGGGCGGCGGCCAGCGCCGGGCCATCGTTCAACCCATCGCCCACCATCAGCGGGCGGCGGCCCTGCGCCTTCAGCGCTTCGAGCGCGGCGAGCTTGGCCTGCGGGCTGACCTCGGCCTCGGCATCAAGGCCCAATTCGCGTGCCACGGCGTCAACCGGCGCGGCGCGGTCACCCGAAAGGATGCTCGCTTCGATGCCTTCGGCCTGCAACGCGTAAAGAGTGGCAGCGGCATCGGTGCGCAGCGGATCAGCGAAGGTGATGGTCTGCGCGGTTTCCCCGATCCGCAGCCGGGTGGCGAGGGTTTGCGCAGCATCGTCGGGCCGTTCGAGCGCGACCTCAACGCCGTTCCAGCGCCCGGAAAGCCCCGCGCCGCCGACTTCACGCAAATCGTCGATTCCCGCAGGCACCACGCCCTCGTGCAGCAGCGCCGCAGCAAGCCCCTGGCTCAGCGGATGGCGGCTCGCCTGTGCCAGCCCCAGCGCGACGCTGCGTGCTTCGGCATCAAGTGCGGCAATATCCGCGCGCGGGGTGCCCAGCGTCAGCGTTCCGGTCTTGTCGAACAGTGCGATGTCGCATTCGGCGAGGCGCTCCAATGCGCTGCCGTCCTTCACCAGCAGGCCGCGTTTGAGCAGCGCGCCGCTTGCCACCACCTGCGCGGCCGGCACGGCAAGGCCCATGGCGCAGGGGCAGGTGATAATCAGCACCGCAATCGCGATAGTGAGGGATTGGTGCCAGCCCGCGCCCGCGATCATCCAGCCGACAAACGCCAGTGCAGCAAGGCTGTGCACCACCGGCGCATAAAGGCGGCTGGCGCGGTCAGCGATGCGGACATAGTGGCTGCGCGATTGCCCGGCCTCGTCCATCAACCGGGCGATTTCAGCGATGGCGGTGTCATCCGCCACGGCGGTCAGGCGGACGCGCAGCGGCGCGGAAAGGTTGATCGCGCCCGCGTGCACAATGGCCCCCGGCGCGACGGGTTCGGGTGCGCTTTCGCCGGTCAGCATGGCGTTGTCGATGGCGCTTGCCCCGTCTTCAACCGCGCCATCAGCGGCGAGCGCTTCTCCGGCAGCGACCAGCACCAGCATTCCCGGTTCCAGATCACCCGCAGCCACGCGGCGGGTGCTGCCATCGGGGCCGATCACGCTCGCAGTTTTCCCCATCCGGCCCAGCAATGCGCCAATCCCGGCGCGCGTGCGGTCACGCATCACCGTATCGAGCACGCGCCCGGCGAGCAGGAAGAACAACAGCATCACCGCGCTTTCAAAATAAGCGTGCCCGCCGCCGGTGATCGTTTCATAGAGGCTGAGTGCGGTGGCGAGGATCACGCCAATCGAAATCGGCACGTCCATATTGGTGCGCCGGTGCGACAGCGCCATCCACGCCGAAGCGAAGAAGGGACGGCCCGAATAGGCAATCACCGGCATCGCAATCAGTGCCGAAAGCCAGTGGAACAGATCGCGCGTCGGCCCATCGGCGCCCGACCAGATGCTGACCGACAGCAGCATCACATTCATCATCCCGAAGCCCGCCACGCCAAGCGCGCGGATCAGCCGTTTGCGCTCCTGCGTTTCAACGCCGAGCGGATTGTCAGCCACCGGCTGCGCTTCAAATCCGATCGCCAGCAGCGCGGCTGTCAGCGCGGCTTCATCAAGCGCGGGATCGTGCTGGATCGCCACGCGCTTGGCCGAAAAATTGGCGCGTGCGGCGATGATGCCGGGGGTCTTGGGCAGTTCACGTTCAATCTTGCCGATGCAGCCAGCGCACCGCATCCCCGGCACGGTGAAACGGGTCGAAATCAGCGCGGGGCTATCAGCAAGGATGGGGGCAGGGGCGTTCACGGCAGCTTGCTTTCCCCCGTCCAGGTCTGGCCACCAGCGGTCACGGTGAGGTGCAGTGTCCAGCGTCCTTGCGCCAGCGCCTGGCTGGCCGTCCACGCATCCGCGCCTGCCGGGGCAAAGTTGAGGTTGGCAAGTTCGTGCTGGCCCAGCGGACGGCGCGCAATCGCGGTGATGGTCGCGCCTGCGGGCACGCCGGCGGTGGTCAGAGCGATGCGCCCGTCGGCAAGTTGGCGCGCTTCCACCTGCCAGCCGAGCGCGCGCGATTTTTCGGCCTCATCCATCCAGCCGTTGAATTTCTGGCTGGCG
>PHEL01000190.1 GCA_002842925.1 Alphaproteobacteria bacterium HGW-Alphaproteobacteria-14
TGAATTCGTGGTCAAGGTGCACCTCACCGGCAGCGCCTTTGCCACCAAGGCGTGCTGGGAAACCTTCCGCGAACAGGGCTATGGCCGCGTGCTGATGACCGCGTCGTCCACCGGCCTGTTCGGTAATTTCGGTCAGGCGAACTACGGCGCGGCCAAGCTTGGCCTGGCGGGCCTGACCAAGACGCTGGCATTGGAAGGCGCGAAGTATAACGTGCGCTGCAACACCCTGTCGCCGGTCGCGGGCACGCGCATGACCGAAGACCTGTTCCCCGAAGAAGCCTTCAAGCTGTTCGCGCCCGAGAATGTCGTGCCCGCCGCGCTGTTCCTCGTCAGCGAGGACGCGCCGACCAATGCGATTGTTGGCGCGGGCGCGGGCGGCTTCCATTCGTCATGGACCGTCATGAACGACGCAGTGTGGCTGCCCGAAGGTGAGCGCACGGTCGAAGGCTTTGCCGCGCATTGGGAAGAAATCAGCGCCTTTACCAACCTGATCGCCCCGCAATCAGGCAGCGAACAATCGGGCAATATCCTGAAAGCGATGCAAAAGGTCACCGGCACCGGGCCGGGCAGCGCGCGCGGGTAATCCGGTTCAATCGTTCAAAGAAAGGCCCGTCCCTTCCAAGGGGGCGGGTCTTTTCTTTGGGGCGCGCCTACTCCACCACCTTCACCAGCCGCCGCTCCATCGGGGCCAGCACGTTCGCCAGATCGTGGCCGCGTTTCAGCACCTGTCCGTGTTCGCCAAACAGCGTCCACATTCCCTGTTTCGCGCGCAAGGCCGGGCGTTTTTCAACCCGGGCCTGCGGGCGTTCGGCACTGCGGCGAAAGGCAGCGAAGGTCGCGGCGTGGCGATCAAAATCCATCGCATAATCGCGCCACTGCCCGGCGGCGACCATCCGGCCATAAAGATCAAGGATGCGCTGCAATTCGGCGCGTTCGAACCCGACCTGCGATGCCGCGTGGCCCGGAAACGCCACCACCTGTCCGGCATTCAATCTCATTGGCAATCTCATTGGCAATCCCATTGGCAATCCCATTGGGCCGATAACATTCATCCCTGTGCTCAATCCGTGGTTCCGCTTTTGAGCGGCGCTTGGGCCTCAACCGGCGTGCTGCGTTCTGCCAGCAGCGCCTTCATCGCCGCCATTTCATCGCGCAGGCCTGCGATTTCCGCCTCCAGTTTTTCCACGCAATCGCGGCGCGGGCGGCCTTCGTCATCGCATGGGGGATCATCGCAAGGCGTGCCATAGGGGATGAATTCCTTGATCCATTCCTCAGCCGGAACCAGCGTTGAACGCGCCTTGAGCCCGATCATCGTCGCGCCGCCAGGCACGTCTTCGGTAACAACCGCATTGGCGCCGATGCGCGCGCGTTCACCCACCACGATCGGCCCGATGATCTGCGCGCCCGAACCGATGATAACATTATCGGCCAGGGTCGGGTGGCGTTTTCCGCCCTTGCCATTGGTGGGGTTGGTGCCACCCAGTGTTACACATTGATAAATCGTCACATTATCACCAATTTCGGCAGTTTCACCAATGACGGTAAAGCCGTGGTCGATAAACAGGTTCTTGCCGATCTGCGCGCCGGGGTGAATATCAATCGCAGTCAAAAGCCGCGAAAAATGGTTCACGAACCGCGCAAGGAAATACAGCTTGGCGTCAAACAGCCAATGCGCAATGCGGTGCATCCCCAGCGCCAGAACCCCGGGATAAAGCAGGATTTCCCAGCGCGAACGCGGCGCAGGGTCGCGCGCGCGCACCGAATCCAGATAGGTGATCAACGGTTCGAACATGACACCTTTATTCCCATCAAACGGCGCGTGATGCAAATCACGCCCTACAGCAGACGTTGCTGCTCTGGCCCATGCAAGGCTTCGAGCGCGGCGCGCCACACTGACATGGTGGCGGGCGCCTGTCGTTCAAGGCTGATGCGGTCAATCGCTGCCACCAGCGCCTCGATCCCGGCAAAGCTGCGGTTAGTGCGCGGAACGAGGTATTCCGCCGCCCCGTCAGGCAGGCTCAACCCGCGTTGTTCGGCATGGGCGTGGATCAATGCGCCTGCCATCGCATCATCGGGCGCGCCAATCGCCAGTTGCAAGGATCCGCCGATGCGTGACGCGAGATCGGGCAAGGCAATGTTCCACCCACCGCTTTCCTCGCCGCCATTGGCGATTAACAACAATGCGCGCGCCTCTTCCGAGCCGCCTTGCTGCACCGCGTTCCAGCGGTGGAACAGATCGGTTTCATCCGCCTGCTCAGCGTCGTCGATCACCTCCAGACCGCCTGCACCCGGCAGGCTTTGCGCCCAGCGTGCCAGCAGTGATTTGCCCGAACGCGGCGGGCCGGTCAGCACCGCAGCATGGAACGGCCAGCGCGCAGGTTTCTGCAACGCCTCGATCACATCAGCATTGGCCGCGCCGATCACGACCCGCTGCGCGCCCGCAGGTCCGCTTCCGGAAAACGGCAAGGCAATCTGCGACGGGAACGGGGTGTTCATCGCCGCCGACGCCTAACGGCTGATGGCGAGCGCATTCGCCCCCCGTCGCACGGTAAACCCGCGCGCTTCGAATGCGGCGGCCAGTTCTTCAAGCGTTCCGGCATAGCTCACGCTCATCACCGAAGTGCCGCCAATCGCGGTGCTGGTCACGCCCAGCCCGCGCACACCGGCGGTACCGCGCACCGCGCCGAGCAGTCCGTCAAAAGTGGCGGCATCAGGGGTGGTAAACTGCACTGTGATGGTGCGCACGGTTGCTTCGCCCGGCGCAGGGCCGCTGATCGGCAGGGCATTGGTT
>PHEL01000191.1 GCA_002842925.1 Alphaproteobacteria bacterium HGW-Alphaproteobacteria-14
GGGCAGCGGCAAATCGACCATCGCCAACGAAGTCGAAAAACAGCTGTTCGTGATGAACCGCCACACCTTCCTGCTCGATGGCGACAATGTCCGCCACGGTCTCAACCGCGATCTTGGCTTTACTGAGGCTGACCGAATCGAAAATATCCGCCGCGTGGGCGAAGTCGCCAAACTGATGGCGGATGCCGGGCTGATTGTGCTCACGGCGTTCATCTCCCCGTTCCGCGCCGAACGCCAGCTAGTGCGCGATATGCTGGAGCCTGGCGAGTTTATCGAAATCTTCGTCGATACGCCGCTGGAAGTGGCTGAAAGCCGCGACGTGAAGGGCCTCTACAAGAAGGCGCGTGCCGGGCGGCTCAAGAACTTCACCGGGATCGACAGCCCTTATGAAGCGCCCGAAAATCCCGAAATTCGGGTCAACACGGTGGACATGACGCCCGAAGAGGCGGCGCGGTTCATCATCCAGCAGATTCTGCCGCTCAAATGAGCGCACCGGGATTGAGCGACGGCGAATTGGCAGCCCGGCTGGCGCAGGCTGCGGGGCGATTGCTTGTCGAGGTGCGGGACAGCGGGATGCTTGCAGGTAAAGCGCTGGGCGCGGCTGGCGATGCGACAGCCAACCAGTTTTTGTGCCACGCGATCCGCGCCGTCCGGCCCGATGATGGGCTGCTGTCGGAAGAGGAAAAGGACAACGCCGCACGCCTGACGCAGCGCCGGGTGTGGATCGTCGATCCGGTTGATGGCACACGCGAATATAGCGAGGCCCGTGCCGATTGGGCGGTCCATGTCGCGCTTGCGGTTGATGGGGTGGCAGTGCTGGGCGCCGTGGCGCTTCCAGGACTGGATGGCGGAGTGGTGCTGCGTTCTGACGCGCCGCACCCGCTGCCCCCGATGCCCCCCCATCCGCGCTTTGTCATCAGCCGCACCCGTCCCGCGTGCGAAGCTGAAGCTGTGGCTAATGTGCTTGGCGGTATGCTGGTGCCGATGGGCAGCGCAGGTGCCAAGGCGATGGCGGTGGTTCGAGGCGAGGCCGAGGTCTATCTGCATTCGGGCGGGCAATACGAATGGGACAGCTGCGCGCCTGTGGCAGTGGCGCTGGCGCATGGGCTGCATTGTTCACGGATCGACGGTTCGCCGCTGGTTTACAACCAAGCCGATACCTACATGCCCGATCTGCTGATCTGCCGCCCTGAATGGGCGCAGAAAGTACTTGCGGAAGTGGCCAAGCTCAGCTGATCAGCCGCCTTCGAATTCCATCAGAGCGCTGACCGCAATCCCGGCATCGCGTAGCCGCGCTGCGCCGCCAAGGTCAGGCAGGTCGATCACGAACAGCGCTGCTTCGATTACCGCGCCTGCCTTGCGCAGCAGCTGCGCCGAGGCCAGCGCCGTGCCGCCGGTGGCAATCAGATCATCGACGATGATGACCTTCTGGCCCGGCTCAATCGCACCCGGATCCATTTCCAGCCGATCGGTGCCGTATTCAAGCGCGTAGTCGATACCGATGGTCGTGATCGGCAATTTGCCCGGCTTTCGGACAGGCACGAATCCGACACCAAGCTGCACCGCCACTGCCGCGCCGAAAATGAATCCGCGTGCTTCCATCCCCGCGATCTTGTGCGCGCCTGCCATATCGGCCCACTGGGCAAGGTGATGCACGCTCGCCGCCATGCCCTGGGGGTGGCCAATCAGCGTGGTGATATCGCGAAACTGGATGCCAGGCTGGGGAAAATCGGGAACCGTGCGCACCAGCGCTTTTAGCTCTGCGGGAGAGAGATGTGCTGCGGTCATAAGGGGACGCCCTTTCTGGCACCTAAAAGCAAAGCGCCCCGCCGTCCGCACGCGGAAGACAGGGCGCCATTAATAACTATATATTTTATGAGGGATTACTATTTCTTCGGTTTCATCCCGGCCCAGATCTGCTTGTACGACAGGAATGCCAGCGCGGTGGCGAAGAGCAGGAAACCAAGCACGAACCAGCCGGTCTGCTTGCGCTCGACCAACGAAGGCTCTGCCGTCCACGTGAGGAATGCAGCAACATCGGCGGCCATCTGCAGAATGGTCGAGTCGGTGCCATCCGCGTAGGTCACCTGGCCGTCAATTGCGAGCGGCGGAGCCATCGCGATATTGACGTTGGGGAAGTGCTTATTGAAATACAGGCCAACCGGGGTTTCAAAACCAACCTTGGCTGCCTTTGCAGCATCTGGCTCTCCATAACCGGTTAACAGGTCATAGACGTAGTTCGACCCGCCATGCCGTGCCTTGGTGATCAGTGAAAGGTCGGGCGGGATGGCATTGTTGTTGGCCGCTTCGGCAGCGATCGCATTGGGGAAAGGCATCGGGAAGTGATCGGTCGGATTACCCGGGCGGGTGGTCGTCTCACCGGTGTTCGGATCGATTCCCGGTACAGTCCAGCTTGCCGCCTCGGCGTCAACTTCCGCTTCGGTGTAGCTGAGCTGCCGGAGGTTGCGGAACGCCACAAATTTCAGGCTGTGACAGGACGAACAGACTTCCTTGTAAACCTGATAGCCGCGCTGCAGCTGGGCAACGTCCCACGTGCCAAGCGGCCCGTCAAACGAGAACCCGCCCTCAGGCCCGCCGCCATGTTCATAGAAGGCATAGGAAGGCTGTTGTTCCGGTGCGGGGCCGAATGCGAAGTTCATGAAACCTGGCACCAGCGACCACAACACCAGCACCGCAGTGATGGCGAGGCCGGCGATGATACCTCCGAGGCGAATAGTCATGACCGAACTCTTTCTGGTTATCGGATCAAATTGCGTGAGAAC
>PHEL01000031.1 GCA_002842925.1 Alphaproteobacteria bacterium HGW-Alphaproteobacteria-14
CCCTGTGTCAGGGTCAGGCTGCCGGTCAGCGGGCGGGTGGACACCAGATCGACCGGCATCCGCCAGTATGAGCCCGGATCATTGGTGCCCGATACCAGCCCCACTTCACCCATGCGTTGTTCAAGAAAAGCGAGCGTCTTATCCTCACCCGGTGTGCCCGGTTTGCGTCCGCCGAAATCATCGCTCGCCAGCACGGCGATATCAGCCATCAACCGCTGTTCGATAGCGGCGCGTTCGGCCAGCGGAGCACTGGTAATCGGCGCACGCGCGCAGGCGACCAGCGTCAGGCTGACCAGAATCGCCAGAAAAAGCCGGGCGCGCGCGGCAATCATCCGGCGGTCCACCCCCCGTCGATGCTGTAATTGGCCCCGGTAATGTTGCGCGCCGCATCGCCGCACAGGAACAGCGCCAGCGCAGCGACGTCTTCGGGCTGGACGAAGCTTTTGGTCGGCTGTTTCGCCAGCAACACATCATTGATCACCTGATCGCGGGTCATCCCGCGCGCGGACATTGTGTCGGGGATCTGGCCTTCGACCAGCGGCGTCCAGACATAGCCGGGGCTGATGCAATTGGCGGTGATGCCATGGGTGGCCAGTTCCAGCGCGATGCTTTTGGTAAAGCCCGCCATCGCGTGTTTGGCCGCGACATAGGCGCTTTTGAACGGCGAGGCGGTGAGTGAATGCGCGCTGGCGGTGGCGATGATCCGGCCCCAGCCTTTCGCCTTCATCCCCGGCACGGCAAGCCGCGTGGTATGGAACGCGGCCGAAAGGTTCAACGCCAGAATAGCGTCCCATTTTTCCGGTGGGAAATCCTCAACCGGGGCGACGTGCTGCATCCCGGCATTATTGACGAGGATATCAACCGGGCCGATATCTGCCATCATCTGCGCGATGGCATCCGGATCAATCAGGTTCGCGCCATTATAGGTCGCGCCCAGTTCTTCGCACAGGCACGCGATTTCATCGGCATCGCCCAGTCCATTAAGGATCACTTCGGCCCCTTCCGCCGCCAACGCACGGGCAATCGCCAGACCGATGCCCGAGGTTGAGCCGGTAACCAGTGCACGCTTTTCCTTGAGCATTCGCCGCATCTCCTGCACGATCGGGCTATTCACGTTCGCTTTTGCCGCGCGAAAAGCGGCTGTCCAGCAAATTGCTTGAAGCGGCGCACGATGGGGGAGGATTCTGGATGCGGTTGGGCCCTTTTGACACTTCACGGATCAATGTTCGATCCAGCAGCGCGGGCGGCGGTGGCGGCGCGCGGCGCGCGGGCGGAATCGGCTGCGGCACATTGGCGATTGCACTGATCGGCGCGGTTGTGTTCGGGCTTGATCCTATGCAGACCATCGGCCTGGTTGAAGGCGTGCAGCAGCAGGCAGGCCCGACGCAAAGCGGCGGCGGCGATCTGACCGAAGCCGAAGTCTGCGCCACAAGCGCCTATGCCACC
The DNA here is from genome assembly GCA_002842925.1 of Alphaproteobacteria bacterium HGW-Alphaproteobacteria-14. GTDB lineage: Bacteria > Pseudomonadota > Alphaproteobacteria > Sphingomonadales > Sphingomonadaceae > Erythrobacter. The sequence continues at coordinate 1,447 of PHEL01000031.1, forward strand.
GAAGCCTGCAATGCGCTCAACAGCCTCAACATCACATGGGAATCGGCGTTTGTCCGCGCCGGAATCCCGTTTGAACAGCCACTTCTCGATCTTTACCGCGATGGCCGGGTGACAACCGATGGCTGCGGCAGCGCTACTTCTGCCGCAGGGCCGTTCTACTGCCCGGCGGACAAGGCCATCTATATCGACACCAGCTTTTACGATCAGCTCGCGCAGATGTCGGGCACCGGCGGTGATTTTGCGCGGCTCTATGTCATCGCGCATGAATATGGCCACCACATCCAGACCATCACCGGGCTTTCCCCGCAGGTGCGATCAGCGCAGCAACGTAACCCGTCGCAGGCAAATCAATTGCAGGTGGCGATGGAATTGCAGGCCGATTGCTATGCCGGAATGTGGGCGGGCCGCAATCGCAGCCTGATCGAAGCAGGCGATCTGGAGGAAGGGCTGAAAGCCGCCAGTGCAATTGGTGATGATACGTTGATGCGCAACGCTGGGCAACGTATCAACCCCGAAAGCTTCACCCACGGCACCAGCCGCCAACGGATGGAAGCGCTCAAACTAGGGTTGGAAAGCCGCAATGATGATGCCTGTGATATCTTTTTCGAAGCAGGTTAAGCGCGCGGGGCAGGTGATCCTGCTGTTAGCTTTCGGCCTGATTGCTGCCCCTGCGACTGCACAGGTGGTGCCCGACCCCGACGCCACCGAAGTCGCAAAAACACCCTTGCGCGATTTCAACATCGATGCGCGCGACATCCCTGAAGTGCTGCGCGTAGCCGAGCGCGATCCTTACGCCACCGCCGGACTCAGGCGTTGCGATGCGATGGTCAACGAAATCGCAGCCCTCGATCAGGTGCTCGGCGCGGATTATGACATCGCCCTGGATGACGGCAAAGGCGGCCTCAACAAAGGGCGCATCGGACAAAGCGTGGTCGGATCGATCATCCCGTTTCGCGGTGTCGTGCGCGAAGTAACGGGCGCGGCTGACGCCGAGCGTGCGCTGCGCGCCGCCTATACTGCGGGGATGGTGCGTCGCGCATTCCTCAAAGGCTGGGGACTGGGGCGCGGGTGTGACTATCCGGCACGGCCCAAGGCTGAAATTGGCGCCGGGGAATAGGCCCGACCCCCTAAGGGGCCAGGCCTTCTGTCGATGCTATTGGCAAGCAATAAGCCCGATCAATACACCCGCGCCTTCGGCTCGATATAAGCGATATCATCGGTCAGCGTATATTCGTGCACCGGGCGGTAATCGATCCGCACCTTTCCGCCCGATCCGCCCCAACCGTCAAACCACGCCACGGTGTGTTTCATCCATTCGGCATCGTTGCGGTTGGGGAAATCCTCGTGCGCGTGGGCGCCCCGGCTTTCCTTGCGGTTGGCCGCGCTGGCAATCGTCACATTGGCCTGCGACATCAGGTTATCGAGTTCGAGCGTTTCGATCAGGTCAGAGTTCCAGATCAACGATTTGTCGGTGACGTGGATATCCTCCATCCGCTTGCTCTGTTCGGCCAGCTTGGCCACGCCTTCATCCATCAGTTTCTGATCGCGGAACACAGCGCAATGTTTCTGCATCGCCTTTTGCATATCACTGCGGATTTGCGCGGTGGGCGATCCGCCTTGCGCATAGCGGAAATGGTCAAGCCGGGTCAGCGCGAAATCGGCGCTGTCGGCGGGCAGTTCGGGCTGTTTGGCATTCGCTTTCAGGCTATCGCGCAGGTGATGCCCGGTCGCCCGGCCAAACACCACGAGATCGATCAGCGAATTGGAGCCGAGGCGGTTGGCCCCATGCACCGAAACACACGCCGCCTCACCCACGGCGTAAAGGCCGGGGATGACGTGATCGGGGTTGCCATCCGGGCCGAGCGTGACGACCTGCCCGTGATAATTGCACGGAATCCCGCCCATGTTGTAATGCACCGTCGGGGTGACAGGCAGCGGCTTTCGGGTCAGATCGACGCCTGCGAAAATCTTTCCGCTTTCGGTGATGCCCGGCAGGCGCTGCGCCAGCACTTTGGGATCAATGTGATCGAGGTGGAGGTAGATATGGTCGCCCTCCGGCCCGACGCCGCGCCCTTCGCGCATTTCCAGCGCCATCGAACGCGACACGACATCGCGGCTTGCCAAGTCCTTGGCGGAAGGCGCGTAACGCTCCATAAAGCGTTCGCCTTCGGAGTTGGTGAGATACCCGCCCTCACCCCGCGCGCCTTCGGTGATCAGCACGCCCGCGCCGTAGATGCCGGTCGGGTGGAATTGCACGAATTCCATGTCCTGCAATGGCAGGCCCGCCCGCAGCACCATCCCGCCGCCGTCGCCGGTGCAGGTGTGGGCCGATGTGGCAGTGTAATAGCAGCGGCCATAACCACCCGTCGCCAGCACGACCGATTGCGCGCGGAAGCGGTGGATTGTGCCGTCATCCAGACACATCGCGATCACGCCGACGCAGACCTTCTCGCCGCCGACTTCGGACATGATCAGATCGAGCGCGAAATATTCGATAAAGAAATCCGCGTCATACTTCAGGCTTTGCTGATACAGCGCGTGGAGCATCGCGTGGCCGGTGCGGTCGGCGGCGGCGCAGGTGCGCTGCACCGGCGGGCCAGCACCCATGTTCTGCATGTGGCCGCCGAACGGGCGCTGATAGATCGTGCCATCGGCATTGCGGCTGAACGGCACCCCGGCGTGTTCCAGCTCGTAAACCGCTGCCGGGGCTTCGCGCGCGAGATATTCGATCGCGTCCTGATCCCCCAGCCAGTCTGACCCCTTGACGGTGTCATACATATGCCAGGTCCAGTGATCGGGGCTGTTGTTACCGAGGCTCGCCGCGATCCCGCCTTGCGCTGCCACGGTGTGGCTGCGGGTGGGGAACACCTTGGAAATATTGGCGGTGCGCAGACCGCTTTCCGCCGCGCCCATCGTCGCGCGCAGGCCAGAACCGCCTGCACCCACCACCACCACATCATAGGTGTGGTCGATAATCTTGTATGCGCCCTTCAGGTGCGAAGCCGAGCCGGTTTCGCTTGCTGCTGTCCTAGCCATCAGGCCTGACCTCCGAATGCGAGTGCGGCAACGCTGAAAATGGCAAAGGCGCCGCCGCCGAAAATTGCGAGATTGAGCGCGACAAGCGCCCCGAACTTGGTGCCGGCGTTGTGGACATAATCCTCGATCAGCACCTGCAGGCCAAGCCGCGCGTGCCAGAACAGGCTGATCACCAGCAGGATCATCGGCACCGCCGACACCGGCTGCGAAAGCCACTTGGCGACGCTGGCATAGCCAAAATCGCCCAACATCACGAGGCTGACCAGCAGCCAGCTCATCAGCACCACATTGCCGATCGCGGTGAAGCGCTGCACCAGCCAGTGATGCGCGCCGTGGTGCGACGCGCCCAGACCGCGCACACGACCGATAGAAGTTCCGTTACCCATATGCCTGTCTCCTCAAAGCAGCAGGATCAGGGCCCAGAAGCCCGCGGTGAGAAGGATGGCGATTACCGGTGCGGTGATCGACCATAGGCGATTGGTATCGAGTTCATAGCCAGCGCCGATATCGAGCACGAAGTGGCGCAGCCCGCTCATCATGTGATTGAAGAACGCCCATGACAGGCCAACCAGCACCACCATCCCGACGGGCGATCCCATGATCGACTGGAAGCTGGCATAGGCCGCAGGCCCGCTCGCCAGCGCGCCCAGCCACCACACCAGCACACCAAGGCCAACCAGGGCCAAGCCGTCACCAGTGGCGCGGTGGAGGATTGATATCAGCATATGCGGCCCCCAGCGCCACACCTGCAAATGGGGAGAAAGCGGTCTTTGGTTCATGATGATCCCGTCTGGTCGCTGGAATTTTCCACCCCACTAAGCATCGCTATCGCATGAGGCAAGCGGCGAGCGGTGGACACAGCTTGCAAAGTTTCGGATAGGCACTTGCATGGGACACATTCTTGTAACCGGATCAAGCCGCGGAATTGGCAAGTCGGCACTCGAAACATTGACAGCGAAAGGCGTGCCGGTGATCGGCCATGCCTCGCGCACCACTGCCACCGGAGCGGGCGGCGCACCGATCATCGCCGCCGATTTCGGCGATCCGCTCAGCGTGCAATCGCTGTGGGATCAGGCGCTCGACTTGGCGCAGGGCGAGATCGACGTGGTGGTCAACAATGCCGGACGGTTTGAGGCGAACCGGCTCGACCGGTCGGATATCGAATGGCTGGATGCGTGGGACGATACCTTGCGGGTCAACCTGACCGCCGCCGCGCAGCTTTCGCGCCTTGCGGTGCTGCACTGGCAGGCGCGCGGGTTTGCCGGGCGGTTGGTGCACGTGGCCAGCCGCGCGGCCTATCGCGGGGATTCGCCGGCGCATTGGCACTATGCTGCGGCCAAGGGCGGGATGGTGGCGATGCACAAGACGATTGCGCGCGCCTATGCTGCGGACGGCATCCTCAGCTTTGCGATTACGCCGGGGTTTACCGATACCAGCATGGCCGATGATTACCTCGCCAGTCGCGGCGGGCCGGGATTGCTGACCGACATTCCGCTGGGCCGGGTGGCGACGCCGGACGAAATCGCCGCGATCATCGCGTTTTGCGCGCTTGACGCCCCGCCAAGCATGACCGGTGCGGTGATCGACGCCAATGGAGCGAGTTATGTTCGGTAGATCAATCTGGGGCGCGGCCGCGCTGGCACTCGCCGGGTGCGGCGCCAGCATCCCCACATCGGACATAACCGCGCGGGTCGCGGACGCCCAGCATTCGAGCGACATGGTGCGCTTTGCCTCCGTGTGCGAAGATTGGGACGATTGGGACAAGCCGACAGAGCCGTTCCAGATCCACGGCAACACCTGGTATGTCGGCACCTGCGGGATCGCTGCGATCCTGATCAAGGGCGATGATGGCGCGGTGCTGATCGACAGCGGCACCAACACAGGCTCCGAAGCGATTGAAGCCAATATCGCGGCACTCGGCTACGCGATGCGCGATGTGAAGGCATTACTCGTCAGCCATGAACATTTCGATCATGTCGGCGGCATGGCCCGGCTTCAGGGGCTGAGCGCCGCGCCGCTATGGGTCGGCGAAGGCGCGGCCGAGGTAATGCGCACCGGCAAGGATGATCCACGCGATCCGCAAGCCGGACTGCACGCAGCCATGGCACCGGTCACCGGCACGATCCGCGCAGTAGCAGACGCAGAGGTGCTTAAAGCTGCTGGCATCACCCTCACTGCCGTTGCCACTCCCGGCCACACCATTGGCGCGATGACCTGGCAGTGGGAAAGCTGCAATAAGATCGGCTGCACGACAATCGTATATGCCGACAGCCTCTCGCCCGTCAGCGCCGACGAATACCGTTTCACCGATCATCCTGAATATGTCGCGATGTTCCGCAAGGGGATAGCGCGGCTGGCAGGGCTGGAATGTGACATGCTGCTCACCCCGCATCCATCGGCAAGCGACATGCTCGCCCGTGCCCGCACCGGTTCACTCCAAGGCGGCATGACCTGCGCTGCCTACGCCGCCAGCAAGAACAGGGCGATTGATGATCGGCTCGCCAAGGAAGCAGCGGCGCAATGACCACCTGGAAATTGTCGCTCCACGCCCCAAAGCTCGTGGTGCAGGCGGCGCTGCTTGCCCATGATCTGATCGACGACTGGGACTTTGAACTGGTGATCGCGGGGCGCGAAGTGGCGGAGGACAGGCCAGACGATTGGGTGCTGGAAGGCTGGTATCCGCGCAAACCCGGCAAGTCTCAAAAGGACGCGCTCTCCGGGTTGTTCGCGGCCGCGTCAGAAAGTGGGGCGCCCAAACTCACCGTCGAGGAACTCGCCCCGCAAGACTGGGTGACGTTGAGCCAGCACAATGTCACCCCGATCCGAGCCGGGCGGTTCCACGTCCACACGCCCGATTATCCCGCCGACCCGCAAGCCATCGACTTTGTAATTCCCGCCAGCCAGGCGTTTGGCACCGGGCAGCACCGCACCACCGCCGGGTGCCTCGAAATGCTGAGCGACATGAAGGCCAGCGGCATGGTGGCGCGCAACATCGCCGATATCGGCACCGGCACCGGCCTGCTCGGCTTTGCCGCGCTCGCCCTGTGGCAGCGCGCCAAAGTGACGCTGACAGATATCGACGCGGTGTGCGTGCCGGTGGTCGAGGAAAACTCGGCATTGAATGGCATCCCGCTCGGCCCCCGCGCTGGCGAGGCAGTGATGGTGGTGGCCGACGGGATGGACGATCCGCTGATCCAGGTGCGCGGGCCATATGACCTGCTGATCGCCAACATCCTTGCCGGGCCGCTGGTGGAACTCGCGCCCGATTTCGCACGGGCGGTCGCGGCGGGGGGCAGCCTGCTACTCGCCGGATTGCTTGCGGGCGAACAGGAAGCCGCAGTCAGGCGCGCGATGCACCGCGCAGGCTTCCGCATGGCGGCCCGTATGCAGCGCGGCGATTGGGCGATATTGTGGCTGCGGCGGAGAAGGTCGCGCTAGGCCAACAGCGCCGTTTCCAGCAGATCGAGCGCATTGCGGGTAAATGCCGCCATGTTGGCAATGCGGTTATCAGATGCGGTTTCGATGAGCCGCGTATGGTCGCCATCCGGCCCGACCAGCGCTGCCACGCTGCGCCCCGCTGGCGCGCCGCTGGGGTGCGCCGATCCGCCAACCGAGCCGCTTTCCGCCAGCCCCCATTCGGCGTGGAAATTGGAAGCGATCGCGCGGGCCTGCAGCAGCGCATAATCTTCGCTTGCCCCGCGCATACCCTTGAACGCATCACGCGGCAGCGCGAACAGCACGTCGCGCGCACGGAAGGAATAAACCACCCCGCCGCCCACGAAAAAGTCGAGCGCGCCGGGAACGGTCAGTAGCGTTGCAGCGATCAATCCACCGGTCGCCCCGTCGGCAACCGCGACTTTCTCGCCCCGCGCCCGCAGCAGAGTGGCGATACGCAGGGCTTGCGGATGAAGTTCGCGCAGCAAATCCATCAGTTCCCCAGTGCCTCGGCAACAATCGCCGCCCAGCCCGCCTCGTCCATCGTTTCGATGCCGAGTTCGGCCGCTTTTTTCAGCTTCGATCCCGCGCCCGGCCCGGCCACCAGCAGATCGGTCTTGGCGCTGACGCTGCCCGCCGCCTTGGCCCCGAGGCGCTCGGCCTGCGCCTTGGCCTCGTCGCGGCTCATGGTTTCAAGCTTGCCGGTGAACACCACGATCTTGCCCGCAACCCGGCTGGCAACGGTCTTGACCTCATATCGCGGCGGGGTGACTTGGCTGAGGATGTCCGCCCAGACCGCGACATTGTGCGGTTCGTGGAAGAAATCGCCGAGCGCTTCGACTACCGAGGGGCCGATGCCGCCGATTGCGGTGAGTTCGGCCACTGCGTCGGCGTCACCCGCATGGGCACGTTCGGCAAGCGCCCGCAGTGCCGGTAGCGCGTTCAGATGCTTCATCAAATCCCGCGCCGTCACCTCGCCAACGTGGCGGATGCCGAGGCCGAACAGCAGCCGCGCCGCATCGGGCGCGCGCTTGGCCTCAATCGCGGCGAGCAGGTTGTCGACCGACCTCTCCTGCCAGCCTTCAAGGCTGAGAATCTCGCCTCGCCGCTGCCGGAGCCGGTATATATCAGCCGGGCTTTCCAGCCACCCCAGCGCAAAGAACTGCGCGATGGTTTTCTCCCCCAGCCCTTCGATATCCAATGCCTTGCGGCTGACGAAATGTTCCAGCCGCTGGGTGCGCTGGGCCGGGCAGATCAGCCCGCCGGTGCAGCGCACATCAACCTCGCCGTCTTCGGCCACCGCCTCGCTACCGCATTCGGGACAGTGATCAGGGAAAGCAAACGCCGCGCGCGCATCGTCCCGCGTCAGGTTTTCGACCACTTGCGGGATCACATCGCCCGCGCGCTGGATCACCACGCGGTCGCCGACCCTGAGGCCAAGCCGCGCGATCTCGTCGCGGTTGTGGAGCGTGACGTTGGTGACCGTCACCCCGCCGACCAGCACCGGGGCCAAGCGCCCGACCGGGGTCAGCTTGCCGGTGCGCCCAACCTGAATGTCGATGGCTTCGACGGTGGTTTCTGCGCGTTCAGCCGGGAACTTGTGCCCCAGTGCCCAACGCGGGGCTTTGGCGACAAAGCCTAGCCGTTCCTGCCAGTCGATCCGGTCGAGTTTGTAGACCACCCCGTCAATATCATAGGGCAGATCGGGCCGGGCCGCGCCGATGGCGTTGAAATGCGCAACCAGATCATCCACCCCGCCTTCGATCCGCGTGAACAGCGGTGAAATCGGAAAGCCCCACGCCTTGAGCATTGCCACGACATCACTCTGAGTAGCGCCCGGAACCTCCGACGCCGCGCCCCAGCCATGCGCCCAGAACCGTAAGGAACGCCTGGCGGTGACATTCGCATCCTTTTGACGCAGCGATCCCGCCGCCGCATTGCGCGGGTTGGCAAACAGCTTGCCCCCCACCTCATGCTGCGCAGCATTAAGTGCGGTAAAAGCCTGTTTTTCCATATAGACCTCCCCGCGCACTTCGAAGATGGCGGGCACACCAACTGGCAGATTTTGCGGGATGTCGGCAATGTGAGCGACATTGGCGGTCACATCCTCACCCACCTGTCCATCGCCCCTCGTCGCGGCGCGCACCAGAACGCCATTTTCATAGCGCAGCGAGCATGACAGCCCGTCAATCTTGTCCTCTGCCGTGCAAGCCAGCGGCGCGCTGTCGGGCAGGTTCAAAAACCGCCGCATCCGCGCCAGCCAATCGGCCACCTCCTCGGGGCTGAAAGCATTGTCGAGGCTCATCATCCGAACCTCGTGCGCAACCTTGCCGAGCGGCGAGGCAGCGACGGCATGGCCAACCTTGCGTGACGGAGAATCCTCGCGGATCAGATGCGGAAACGCTGTTTCCAATTCGGCATTGCGGCGAACGAGCGCGTCGTATTCGGCGTCGGAAATCTCCGGGGTATCCTCAGCGTGATACAGGCGGTCGTGCCGCGCGATGGCGCGGGCCAGCCGCATCAATTCATTGGCGGCTTCGGCTTCGGAGAGGTTGGCGGGGTCATTCATCGCGTTGTTACTCGCCCTTCACCACAGCCAACATCGCCGCTTCGTTGGCCTCGTAAACGGGATTACCGGGGGTGATAATCGCAAAGTGGCTCGCGCCTGCGTTCTCATGCACCGCAACCTGCGCGCCGCCTGCCCGGATCGCACCGAGCGTTGCCGAGGACGGCGCGGGCAGCTTCGCCTGCACGAACAGCAGTTCGGCCAGCTGCGGTGTGGCGGCGTAAGGCGAGATCGCCTTGTAGCGTTCGGGAAAGCGCATTGGCTCGCCGCCCATGAAGGGATCGACCGCCGAAAACTGGCACAGCGCATCGAAGGCAGGCCGTTCCGCCCCGACATCGCCTGGCCCGTCGAGCACGATTGCCGCGCGCACCATTAGCGGATCGCGCGCGCCCACCGGCCCGTCCGCACCCTGCCGGCTCGCCAGCCACTGCGCCGGCAGAGCGCCCGCCGAATGGCCGACCAGCGTCACCGCCGCGCGGTCAACCGGATAGCGCGCCGCCACCTCGTCGATCAGCCGTGCCGAGGCCGCCCAATCCTCGAAAGACCCCGGCCAACCGCCGCCGTCACCCACCTCGCGGTAATCGACATTGAGCGTGGCGATGCCGAGGCTCTGCCAGCGCGTGGCGAGCGGGGCCATATACGCTTGGATGGCGATCCCGGTCTTCCAGCACCCGCCATGATAGATCACCGCCAGCGGGAATGGGCCTGAGCCTTGCGGCAGGCGCAATTCAGCAAACCCGCGCGGATGATCGAAGTAGCGCAGGATAGCGTCGGGCGTCGACGGCGCGAGGTTGGCGTCAGTGCCATAGGTCGCGTTGTTTGGTTGCACAGCGGGCGCAGCGGCTTCAGGCGCGGGGGTGGCGGGAGTGCAGGCTGCGGCGAGGAAGAAGATGGGGAGGAGGCGGGTCACAACGTTACGACCCAAACGTTGGCAGAGGTGCTTTGGTTCGGTCTATACAAGCTAAAGCCTCCTGAAACGCAAACTTGTCAAAACGCCCTCTTCTGATGGCAGCGAACTCAGCTTTCCAGTCGAAATGTTTCAGATCTGTTCGATCAATCAGAATACACGCACCTGTCGCCATGCCCGCCGTTGGCGTCAAGATGCGTCGATCATTCTTCAAGCTACTGAAACAGAACCCAAAGAGTATAGGATAACGTTGCGCTTTCGAGGTAGATTTGTCGAGCATCTTCTTGCGTAGAATTGCGAGCGGACGACGCAAGTCTCCCCACAGGTCACCTGGAACGAAAAAATCCGAAGCACTTAGCAGGTCAAAGCTTTGACCAATGCCCAATGCCTCGGATATCGAGCGCACATCACTTCCATGATCGGGAGGCGAGCCTTTCAGTGCCAACTTAGTTGCTCTGGTCAGCCTAAAAGTGCGGTCCTTTTTGCGATGCTCGCAAAAGCCATGAACATAGACTTGAGCCCCGAACATGAAGCTGAACTTCACCCAAACGGTTCTTGACGATACTTCCGCTCCCCGGTTGGCGTAGTCCATGTTGATTGCAACCTCAGCCGGAAACATCTTTCGGGCAACACTCTTGGAGACTGAGAACAGATACTCCCTTTCGGTAGCAACGATCTTCTCTGTCCGGCGACCAAAGCGCAATGTCGGCAGTCCCTCAGACGCACGCAAAGCGATCTGAGTTGAATCCTCCATCACACCCCCTCCAGCAGCCTATCCGCCTGCGCTCTCGCCTCAGGCGTCACTTCGGCCCCGGATAGCATCCGCGCGATCTCTTCCTGCCGTCCGGCGCTGTCGAGCAGCACCACACTGGTCTTGGTCACGATCCCGCTTGATGCCTTGGCAATCAGGTAATGCTGGCTCCCGCGCGCTGCCACCTGCGGGCTGTGCGTTACCGCCAGCAATTGGCCTTCCTGCGCTGCCAGCCGCGCGAGGCGTTCTCCTATGGCGCTCGCCACCGCCCCGCCCACGCCGCGGTCGATTTCGTCAAAGATGATCGTCGCCGCGCCGCCCTGCTCTGCCAAAGCGACCTTGAGCGCGAGGATAAAGCGCGACAATTCCCCGCCCGACGCAATCTTGCCCAATGGCGCAAAATCCGCGCCGGGGTTGGTGGAAATGAGAAACTCGACCGCGTCCATCCCGCTCGCGCCCCAGCGGTCTTCGGGCAGCGGCGTTACTTGCGTCAGGAACCGTGCGGCGTCGAGTTTGAGCGGCGCAAGCTCCGACGCCACCGCTGCGTCCAGTTTCGCTGCGCCCGCCACTCGCGCCGCGTGCGCCTTCTGGGCGGTCGCGACGTAAGCGATGCGCGCTTCCTTGGTGGCGGCTTCAAACGCGTCCAACTGCGCCTCCCCGCCCTCGATCGCATCGAGTCGGCTGCGCATAGTGCGCATCAATTCGGGCAGGTCATCCACCTCGCAGCGATGCTTGCGAGCGGCGGCGCGCAGTTCGAAAAGCCGGGTTTCCGCGTTTTCCAGGGCGTTGGGATCGTGCAGCAGCGCCTCGGCAGCGGCTTGCAGCTTGTCCTCCGCCTCCCCTGCTTCGATCACCGCCCGGTCAAGCGCAGCGAGCGCCTCGGTCAGCAGTGCGTGTTCGCCAGCGATCCGATCCAGCTTGCGCGCAGCCACGCGCAAGGCGGCGAGCGGCGAATCCGAACCTTCCCACAAATGGCGCAGCGTTTCGAGATCACCCGCCAGCCGCTCGCCCTTCTGCATATCGGCGCGGGTGGCGGCGAGGCGCGCTTCTTCGCCTGCGACCGGTTCCAGCGCAGCCAGCTCCGCCAGATGTGCGATCAGCAAGTCCTGATCCGCCTTGGCCTGTTCAACCGCGCCGCGCGCTTCGGCAAGCTGCGCTTCGGCCCTCGCCCAGACGGCAAAAGCGCGTTCCATCCCCGCCACATCGGTGCCCGCATAACGATCCAGCAGCATCCGGTGTCCGCGCGGGTTGACCAGCCCGCGATCATCATGCTGGCCGTGGAGTTCAACCAGCGCCGGTGCGAGGTCGCGCAGCAGTGCAACGCTGGCAGGTTGATCGTTGATAAAGGCCTTTGACCCCCCATCCGCCTTCACCTGCCGCCGGATCAGCAACGGTTCGCCCGGTTCGATGGCGATCTCCGCCTCATCCAGCGCGGCGGCGATGGGCGCGGGCAGCGCGGCGAATTCAAAACTGGCGGTGACGCTCGCCTTGTCCTCTCCGGCGCGCACCAGCGATGTTTCCGCCCGGTCGCCCAGGATCAGCCCGAGCGCATCGAGCAGGATCGACTTGCCTGCCCCCGTCTCCCCCGTCAGCACGCCCAGCCCGCGCGCGAAATCGAGATCGAGCGCTTCGATTAGGACAATATTGCGGATTGAAAGGCGGGTCAGCATGGGCGGTGCAGGGGATAGCGCAGGCCGCCGCCGCCGTCACGCTGCAAGCGAGGAGCAATCCCCAAGCCCATGCGTCGGGCCTCAGAGCGTTGAAAACCCACGGCCGGTGCTGAAATTTTGTGGTGGCGAATCATCAGGCCGATTCGGCCCCGCACTGATTCGGCCCCGCACCGATTCGCAGCACGCGGCACAAGAGCCGCGATTTGTGCTGAAATTCGGCCCCAAAACGAAAAAAGCCCCGGTTTCCCGAGGCTTTTTACTAACTCTTCCGACGCCGACTTAGCGAGTGCCGAAGAGAATCGAGAAGTAGCCCCACATAAATTTTCTCCTGTCAGCGCCAAATGCTGTAGGAGCGTTTTAACATAAAATTAACCATAATCAACCGTTAACTACGATTCTCCCGCCGCCCATCATCGACAGCAGTTCTGGCATCGTGATTGCCCGTGCAAACAGATACCCCTGCGCATGATCGCAGCCCATTGCGCGCAAGGTCGCAGCGACTGCCTGATCCTCGACCCCTTCGGCCACCACCACCTTGCCCAGTGCGTGCGCAATTTCGATTGTGGCGCGCACCACCGCGCGGCTTTCTTCAGATGTCGCCATGTTCTGCACGAAGCGCTTGTCGATCTTGAGTTCGGAACTGGGCAGCTTCTCGATATATTCGAGGTTTGATTGCCCGGTGCCGAAATCATCGATCGAAAGACTGATCCCGCGCTGATTGAGCGCGGCGATCTGCGGCGCGATTCGTTCGTCTTCCAGCTTGGCCGTTTCGGTCAGTTCAAGCGTGAGGTTGCCCGGCGGGAACGCATGGCGGCCCAGCATCGTCATGATGTCGAACATAAGATGCGTATCGCTCAGGCTCTTGGCTGACATGTTGACTGCCAGTTTGAAGTCCGGATCAAGCGCAATCGCTTTCTTGCCGTCAACCAGCGCGGCTTCCATCACCACCAGCGTCAATTCGTTGATACGATCGCCCGCTTCGGCGGCAAGCACCAGTTCCTGCGGATTGACCCACTCCTTGCCATCAGGCTGCCAGCGAATCAGTGTTTCCGCGCCGACAATCCGGCCGGTGAGCAGATCGACCTTTGGTTGGTAAGCCACCCCGATGTTGCGATCACGCAGCCCTTTTTCCAGCACCCGCAGCAATCCAACCCGCTGATTGCGGGCTTCGAGATAGGCGGGATCATTGATGATAAACCGCGCGCCGCGCGATGCGGCTTCCTCAGCCGCCTGCATCGCTTTCTTGATACGCTGGCCAAGTGGCAGTTCATAATTGGTGTCGATCCCCAACGCCGGCGCACTGCTTGCCGATTGCCAATCATGGCTGATCGCGGTTTTGAGCATCAGCGCAAGGCCATCGGCATGGCGTTCAAGACTGGCAGTATCCATCCGCGGCGCCAGCCACACCAGAACGTCCCGATCAAACGCAACATCGCCCGCTTCGCCCGGCCCTTTGATATAGGCGATCAGCGTGCCGACGAACTCGCCCAGTTCGCGCGCAGTCCATTCTTCCGACATTTCGGCAAGGCTGGCGATCTTGAGCGCATAGACATCGCGCCCGGCGCTGACCTGATCGGAACTCAACGCAGAAGTGCTCATCGCATCAACATCGTGGCTGTAATATTTGCGGGCGATGCGCCGAAACCCGATGCCGGCTGCCAGCATGGCCAGCAGCGCTGACATCACATCAATATTGACGCCGAATTCGTCGAGCACCAGCGGCACGGTGAGCAATCCGCCTGCCGAAACCACCAGCGCGCGCGACGATTTCGAATTCGCCAGAACCTGCGCCATGATCGCCAGCCCGGCAACCAGCAGCGCCGGATACCACATCAGATCAACCGGCACCCCGCGCTTGAGCGTATGTGCGCCCATGATGTGGAAATAGGCACCGGGCACGCGCCCGTCACGCATGGGCATTAGATAGTAATCCGCTGATTCATAGAAACTTTCACCGATGATAACGCGTTTGCCGTCCAGCGCCAAAGAGGGAACATTGCCATTCAGAACATCAATGTAACTATATGTCGGAATCGAATCAGGATTGAACGCATAATCCGGACGGTATCTACGGTCTGGTCCATTATATTCCCCCAACACCGCAGAAAGCGACGGATGCTTCGTTCCGTTGAGATTAACGCTGGTAGGCAAGGCAACCGAAAAGCCGAACGGCGCGCCAATTCCGTTCATCGCCGCAAGTTGCGCCTGTTCGCGGAACGCGGGGCGCGGGGCAATCTCTTCAATGGCCTGGGACCCGAATTCATGCCGGGGCGAGAAGCCGAGCCAGACTTTGCCCTTGTGGCGGGCAAGGGTCTGGGCAAACAACGCATCAGCTTTCGGACTTTCCGGATCAGCGTGAGCACGGTCGAATGCGACTCTTTCCACCCCGGATGCAATCAGCGTGTCGATCAGGCGGCTGTCATCCGCGCGCGACGGCATCGCCCGCTCGAACGCATTAAGTGTCTTGTCGTCGATCGCAATCATCGCAACGTCTTGCGGCGCGGGCCTTGACCTGACTTCCGCCCGCATCGCGCGATACAGGTCTTCGGCGGGCAACGGCAGTTCGATCGCTGATGACACCAGCCCGAACAGGATCGCAAAACCCGCCACCTTGGCGCGCTTGCGCCGGAGGAGCGCCGCGCCAGAATTGCGGACGAGTTCGCCCTTCAGTACTGCAAAGTCATCGCCGGCAAAGCCGAAGGCCCGCCGCAGGTAGTCTACTGTTGATTGCAGTGATCTGATCATGAAGCGCGCAAATCCGAACGGGAACTGCGGTTAACCTTAGGTCGCGTTGGTTAATTCATCGCAAACGCTCCAACCGTCAGCTTGCGGGATGCTCCACCCGGTTAGCAGCAAGCCTTGCGAGACTGCGCCGTTTGCGCCACCAAGCGCGCCATGGAAATGTTCGATCTGACGGGCCGGACGGCCATTATTACGGGCGGCAATGGCGGGCTGGGCCTGGCGATGGCGCGCGGGTTGGCCAAGGCGGGGGCGAACGTCGCGATCTGGGCGCGCAATGCCACCAAGAACGCGGCTGCGCGCGTCGAACTGAACGCACTCGGACAAGGCGAGGTGATTGCGCTCACCTGCGACATTGGCGATGAACCCGGCATCGAAGCCGCGATGGCCGCGACGATCGAGGCGTTGGGCCGGGTGGATATCTGCTTCGCCAATGCCGGGATTTCGGGCGCGGGCACGGCCATTCCCGATATCACCGCCGAAGGCTGGGATCAGACGATGGCGATCAACACCCGCGGCGCGGCGCTGGTTTACAAGCATGCCTCCCGCCACATGATAGACCGCGCCAAGTCTGGCGACCCCGGCGGCAAGCTGATCGCGACATCATCGGGCCAGTCGATCATGGGGGTCAACCGGTCATCCGATTACGCGGCATCGAAGGCGGCATTGAACGGTCTTACCCGCGCCGCAGCGTTTGAATTGGCGCGCCACCAGATCACCGCCAACGCGCTGCTTTTCGGGTTTTACGAGACCGACATTACCGTGAAAGCCGATCCGCGTTTTGGCGAATGGATGGCCAAACGCATCCCGCTGCGCCGTCCGGGCGATCACGCCGGTCTGGAAGGGCTGGCGGTGTTCTTTGCTTCATCGCATTCCGATTACATCACCGGGCAATGCCTTCCGGTCGATGGCGGACTTTGCATTTCCTAATTGCGTCTGCGCTGGCACTCTCCATTTCAGATGGAAGGCAGCCGCGCACCAGCCGTTGGCGCACAAATCCTTTCGCAAATGGAACGCCCCGACCGTGGCTGATGACGTGCAGCGCAAGGTTTCGGGCACCGCATTGCTGGGCGCACGGTTGAAAGCCAAGGTGAACATCAGGCGCATCACCGAAGATGTTCTGGCGAGCACAAACCCTATTCCCGCAGCGGTTGCTTGACCCCTGCCAGACCCCATCTTGACCCCCCTAATACCAAGTCCCATTGATCCTGACTCATTAAGGGGATTCCCATGGGGCTGATTTTCTGATTCAGAGTCGCGAGCCGAAGGAGGTTTGTGATGGCTG
>PHEL01000192.1 GCA_002842925.1 Alphaproteobacteria bacterium HGW-Alphaproteobacteria-14
CGGGATTGCTGATGAGGGGATTTCCGGGCTGCGCGGCAATATCCTTGCGGGCGGAGAAGACCTGCCCAGCATCAATGGCAGGATAGAGCAGGAGGCCGGTGGCGCTTGGACGCTGCGGCTGGCAATGGCGGATTACGCGGTCGGCGCGAACCGGCTGGCAATCCCGCGTTTGACGCTGCGGCAGATGCGCGGCGGTGCCATCGACTTTGCCGGGGTGATCACCGCGAGCGGCGATTTGCCTGGGGGCGGCGTGACTGACCTCGCATTGCCGCTGGAGGGAGCCTGGTCGGTGCAGGGCGGGCTTGCGGTGGGTACACGCTGTATGCCGGTGCGGTTCGGCGCGCTGGCAATGTCCGGATTGCGGCTTGCTGGTCAGGTGATCACGCTGTGCCCCAATGGCGGCGGACCAATGCTGGCCTATGATTCCGATCTCAGGCTGGCCGCCAGCACCGGGAAACTCGCCGTTGCTGGCACCCTTGGCGATAGCCCGGCAAACCTTGCCGCTGATGCGGTGATGCTGCGCTACCCTGCTCCCTTCGCGATTACCGCGCTGGCGGCGCAGATCGGCGCGCCGGGCAGCGAAATCCGCCTGTCCGCGGCCTCCCTCACCGGCAGTCTGGCAGGCGAAATCAGCGGCGAATTTTCGGGCGGCGCGGCGCAGATGGAGGTCGTCCCGCTCGATATCGGCGCGCTGGCGGGGCGCTGGTCATTTGCCGATGGCGTGCTGCGGGTGGGCGAAGGCGCGTTTACCCTGACCGACCGCGTGACTGAAAGCGGACCCCGGTTCGAACCGCTTATTGCGCGCGGGGCGAGCCTGTTGTTCGATGGCAACGCGATCACCGCCGATGCGACGCTGCGCCACCCCGCGTCAGACAAACCCGTGACATCGGTGGCAATTATCCACCAACTTGACACAGCGAGCGGCACGGCACGACTATCTGTTCCCGGCATCGTGTTCGATAAACGCCTCCAGCCCGAAGACCTGTCATATCTTGCCAAAGGCGTGATTGCTTTTGCCGATGGCACGGTCAGCGGTGCGGGGCAGATTGACTGGAACGGCGATAATATCTCCAGCCACGGCACCTTCGCCAGCGATGGGGTCAATTTCGCCGCAGCTTTCGGCCCGGTTCGGGGACTTGCGGGCGAGGTGCGGTTCACCGACCTGCTCAACCTCACCACCGCTCCCGATCAGCGCTTGCGCATCGCCGCGATCAATCCGGGGATCGAGGTGCTGGACGGCACCGTGCAATTTGAGGTCAAGGACGGCACGCTGCTCAATCTCGAAGACGCGCGCTTCCCGTTCATGGGCGGCGAATTGCGGATGCGCCCGCTGGCGATGGATTTCAGCCAGCCCGAAGAACGGCGCTACACCTTCGAGATTATCGGACTGGATGCCGCCACTTTTGTGGCGCAGATGGAACTCACCAATCTCGGCGCGACCGGCACCTTTGATGGCACGGTGCCGATCGTGTTTGATACCGATGGCAATGGCCGGATCGTCGGCGGACTGCTGGTCAGTCGCGCGCCCGGCGGTAATGTCGCCTATATTGGCGAACTCACCTACGAAGACCTCGGCGCGATGGGCAATTATGCCTTTTCGGCGCTGCGCTCGCTCGATTACCGGCAAATGAGCGTCGGCCTGAACGGCGATCTGGCGGGTGAGATTATCACCAATTTCGATTTTGACGGAGTGCGGCAGGGTGAAGGCACCAGCCAGAACTTTGTGACCCGCCGTCTGGCAAAGCTGCCGATCCGGTTCAAGGTCAACGTCTATTCGGAAAATTTCTACGAACTGGCCACCATGGTGCGATCGTTATGGGATGTCGATTTCCTCGGCAATCCGGTCGATCGTGGGCTGCTCAAGGCCGAAAATGGCCGGTTCGTGCCTGCCAATCCTGCTGCAAAACCCGTTCAACTTCCTGAAAGCGAAGATCAGCCATGACGCACATCGAATTGACCGCAACAGCGCGCGCTGGCACATCCCCGAACGCAATACGGGGAGGGCAAGCGCGGATGACGCGGCAAGACACAGGACGTTTACGCCGGGCGATGATGGTCGGGGCTGCGATCCTTTCGGCAGGGCTGGGTGGCTGCATCAATATCGCCGCCCCGGACGAACCGATCGTGATCGAGCTTAACATCAACATCCGGCAGGAAGTGATTTACCGGCTGGCGCAAGACGCCGCCAATACGATTGATGAGAACGCGGACATCTTCTGAACCGGAAGATGCCGCGACCAGGAGAAATGATGATGCGCAATGCAATGCTCGCCGGAATCGCCGCGCTGACGGTGTTCGGCCTTGCCGCCGGACCGGCGCTGGCGCAGCGCGATCCTGCCTATGCCGCCGCGCGCGCTGCAGGCAAGGTTGGCGAACAGGCCGACGGATACCTCGGAATCGTCGGTGCCTCCGATCCAACGTTGCAGCGGCTGGTTGATGACATCAACATCAAGCGCCGCGCAGTCTATGCCGAAAAGGCAAAGGAAAACAACGCCACGCTTGAAGCCTATGCGCTGACTGCCGGATGCCAGGCCGTCGCGCGCACTTCTCCGGGTGAAAAATACCGCGCGCCCGATGGCACGTGGAACACCCGCACCGACGCGGCCCCGATCCGCGACGCGCGCTGCCCGTAATTTGTATGCGTTCTTAATTAGGGTCTGACCTTATACCAAGTCCCATTGATCCTGACTCATTAAGGGGATTCCCCTGGGGCTGATTTTCTGATTCAGAGTCGCGAGCCGAAGGAGGTTTGTGATGGCTGG
>PHEL01000193.1 GCA_002842925.1 Alphaproteobacteria bacterium HGW-Alphaproteobacteria-14
GAGATATCCCGCCATGCCGAGGCACTGTCGCGCCTCGCCCGGCATGACCGCGAAGCCGCACCTTTGATCGAATCGCTGTTCGAACTTGCAGAAACGCTTGATTCGGACGGCGCACTCGCCATATGCAGCGCGCAAGGTCAACCTGCCCCGCCGGCAGATATCCGCTACGCCTTCCTTGATGAAGGCCATGATCCCGGCGCCGCGTGCGAGGAACTGGCTGAAGCTGTGTCGCTGCTGGTCGAAAAACCAGCCTTGGAGGCTGCGCTTGCGGCCACCATTGCCCGTTTCGACAATGATCCGGAAGGGTCGTTTGTCGAACAGACCCGTTTGCGCGCGCAGCTCAGTGCAATTGAAGAACGCCTCAAAGCCTTTGGACGTCGCAAAGCGGCTCCGCTGGCGACGGGTGAAAACACCGCCTGAACAGCGGTTATGGGATTAACGGGCGGCACCGCGCGACCACACAACGCGCAACCGCCGGGCAACGGATTGATATTGAAATATGGCCGAAAAAGAAGATGCCCCGCTGATCGATCTCAACGAGGCTTCGATCAAGAAGCTGATCAGCAAGGCAAAGAAGCGCGGCTATGTCACCTATGACGAGCTGAACGAGGCATTGCCATCGGGCGAGATGAGCCCCGATCAGATCGAGGATGTCCAGACCGCGCTCAGTGAAATGGGCGTGCAGATCGTCGAAAATGACGAGGATGCCGAGGCTGAATCCGATGGCGAGGAGTCCGAGGTCAAAGGTATCGCCGATGACGATGACGACGACGACGACGATGATGACAGCGACAAAAAAGGCCCGAGCAAGGACGCGCGCGCGGGCAACAAAAAGCTCGTAACCGGCGAACGCACCGATGATCCGGTGCGGATGTACCTGCGCGAAATGGGCGCGGTCGAACTGCTCAGCCGCGAAGGCGAAATCGCCATCGCCAAGCGGATCGAGGCCGGGCGCGACATGATGATCATGGGCCTGTGCGAAAGCCCGATCACCTTCCACGCCATCATCCAGTGGTCCGAAGCGCTGAACAATGGCGATATGCAACTGCGCGAAATCCTTGATCTGGACGCGATGCTGTCCAAGGAACCACCCGCCGACAAGTTGGCTGAGGGCGCCGAGGACGACGACGACGACGGCGAAATCTCCGAAGCGACCGCCGGCCCGACCATCCGCGAGGACGATGAGGTCGAGGACGAGCCGGAAGCATCCGACGACGATGACGAGGATGGCGAGGGCCGCCCCAAACGCGAAGAGGAAGAGGAGGAAGACAACACCCTCTCCCTCGCGCAGATGGAAGCCGCGCTGAAGCCCGAGGCGCTGGAAACCTTTGCTCGCATCACCAAGCTGTTCAAGGATTTTGAGCGGCTGCAGCGCGACCGGGTCGAAACTCTGGCGGAGGGCGATGATTTCCCCGCCGGCAAGGAAAAGAAATACGAAACCTTGCGCGAAGACCTTACCGCCGAGGTCGAAAGCGTGCAGTTCCACGCGACCAAGATCGAATTTCTGGTGGACAATCTCTATGCCTTCAACCGCCGCCTGACCACGCTGGGCGGACAGATGCTGCGGCTGGCCGAACGTCACAAGGTCAAGCGGATCGACTTTCTCAATGCCTATGTCGGCAACGAGATGGACGATGGCTGGATCAAGGAACGCGCCAAGAAGGACAAGAAATGGGCTGCCTTCGCCGAGCGCGAGGACGCCGCGATTGAGCGCATCCGCGCCGAAATCGCTGATATCGCCGCGCAGACGGGCATGAGCCTCACCGAATTCCGCCGCATCGTCAACATGGTGCAGAAGGGCGAGCGCGAGGCGCGCATTGCCAAGAAGGAAATGGTCGAAGCGAACCTGCGTCTGGTGATTTCGATCGCCAAGAAATACACCAACCGTGGCTTGCAATTCCTTGATCTTATTCAGGAAGGTAATATCGGGCTGATGAAGGCGGTCGACAAGTTCGAATACCGCCGGGGTTACAAGTTCAGCACCTACGCGACATGGTGGATCCGGCAGGCGATCACCCGTTCAATCGCGGATCAAGCCCGCACCATCCGCATTCCGGTGCATATGATCGAAACGATCAACAAGCTGGTGCGCACTTCGCGCCAGTTCCTCCACGAGGAAGGCCGCGAGCCGACCCCGGAGGAAATGGCGCAGCGCCTGTCGATGCCGCTTGAAAAAGTGCGCAAGGTGATGAAGATCGCCAAGGAGCCGATCAGCCTTGAAACCCCCATCGGGGACGAGGAAGATTCGCACCTCGGCGATTTCATCGAGGACAAGAACGCGATCATTCCCGTGGACGCCGCGATCCAGGCGAACCTCAAGGAAACCGTCACCCGCGTGCTGGCGTCGCTCACCCCGCGCGAAGAACGCGTGCTGCGGATGCGCTTCGGCATCGGGATGAACACCGACCACACGCTGGAGGAAGTCGGCCAGCAGTTCAGCGTGACGCGCGAGCGCATCCGGCAGATCGAAGCCAAGGCGCTGAGGAAGCTCAAGCATCCGAGCCGGTCGCGCAAGATGCGGTCGTTTTTGGATCAGTAATAATGAAACACCCCGCTTCGGCGGGGTTTTTCATGTCTCGCACGCATCAGCGATTTCGTCGAAAAGCTCCCCTCTGGGGGTGGAGAATCGCTGCCCCAGCGCCTATGTGGCTTGCATGCGTATCGCCATAGCCTCTGACCACGCCGCCATCGCGCTCAAAGCCGAGCTTGTCGAATGGCTCATCGAAGACGGGCACGAGGTCGCTGACC
>PHEL01000032.1 GCA_002842925.1 Alphaproteobacteria bacterium HGW-Alphaproteobacteria-14
GATTTGGGCGGTGATTTCGAACAGGTTATCCTGCTCGCTCGTCACCTTGACCTTCTTTTCCAGCTCGGCAATCGCGGTGTCCAGCGCGCCGCGTTCGGTAATGCCTTCACCAAGCCGGGTGGCAGTGATCACCTTCTCGAGGTTCTTGGCGCTCGACAAAGTTTGCCGCACGCGCATGATCTCTTCCTTGCCGTCGCCAGCAATGCCGAGCTGTTTGGACAGCACATCCTGCACATCGACGTAAACGCGCGCCTTGGATTCATACGAATTGGGGATCATCGCGATCACCAGCCAGCCCAGCAGGCACACGCCCCAGGCGGTCGCAATCGCGATCCAGCGCCGGTGCCAAACCGACCACAGCGCCGCGCGCAGTTCGTCGAAGATCTCGCTCATGGGTGCAGCGGCTCCGTCAGAACCGGCTTTCGGGGATGATGATCGTATCACCCGGCATCAACAGGACATTGGCAGACGCATCGCCGCGACGGATCAGATCCGACAGGCGCAGGCGATATTCGACCTGCTCGCCGCTGTCGCGATCAAGCCGGATCAGCTTGGCGCGGTTGCCAGCGGCAAATTCGTTCAAGCCGCCGACAGCGATCATCGCATCAAGCACGGTCATGTTGGCGCGGAACGGCAGCGAGGCAGGTTGCCCGGTCGCGCCGATGATCCGCACCTGCTGGGTGAAATTGCCTTCGGGTGTATTGACGATCACCGATACGATCGGCTGTTCGATATATTTCGCCAGTTCGCCAGCGATGTAATCCTGCAACTGGGTCGCGGTTTTTCCCACCGCCGGAATGTCTTGCACCAGCGGGATCGTCAGCCGCCCATCGGGGCGCACGCGCACCTTGTCGGCGGAAAGTTCGGGGTTGCGCCACACGTGGATGGTGATCTCGTCGAGCGGGCCGATGGTGTATTCCTCGCTCGGCGCGATAGCGGTGCTCGAATAGTTGGCAGTTGGCAGCTCTTTGCCCCCCGCAGCGCAGGCAGCAAGCGCCAGCGCGGAGACGCTCAGGGTCGCCAGACGGGGAATAGAAGGGAAAGTAAGCATCGACGCACAAATCCTTGGCCAAAGATCGCGAGGGCCATGTGCACGCCGCAGGAGCGACCTGCGACACCTGATCCCGCGCTATGGCCCTGTAATCGCCGAAATTGGTGAATATAATGTTAGCTATAGAGCGCCAAATGCGGCCCCATCCCGATCCGGGACAGCGAATTTGCGCGGGGTTAACGCGCGGCGTGCCCTGTGCGCTTCACACCAGGATTTCCGCCGCCGGGCCGTGACCGAGAAACGCCGCCGGGCTGGCGGTCGCCCCATAAGCCCCGGCGCAGAACACTGCGACCAGATCACCGACATCGGCATGGGGCATCGCAGCCGCATCGGCGAGCCGATCAAGCGGAGTGCACAGGCAGCCAACGATGTTGACATCCTCTGTCGGATCAGCACCATAACGCGTTGCAATCACAGAAGGATAATTGCGCCGCACCACCGTGCCGAAATTGCCCGACGCCGCCAGTTGGTGATGCAGCCCGCCATCGGTTACAAGAAAAGTCACCCCGTGGCTGACCTTGCGGTCAATGATCCGGGTGAGATAGACGCCCGCCTCCCCCACCAGATAGCGGCCGAGTTCGATGCACAATTCGGTTTCGGCCAGCACCGGAGGCAGGCTCTCCACCCGCTCGGCCAGCGCTGCGCCGACTCGCGCCAGATCGACCGGAGTATCGCCGGGGAAATAAGGAATCCCCAGCCCTCCGCCCATGTTCAGTTTGGGTAAGGGCTGGCCGATGTTATCAGCCAGTTTTGCAGCCAGTTCCAGCACGTTGCCCTGCGCTTCGATGATCGCGTCTGCGCTCAACGCCTGGCTGCCGGTGAAGATATGCAGCCCGCGCCATTCAGCCCCGGCGGCGATGACATGGCGGGCCAGCGCGGGCACCTGATCGGCGTCCACCCCGAATGGCTTGGCTCCGCCGCCCATCTTCATCCCCGAACCCTTGAGTTCGAACGAAGGATTGACCCGGATCGCGATGCGCGGGGGCTTGCCCAATCGCTCTCCGATGGCGAGCGCGCGCGCCGCCTCGCCCGCGCTTTCGCAATTGAGCGTTACGCCGACTGCAATCGCCGCCTCCAGTTCATCATCGCGCTTGCCCGGCCCGGCAAAGCTGATGCGCGCGGGATCAATCCCGACCGCGACGCACAGGCCGAGTTCTCCCGACGAGGCAATGTCGAACCCGTCAACCAGCGGCGCCATATGGCCGATCACCGCGAGATGCGGGTTAGCCTTGACCGCGTAATTGACCCCCACCCGCGCGGGTAGCGCCGCGCGCAATGCGGCCACACGGGCGTCCAGATGCGCGCGCGAATAGACGAATAACGGCGTACGCCCCGCCTCAGCCACCAATTCGCTGACGCGCCGCCCGCCGATGGCGAGTTCTCCATCAATCGCGTCGTAACCGGCAGGGATCGGGCCAACGGGTTTCATGATGAAAATTCCTGTGTAAGTTCAGTCTGCAAAGCGGTGCGGTCAATCTTGCCATTGGGGTTCAATGGCATCGCATCGCGCCAGTGGATCATCTGCGGTTGCATGAAATTGGGCAATTCGCGCTTGAGCCGGATCGGCAGCTCGATGCGCGCCTCATCCTCGCCCCCTAGGTTTCCGGCGCCGCGCACCACCAGATGCACCGCCTGCCCCAACCGCGCATCCGCCACGCCAATCGCCGCAGCTTCCGCCACCAGTCCGGTGCCGAGCGCGGCCTCTTCAACCTCCTGCGGGCTGATGCGGTTGCCCGCGCTCTTGATCATCGCATCGCGCCGTCCGGCGAAATAGAGCAAGCCATCAGCATCGCGCCGCACCCGGTCGCCTGACCACACGGCGGTGCCACCATGGGTCGACGCAGCAGGCGCAGGCTTGAACCGCTCCGCCGTCCGCTCGGCGTCCTGCCAGTAACCCTGCGCCACCAGCGGGCCGCAATGAACCAGCTCGCCCTCCTCGCCATCCGCCGCGATGTTGCCTGCATCATTGATAACCAGAATTTCTGCGAAGGGTATCGCCTTACCCATTGAAGTTGGATGTGAATCGACTAACGCTGGATCAAGGAAAGTCGATCGGAACGCTTCGGTCAGGCCATACATCGCAAACAGCTTTGCCGCCGGGAACATCCCGCGCAAACCCGTGACCAGATCCACCGTCAACGCCCCGCCGCTATTGGTCAACCGCCGCAGCGGTGTGCGCGCCTCAACCGGCCAGTCAATCTCGGTCAGTTGCACCCACAGGGGCGGAACCGCAGCCAGCGTGGTCACACCATGCTTCGCACAGGCCTTGGCCACATCCTTGGGGAAGAGGAAATCGAGCGGCACCACGCAGCCGCCGGCATACCATGTGCTCAACAGCTGGTTCTGCCCGTAATCGAACGACAGCGGCAGCACCGCCAGTGTCACATCATCCGCTGCCAGCGCGAGATAATGCGCCACGCTGACCGCGCCGAGCCACATATTGGCATGGCTCAGCATCACGCCTTTGGGCTTGCCCGTAGAACCCGACGTGTAGAGAATCGCTGCCAGATCATCGGGATCAGCCGATGACGGGCCGAGTTCGCGCGCCGCCTTGGCAGCTGCCGCCAGCGCCTCACCCTCGCCCAGCGCCGCGCAGCCCGATGGCAGATCGCCCGGCTCAAGCGAGGCAATCCGCGAACCCGTGCCGATCAGCAGCCGCGCCCCGCTATCGCCCAGAATATGCGCCGCCTGCGCGCGTTTGAGCAGCGGGTTGATCGGCACGTGCACCAGCCCCGCGCGCGACGCCGCCAGTGGCAGCAGGCAGGTGAGTTCGCCCTTCGCCGCCCAGCTTGCGACCCGCGCGCCTTTGTGCGGCACCATCTCGGCCAGCCAACCGGCCAACTCAGCAACACGCTGTCTTAACTGATTGTGGTTAAGCGTGGCATCACGCAGCACAAGCGCCGGGCGCTCCCCATGACCCGCCGCGCCGGCCAGTTCGGCCAGGTGATCGAGCGGACGCGGGGAAGGATCGGGCGTGGTGGGCATCGGCAGGAGCATTCTTTCAGTGATCGAAACGCGGTATCACGATAGCGTTAACGTCTTGCAAGCCCTCACTGCGGGCGCAGGCGCGACGCCGTTTGACCGGGCGGAGTGGTTTGCGCTGATCGCAGATACCGGCATCACGCCGCTGATCGCCGCTGCCGACGACGGCGAAAGCACCGCGGCGATGGCTTTGACAGAGGATGGCGGACGGATCACCCCCTTGCGCAACTGGTACAGCTTCACCTGGCGCGCGCTGGCGCCCGAAGGCGCGGCGGGCGACCGGTTGTTGGCCGCGATTGCGCGGTCTTTGAAAACACGCGGCTGGCGCGTCACGCTCGAACCCGTGCCGGGCGAGGATGGCTCTGCCGGGCGGCTGGCGCAAGCGTTTCGCGCGGCGGGGTGGCGCGTGCGCGTCGAGGAATCGGACACCAATCATGTCCTTCCCGTGCGCGGGCGCAGATTTGCCGAATATTGGGAAAGCCGCCCCGGTCAATTGCGCACCACACTGAAACGCAAGGCCAAAAAGGTCGAAACCCAGGTTATTACCTACTTCGATGCGGGCGTGTGGGACGAATACGAAGCTATCTATGCCGCCAGCTGGAAACCCGCCGAGGATCACCCCGCAATGCTGCGCGCCTTTGCGAAGGCCGAAGGCGCGGCGGGGCGCTTGCGGCTGGGCGTTGCACGGGCGGGCGGGGTGGCGGTGGCAGCACAATGCTGGACAGTAGAAAATTCAATTGCCTACATCCATAAGCTCGCCCATCTTGAAAGTTACAAGCCGCTATCGGCGGGCACCACCCTGAGCGCGGCATTGTTTACCCATGTGATCGACATCGATCGGGTAGAACTGATCGATTTCGGCACTGGTCATCAAAGCTACAAGGCCGATTGGATGGAGGAGGTTCGCCCGCGCTACCGCATCGATTGCCTCAACCCGGCACAGATGCGCAGTTGGGCACCGCTCGCCAAGCGGATGCTGGCAGGGCTGCGCGGCTGACAGGCCTGCAATACTTGCACCCGCGCGCGCGCATGGCTAAGCCCCGCGGCCACGCCTGACGACAGGGATCAAGGTATCCAGATGAGCATCACGCCAATCATTGATGGCCAATTGGACGAAGCCGCGCTTGACCAGCAATTGCAGACGCTGATCGCCGATGTGCTGGGCCTTGATCCGGCGCAGGCAGCAGCGTTTGACGCGGATTCGGGGCTGTTTGGTCACTTGCCAGAACTCGATTCGATGGCCGTGGCAGGCCTGCTTACCGAAATGGAAGACCGGCTCGGCATCGTGATCGAAGATGACGATGTGGATGGCGAGATGCTGGAAACCTATGGCGGGTTGCGAGCGTTTGCGCGCGCCAAGCTAGACCCCCTCCAGCCCCCTCTTGACCCCCTTTAGGCCCCTGCTTGCGTGAGTTTCACGTGGAACATTCCGGCCCTTGGAGGCGGCATTGCGGGTGAAGAACTGCTGGTATCCTTCGACCGCCAACGCCAATCCCGCCTGCTGATATTGCCCGCATGGTTCGACGAGGCAAACAAGCTGCGGCGCTTCACGGTCGAGGTCATGCGGCGGCTAGACTCGGCCGGAATCGACAGCTTTCTACCCGATCTGCCCGGCTGCAATGAAAGCCTCACCCCGCTCGCGGATCAGACCTTGGAAGGCTGGCGCAAGGCCGCCGATATTGCCGCCGCCAGCTTTGCCGCGACCCATGTTCTGGCGATCCGCGCAAGCGCGCTGCTGGCCCCGGCGAGCCTGCCGGGGTGGCATTATGCCGCGCAATCCGGCCCCAAACTGCTGCGTGGCATGGTCCGCGCCCGCACCATTGCGGCGCGCGAGGCCGGGATTTCAGAGACTTCTGACGAGCTGTTAGCGATCGGCCGGAGCGAGGGGCTGACGCTGAGCGGCTGGCACCTGGGCGCGGCAATGATTGCGGCGCTGGAGACAGCGGAGCCCACCCTTGCCCCCGGTCGGCACGGCATTGCGCAGTCAGAACTCGCCGGCCCCGGCCTGTGGCTGCGCGCCGAACCTGCCGAAGACGCCGCGCAGGCTGACGCGCTAGGTGCGATCATCATCGAGGCGCTGGCATGACCCGCCTCCCGCTCACCTTTGGCTGCGGCAGCCAGACGCTGGCGGGCACGCTCGACACCGCGCCGGGCACCTGCGGCCTATTGATCGTCAGCGGTGGCAATGAAATCCGCAGCGGGGCGTTTGGCGGGCAGGCGCAGCTTGCCGCGCGCATCGCCCGCGCCGGGTTTCCGGTGTTCCGGTTCGACCGGCGCGGGGTGGGTGACAGCCAAGGTGAAAACCGCGGATTTCGCAAAAGCGCAGGCGATATCGCCGCAGCGCGCGACGCGTTCCGGGCAATGGCCCCGCAGATCACTCGCGTGGTCGGTTTCGGCAATTGCGACGCCGCCTCGGCGCTGATGCTGGCGGGCGGCGCGGGATGCGATGGGCTGGTGCTCTCGAACCCCTGGACGATCGAGCAGGGCGACGGAGCCGGGGATGATGCCGTCCCGCCCCCAGCAGCGATCCGCGCGCGCTATCTCGAAAAGCTCAAGAACCCGCGCGAGATTGCTAGGCTTCTGGGTGGCGGGGTTGATCTGCGCAAGCTGGCGCGCGGCCTTGCTCGTTCGCTGCGCCCTGCCCCGCCGCCATCAACACTGGCTGAGGAAATGCGCGCGGGGTTGGCAGGGTTTGCTGGCGATGTCCGCATCCTGCTCGCCACCGCAGACCGCACCGCGCAGGTGTTCGAGAGCGCATGGAACCCTTCCGACCCGCGCATCCGGCGTTGCGACGGGGCAGGCCACGCCTATGTCGAACCGGAACATCGCGACTGGCTGAAGGCCGAAATCATCAACGCATTGCGCGCTTAACGCTCAAACAGGCTCACCAATTCGACATGGGTGGACCAGCGAAACTGCCCGACCGGGCGCAGTTTGGTCAACCGAAACCCGGCGGCGGTCAACGTCGCCGCATCACGCGCCCAGCTTGATGGATTGCAGCTGACATAGACCACGCACGCCAGCGTGCTCGCCGCGATTTCGGCCACTTGCGCCCGTGCTCCCGCACGCGGGGGATCGAGAACCACGGCATCAAAGCGGTTCAATTCCTCAGGCTGCAACGGATTGCGAAACAGATCGCGGTGCAACGCCAGCACGCTTCCGCCCGACTGCGCACCGGCAGATTTGCAGGCGAGATGCGCCGCGCGCTCGGCCTCAACCGCCAGCACTTTTCGTCCCTGCCGCAGCGCAAAGGCAAAGGTGCCCAGCCCGGCAAACAGATCGGCCACCAACCGCGCGCCGCCGAGCCAGTCTGCGGCGTCTGCGGCCATCCGGGCCTCGGCATCGTGGGTCGCCTGCAGGAACGCGCCCGCTGGCAGGCTGACCGGTACTCCGGCAAGCGTTACCGTGGCAGGTTCAGGCTCCCACACGGTTTCCGGGCCATAGCCCTGATCAATGCTCAGCCGCGCAAGGCCCTGTTCGCGCGCGAAATCGAGCGCGGCTTCGGTCGGCCCCAGCCCTTCAAGCGGGAAATGCGCAAGGTTCACGTCCACGCCCTGATCGGCGATCGTCAGGTCGATCCCGACCATCGCCTTGGGCCCATGCCCCGCGACAAACTTTCGCAAAGGCGCGATCAGCGCGGTCAGCGCAGGGTGCAGCACCGGGCATTCGGCCAGATCAACCACGCGATGCGAACCGCCTTCGCGATAGCCCAGCACCGCGCCCCCGGCGGTGCGCAACCCATGCAACCCGGCGCGGCGGCGGCTAGCGGGCGGGGAGAGGTGGACGGGCAGCAGTTCGGCAGGTTCAAGCCCCTGCCCCTTGGCGGCATTAACCACCCGGTCGCGGACGAAATCGCCCAGCAAAACATCATTGGCGTGTTGCAATTGGCACCCGCCGCAGATCGTAAAATGGCGGCAAGCAGGGGTAATATGGTGCGGCCCCGGCATTATCGCCCCGGCCTTATCCACCGCATCCCCCGGCACCGCGCCAGCCACATGGCGGCCCGATGCCGCAACGCCGTCCCCCTTGGCGGCGAGGCGGATGATGGGTTCGGAAATGTTCACAGGCAGGCCGCTAGCGCCTCTGACACCCTTTCGGCAAGCTGTGACGCGGTGAAAGCCGGGCCAGAGCGCCGCGCGGCCTCGCCATGCAGCCACACCGCCTCGCACGCGGCGGTGAAGGGATCGGCTCCGTTTGCCATCCGGCTTGCTGCGATCCCCGCCAGCACATCACCCGTGCCCGCCACCGAGAGCCAGGTTGGCGCAGGCGTGCCGATCGCCAGCCTGCCATCCGGCGCGGCGATTACCGTGTCCGGCCCCTTGGCCAGCACCACCATGCCGGTCATTTTGGCGAGCGCCAGCACGCGCGGCTGCCGCCCCTCGGCAATAATTCCGAACGTGCGGCACAGCGTTTCCAGCTCGCCATCATGCGGAGTGGCAAGCATTGGCACCTCGCGGGCGAGCATATTGGGCGCTAGCAGCACCAGCGCATCGGCATCCAGCACCAAGGCCTGCGCCCGCCGCAAGCCCTCGCCCAGCGCAGCCTTGGCCGCACCATCGCGCCCCAGCCCCGGCCCGACCAGCACCGCCGCCATGCGCGGATCGGCCAATGCTTCCGATAGCGGCTTGGTATCGACCACCAGATCGGGCGGCGTGCGCGGATCGGCTGCGCGGCCGAGCAGCTTGACATAGCCCGCCCCGGCGCGTTGGGCAGCGACGGCCGCCAGCAGGCTAGCCCCCGGCATGGTGCCGCTAACAATGCCCAGCAGGCCTCTGATATATTTATGACTATCTGTCGCCGGAGCGGCAATGCGCGGTCGGTTAATCACCTGCGCCGCCCCCTCGGTTGGAGCGATGCCGATCGGCACAAGGCGCAACTGCCCCATCAGCGCGCGCCCCGGCAGGCTCCAATGCGCGAATTTCCACGCCCCCAGCGCCAGCGTGAGATCATATTGCGGCAACCGCTCATTCAGAACCGCGCCGCTGTCGCTCGCAATACCCGAAGGCACGTCCACCGCGATCCGATAGCGGTGGCGCGCCGCCAGATCGGCCAGCAGCAGCGCGTGCTCTATCGCCAATGGACGCGAGAGGCCGGAGCCGAACAGGCAATCGACCAGAACAACACCATCCGTGCCGGTTTGCTTGGTCGAAGCGCCCCAGCGCCGCCGCGCCTCCTTGGCCGCAGCGGTTGCGGGTTCGAGCGGCGCGATCACGGTGACGGCATTACCAGCCTCGCGCAAAAGCCGCGCGATAACATAGCCATCGCCACCATTGTTGCCAGGGCCACACAACACCGTAACACTGCGCCCCGCTGCCACGCGCCGGATCCACTCCGCCGTTCCGCCTGCGGCCACGTCCATCAGCTGGGAAACCGATGTCCCCGCATCGAACAGCGCCTGTTCGGCAGAGCGCATCTGGGCGGCGGTGAGGACTTGCGCGGTGCTCACGGCTGAACGGGTTCCAGCAGATCAGGCGGGATGCTGTAACGATCCGCACCAATCACAAATTGCAATGCTCCGCTTTCAACCGGCTCCGGCACTAGCGGCTCGGCTCCGTCAAGCGGGGCCAGTGAGCCAGTGGCGAGGTCACGGGAAAGCCGCCGGAACCCGCCATCCGGGTGATGGATAACGATCTCCTGCGTCCCGGCCACCAGTTCCAGCGTGCAGACCGGCGACAGTTCCGCGCCCGCGCCAATCGCGCAATCGACGATATCACCAGGCGGAGGTGGGCTTTGCGCCCCGCACGCAGTCAGGGCCACCAGCAAGGCGGCGCTAGATATCCGCAAACACATGGGTTTCCGCCTTCGCGCCGGGATGGGTCAGCGCTCCATAGCGCGCCGGCCCGACATTCTGGGCATAACGCCACAATGCTCCCGCCTGATAGTCATTGGAGCGCGGCTGCCATGCCTTGCGCCGCTCAGCCAGCACAGCATCGGGGACTTCAAGTTCAATCGTGCCCGCCTCGGCGTCAATGGTGATAATATCGCCATCCTCGATCAGCGCTATCGGCCCTCCCTCGACTGCTTCAGGGCAGACATGGCCGATGCAGAAGCCGCGGGTCGCGCCTGAGAAACGCCCGTCGGTGATCAATGCAACCTTCTCGCCCATGCCCTGCCCATAGAGCGCGGCGGTGGTGGAGAGCATTTCGCGCATACCGGGGCCGCCACGGGGCCCTTCGTAGCGGATCACGATCACACAGCCCTCGGCAATGTCGCGCTTCTCGACCGCAGCGAAGGCATCTTCCTCGCAATCGAACACCCGCGCAGGGCCGCTGAACTGGAGCCGAGCCATCCCGGCGACCTTCACGATCGCACCATCAGGGGCAAGGCTACCCTTCAGGCCCACGACACCGCCGGTCGGAGTGATCGGGGTCTTAACATCGTAGAACACCTTCTGATCGGGGTTCCAGGTGATTTCATCGAGGTTTTCGCCGATGGTCTTGCCCGTCACGGTGATCGGATTGGGATCGATAAACCCGCCATCAAGCAGCGTCTTCATCGCCATGTAGACACCGCCCGCTTCGTGCATATCCTTGGCGACATACTTCCCGCCGGGCTTAAGGTCAGCGATGTAAGGTGTTGATTTGAATATTTCGGCAACGTCAAACAGGTCAAAATCGATCCCCGCCTCGCTCGCCATGGCGGGCAGGTGCAGCGCGGCGTTGGTCGAACCGCCAGTAGCCGCAACCACGCGGGCGGCGTTCATGAACGCTTCGCGGGTGCAGATGTCACGTGGGCGCAGGTTGCGGGCGACGAGCTCCATCACCTGCTTGCCTGCCGCCACCGCGATGTCATCGCGCGACTTGTAGGGAGCGGGCGCCATGTTGCTGTTCGGCAGAGACAAGCCGATGGCCTCACCGACGCAGGCCATGGTGTTGGCGGTGAACTGCCCGCCGCAGGCGCCGTGGCCGGGGCAGGCGACCTTTTCGAGCGCGATCAGTTCGGTCAGCGGGCAGTTGCCGGCGGCGAACTGGCCCACGGCCTCGAACACATCGACGACCGTCACGTCATGGCCCCGGTGGGTGCCCGGCAGGATCGAGCCGCCATAGACGAAGATGCTCGGCACATTCAGCCGCAGCATCGCCATCATCATGCCCGGGAGGCTCTTGTCGCAGCCCGCAAAGCCGACAAGCGCATCATAACAATGGCCTCTGACCGAAACCTCGACGGAATCCGCGATGATCTCGCGGCTGATGAGCGAGGATTTCATGCCCTGATGACCCATCGCGATGCCATCTGTCACGGTGATGGTGTTGAACCGGCGCGGGGTGCCTCCGCCTGCGATCACGCCTTCGCGGCAGATATCGGCCTGCGCGTTCAAGGTGGTGTTGCACGGCGCGGAATCGTTGCCCGCGCTGACTACACCGACGAAGGGCCGGGCGATTTCCTCGTCGGTCATGCCCATCGCATAGTAGTAGGAACGGTGCGGGGCGCGTTCCGGCCCGACCGA
The DNA here is from genome assembly GCA_002842925.1 of Alphaproteobacteria bacterium HGW-Alphaproteobacteria-14. Taxonomy (GTDB): domain Bacteria; phylum Pseudomonadota; class Alphaproteobacteria; order Sphingomonadales; family Sphingomonadaceae; genus Erythrobacter. The sequence goes on from PHEL01000032.1 coordinate 11,481, forward strand.
AACGTGGCGGCTGGGAAGCTTGGACTTGTCAAACGAGCGAGACATAAGATTTCCTGTGGCGGTCAATTTGTGAAACGTCCCCTGCCTTCAGGTGAGCGCCGACGCAACCCTTTGCGCAAGATCAGCGAGCAGCGCGGCCCAGCGGGCGTGGTCTGCGGGGGTTCGAACAAGGTCTTGCCGCAACTCGATGCCAAGATAGGGCCTGTCCGCCAATTCGGCGTGGCGGTTCATGGTGTAATTGAGAACTCTGCCCGAATAGGGGAGGTTGTCACCCACGTTGAGGCCTTCTGCCGCGAGCATGGGAATGGCGATGCGCGCGGCGCGGTCGTCGGTGTTGTAGAGCACCCCGACTTGCCACAGGCGCGCCTCCTCGCGGCTCGCAAGGCGCGGGGTGAAGGAATGGAGCGAGAGGATCAGCACGGGTTCCGCCGCTTCGAGCCATTGCTCCAGCGCGGTGTGATAGGGGCGGTGGAAGCGGTTCAGCCGCCCTTCCCTGTCCACCCCGATGTTGCCGGGGATCGGATGGCCGTCGCTGGTTTCGGGGACGAGGCCGGGGGCGTCCTCCTTGCGGTTGAAGTCGCACACGAGGCGGCTGACAGCGGCGATGTGGGCGGGGATGGCGTGGCCGCGCGCAAGCCGTTCGGCGATGGCTTCGGTGCCGATGTCGAGGGCGACGTGTTCGTTCAGCAGGTGGACGGGGATGCCGAGGTCAACATCCTCGGGCACATCGTTTGACGCGTGGTCGGCGACGCAGACGATCCCGCCCGGTGTGGGCGTGCCGCGTTGGCGGTAGGGGGCATTCACCGCAGCCGCCCCGCCATTGTCCACCACGCGGCGGGCATGGCCAACTCTGCCGCATCGCGGGCTTCGATGGTGTCATAGAGGGCAAAGCAGGTCGCGCCCGAGCCGGACATGCGGGCTAGCCACGGTCTGGTTGCTTGCAAGGCCGCCAGCACCTCGGCGATCACCGGGCAAAGCGAAATGGCGGGGGCTTCGAGATCATTGCGACCTTCCCGCGCGATCCGGCTCGCAGGGCCTTCGGGGAGCGGCCCGCGATCCGCGCCGTCCCCCACTCTGGCCCACGCCTTGAACACCGGGCCGGTCGAGAGCGGCACGCGCGGGTTGACCAACAGCACGGGGGTTCCGGCGAGGTCGTCGTCCGCGTCACGCTGCTCGGTGCCGGTGCCGAGGCCGATATGCGTGCGGCTGAGTATGCAGGCGGGCACATCCGCGCCGAGCTTTGCGGCGCGCGCCTGCCAGTCATCCGGCAGTCCGTGGAGCGCTTCGACGATCCGGAACACCGCCCCCGCATCCGCCGACCCGCCGCCGAGACCAGCCGCGACGGGGAGGTTCTTCTCCAGCGTCACCGCGATGCCTTGGGGGCGCGGTAGAGCGTTGAGCGCCTTGGCGACGAGGTTGTCCAAGACACTCCCTTCCCCCTGGGGAAGGGCCGGGGATGGGGGTTCTAAGGTCGATAGGGCAAAGCCCCCACCCCCTCTCCCAAGGGAGGGGGGTGAAAGCATACCGGAGAACTCACCCACCACACGCAGGCTGTCCTGCGCGGCCGGCTTCGCCGTCAGCACATCGCCCGCATCGACGAAGGCGAACAGGGTTTCGAGCTCGTGATAGCCATCATCCCGCCGCCTGCGGATATGCAGAGCAAGGTTTATCTTGGCGTATCCAATCTCCGGGCCGATTTCGCGCATCTCAAATCCTCCCCGCGTCGGGGAGGTGGCAGTCGCTAAAGCGGCTGACGGAGGGGATTCTCCGCAAAGGACTGCATGTGAGGCGAGTCCCCTCCACCACTTCGTGGTCCCCCTCCCCGTACCGGGGAGGATACAAGTCACATATTCGGATAGTTCGGCCCGCCGCCGCCTTCCGGCGTGACCCAGTTGATGTTCTGGTTGGGGTCCTTGATGTCGCAGGTCTTGCAGTGGACGCAGTTCTGGCTGTTGATCTGGAACTTCGGTTCACCGGTTTTTTCGTCGGTCAGCCATTCATAGACCCCCGCCGGGCAGTAGCGCGCGGAAAGCCCGCCGAACACCGCCAACTCGCTATCCTTCTGCAAGCCCAGGTCGGCCACCTGCAAGTGGACGGGCTGATCCTCAGCATGGTTGGTGTAGCTGTAGGCGACGTTGGTAAGGCGATCGAAGGTGATGACGCCATCGGGCTTGGGGTAGTCGATCTTCGGGTAAAGATCAGCACGGCCCGTATAGGTGTAATCCGGCTTGTGCTTCATGTTGATCGGCAGGCCGATCTTGAGCGTGCGCATCCACATGTCGATGCCCGCCAGCGCGGTGCCGATGTCGCCGCCATACTTGGCAACCGCGGGCTGGGCGTTCTGGACGAGCTTCAATTCGGTCGCGATCCAGCTCGAGCGCACCGCCGCATCGTAATCGGCCAGCTCGGTCTTCTCGTTGCCCGCCGCGATGGCCGCCGCGATGCTCTCTGCCGCCAGCATCCCGCTTTTCATCGCGGTGTGGCTGCCCTTGATCCGGGGCACGTTGACGAAGCCCGCCGCGCAGCCGATCAGCGCGCCGCCCGGGAAGGCGAGCTTGGGGACGGATTGCCAGCCGCCCTCGTTGATCGCGCGCGCCCCGTAGCTGACGCGCTTGCCGCCTTCGAGGTATTCGCGGATCGCCGGGTGGTTCTTCCAGCGCTGGAACTCCTGATAGGGCGAGACCCACGGGTTCTTGTAATCGAGCGCGGTCACGAAGCCCAAGGCGACCTGCCCATTGGCCTGATGGTAGAGGAAGCCGCCACCCCACGAATCGCTTTCCGAAAGGGGCCAGCCCTGCGTGTGGATCACGCGGCCCGGCACGTGCTTGTCGGGATCAATGTCCCACAGCTCCTTGATGCCAAGGCCATAGACCTGCGGCTGGCACTTTGTCTCAAGGTCGAACCGCGCCTTCATCCGCTTGGTCAGATGCCCGCGCGCGCCTTCGGCAAAGAGCGTGTATTTGGCGTGGATTTCCATGCCGGGGGTGTAATCGCCCTTGTGGCTGCCGTCGGCGGCAACGCCCATGTCCTGTGTGATGACGCCGGCAACGCGGCCTTCATCGTCGATCATCACCTCGGCGGCGGGGAAGCCCGGGAACACCATCACCCCCAGCCCCTCGGCCTGTTCGGCCAGCCAGCGGGTCAGATTGCCGAGGCTGCCGGTGTAGCAGCCATGATTCGACATGAAAGGCGGCATGATGAGGTGTGGCATCGCGGTCTTGCCCTTCTTCGAGAGCACCCAGTGCCAGTTATCGGTCACCGGGGTTTCCGCCATCGGACAGCCCATCACGCGCCATTCGGGCAGCAACTCGTCCAAAGCCTTGGGATCGACCACCGCGCCCGACAGGATGTGCGCGCCGATTTCCGAACCCTTTTCAAGCACGATCACTTCAAGCTCGGCATTGATCTGCTTGATCCGGATTGCCGCCGCGAGCCCCGCCGGACCGCCGCCGACGATCACGACATCGCAGGGCATTGATTCACGTTCGGTCATGGGGCTTTCCTGTCTGCTGATGCTTTGGCCGCGCTCGCCGCACATTCCGACGAATTGCTCTGCCTGTCCACTTGCTAACTGGGTTTGAGACAGTCAAGGCCTGCCATGAATAGCATGACCCATTTAGACACCTCCCTCGCTCGTGAATTCGCAGCGACGCTCGCTTGGTGGCAGTCAGCGGGGGTGGACTGTGACTTTGCCGATGACGCTACGGTGTGGTTCGCAGATTTGCCGCCAGAGACTCAGGCACAGCTACAGGACGCGGACCGCATTGGGGCCAGCAGCGCTGCATCCTCGATAGGGCAAATGAGTAACCCGGCATCGCAGCGCACCGCGCCCATCGCAGTGCCGCAACCGACAGCCCCGGCATCCCCCCGTCGCAACCTGCTGGGCGATTCGCCGCCCACTGACCTGGCTGCGTTTCGTCAATGGTGGGTGGAATCGCCCGAACTCGACACCGCCGGGCTTTATCCCCGGATTGCACCGCGCGGCGATTCCGGCGCAGCACTGATGGTGTTGGTGCCGCAGCCCGAGGAGCACGACGGCGAAGTGCTGCTGGAAGGGCCGCAGGGCCGCTTGCTGGCGAATATCCTGACCGCGATGGGGCTGGATGACAGCGCGACCTACGTCGCCTCTGCCCTGCCTTGCCATACACCGGTGGCCGATCTGTCCGCAATCAGCGTAGCCGGAATGGACGCGGTGCTCGCGCGTCACATTGCGCTCGCCGCGCCGCAGCGGCTGCTGGTGCTGGGCACCGGCCTTGCACCAATGCTTGGCTCGCAAGACGATCAACCTTTACGTGAAATCAACTATAGTGGTGGCAAGACCCCGGTAATGGTCAGCGAAACGCTTGATGCCATGATGGATATGCCCCGGCTCAAAGCCCGGCTCTGGAAGAGATGGATGGAATGGTCAGCCTCAAACTAATGCGCCCGCGCGCCGGATTTGCGGCAATCGCCCTGGCGGGGCTGGCCCTGCCGTTCGCCGCACAGGCGCAATCGGGCAGCCTTGTCGCTCAATGGGGCAATCAGACGCGCGGCGAAAGCGCGCTTCCCGCGGTGCTCGGGCAGGAAGAACGTGCGCATTACCGCCAGTTGTTCGCGGCAATTGATGCCCAGCAATGGAGCCTGGTTGAAGAACTGCTGGCGCAGCGCCCCGATGGGGTGCTGGTTCAGGTGGCTCGCGCCGAATATTACACTCACGCCAATAGTCCCAAAATTACGCCCGAACAGATTGCTGCATGGTTCACCGTCGGGGTCGATCTGCCGCAGGCCGATCAACTGGCGCGGATGGGGGCCAAGCGCGGGGTTGAATACCTGCCCGCGCTTCCCCCCGAACAAGGCTTCGCGCGCCAGCCCTATGCGCCAAAGCGGATCCTGCCGCGCACCGTGAATGATGGCACCATGCCCTCTGCAACCGCAACGGCAATCCTTGAAGCAATCAAGGCTGACAATCCCGCCGAAGCCCAGCGCCTGCTGGCCGAAACCGACTGGCAATTGTCCAGCGATGCCCGCGCCGAATGGCGCCAGCGGGTCGCGTGGAGCCATTATATCGAGAATGATGACCTCGCCGCACTGGAACTGGCGCGCACCGTTGCCGAAGGTTCGGGCGAATGGGTGGCGGAAGGCGCGTGGGTCGAAGGGCTGGCCGCGTGGCGACTGGGGCATTGCTCACTCGCCGGGGACGCATTTTCCCGCACCGCATCGCGCGCCTCGAATGTCGAACTTGCCGCCGCAGGTCATTACTGGGCGCACCGCGCAGCTGTGCGCTGCCGTGAACCGGGGCAGGCGCAGCAACATCTCTCCGCCGCAGCGCGGATGGACGAAACGCTTTACGGGATGCTAGCCGCCGATCAGCTTGGCGTTGAACTGCCCGTGCACGCCCCGCCGCAGGCTTTCGGAAGCGCGGATTGGGAACAGCTGGGCCGCCGCAGCAATGTCCGCGTGGCGGTAGCTCTGACCGAGATTGGCCGCCCGGCGCTCGCCGACGAGGTGCTGCGTCACGAAGCGCGGATCGGCCCTGCCAGCCAGTTTCCTGCATTGTCGCGGCTGGCGCGCGAATTGGGGATGCCCGCCACGCAATTGTTTATGGCGCACAACGCGCCCTATGGCACCCGCAGCGATCCTTCGCTGCGGTTTCCGGTGGCGCGCTGGCAGCCGGTCGATGGCTGGCAGGTCGATCCCTCGCTCGCCTTTGCCCACGCGCTGCAGGAATCCAATTTCCGCGCCACCGCAATCAGCCCCGCCAATGCGCGCGGATTGATGCAGATCACCCCGATCACTGTGCGCCAGCACGCACCGCGCCTCAATATGAGCGCGTCCTACGTCAATCTTGACGATCCTGAAGTGAATCTCGCCTTTGGCCAGCGAAACCTTGAAATGCTGCGCGATTCCCCGGTGACCGGCGGCACTCTGCCCAAGATCATGGCGGCCTATAATGCCGGTCTGACCCCGGTGGCGCGGTGGAACAGCGAGATCAACGACCAGAACGATCCGCTGTTGTGGATGGAATCGATCCCCTATTGGGAAACGCGCGGCTATGTCGCGATCGTGATGCGCAATTACTGGATGTCCCCCAGCCGCCGCGCGCTGGCGCAGGGTCGCTGGCCGGAATTTCCGCAAGCGCAAGCGCTGCGGTCTGCCCTGCTGGAACGGTAATGGCGCGGTTTAAGGACTGAGAACCCAGCTTTCGCTGGGATGTCGGTTTGGGCTGGGGCGGATTAGGTAGCGCGAATGGTTAACGCCAGCCCCTTCACCCAAACTCCTCACCCACCTTGCCCGGTGCAAAGCGGATCAGGCGGCTGTCCGCTAGCGCAGCGGTGCGGTTCGCCACGGCGAGCTGATATGCCGGTTCCTTGATCATGTCGAAAAACGCGCTCGCATTGGCATATTGCGCGATGAAGCCATCGTGCCATGCACGGTCATCCGGGCCGGTCACCATCGTCTGAAAGGTGCCGCGCCACACGATGATGCCGCCCACGCGGGCAAAGATCGGGCCGCTGGTTTTGCCGTATTCCTGATAGGCGCGCCGTCCGCTCCAGCCCTTGCCCGCGTGTTCGTGGCCTTCGGGATATTCGGCATGGTCACGATACAGCAGCAGGTTGAGCATCGCGATCGGCTCATCACGCGGCAGATCCTTGAACGCGGCAAAATTGGCGGGTGATGGGTCAATATAGGTTGTGGTTGTCATCGGCTTACGCCTCCAGTCTGTAATCGCTAAATCGGTCGCGCAGGTCTTTCTTCGAAATCTTGCCGGTGGCGGTGTGCGGGATGTCGTCGACGAATTCCACCGCATCTGGCAACCACCACTTCGCCACAATCGGCTTCAGATGCTCGATTATCTCCCCGCCGGTTACCTCAGCGCCAGCCTTCTTGACCACGAACAGCACTGGGCGTTCGTCCCACTTGGGGTGATAGATGCCGATGCACGCCGCCTCAGCCACGCCGGGATGCCCGCAAGCGGCGTTTTCCAGCTCGACCGAGCTGATCCATTCGCCGCCCGATTTGATCACATCCTTGGTGCGGTCGGTCAGTTGCAGCGTGCCATCGGGATGGATGATGCCGACATCGCCGGTGTCGAACCAGCCATCGCTGCCAACCGCATCCTTGTCCGCCTTGAAGTAACGTTTGATGATCCACGGCCCGCGAATTTGCAGCGCGCCGCTGGTCTGGCCATCGCGCGGCAATTCTGTGGTCATGTCGTCAAGATCAACGGTGCGCAATTGCACTCCGAAAATCGGACGACCCTGCATCGCGATCTTATCCACCTTCTGTTCAAGGGTAAGGTTTTCCCAATCCCAGGTCGGCCCGCCAACCGTTCCGATGGGCGAGGTTTCAGTCATCCCCCAGGCGTGCTGCACGCGGGTGCCGTTTTTGAGCAATCGTTCGATCATGAACTTGGGCGCGGCTGATCCGCCAATGGTGGCAGCCTTCAGCGGCGGCAGTTCGAGGCCATTGGCATCGCAATACTGGAAATGCGCCAACCACACCGTCGGCACGCCCGCGCTATCGGTAACGCCTTCGCGCAGCATCAGATCGTGCAACACCGCCGGATCGTTGACCGCCGAAAACACGAACTTGATCCCCGCCATCGCGCCCGCATAGGGCAGGCCCCAGCTCGCCGCGTGGAACATCGGCACAACGGGGAGCATTACCGAAGCACTAGAAAAGTTGAACGCCGATGGTTGCAGCCCGGACATTGCGTGCATCACGGTTGATCGGTGTTCGTATTGCACGCCCTTGGGATTGCCGGTGGTGCCGGAGGTATAACAGATCATGCACGGATCGTTCTCCGTGCCGCTGACCCACTCAAAATCGCCATCCTGCGCGCCGATCCAGTCTTCGAACGCCGGAGCGTGTTCGCCGCTATCGTAGCAGATGTAATGTTCAACTATCGGCCAGCGTGATTTCATCCGGTCGACAATCGGCTGGAACGCCGCATCGTAACATAGCACCCGGTCTTCGGCGTGGTTGACGATATATTCGAGCTGATCGTCGAACAGGCGCGGGTTCACTGTGTGTAGCACCCCGCCCATCCCCGCGACGCCATACCAGCTGACCAGATGGCGCGCATGGTTCATCGCGAGGCTCGCGACCTTGTCGCCCGGTCTGAGGCCAAGCGCTTGCAACGCCTGCGCCATCTTCAACGCATCGCTGCGGATACCGGCCCAATCGGTGCGGGTTTCGCTGCCGTCGGCCCAGCGGGTAACGATTTCGCGCGTTGGTGCTTCACGTGCGGCGTGATCGATCACCGCCGTCACCCGCATCGTCCAGTCCTGCATTGCTCCGAGCCTCGATCCGGCCATCGCTGTCACTCTCCCTCAATCGCGCAATTAATTGCGTCACATTTGTTTGATCACGCCTGTTCAATGCCCATGGCTGGGCGGCTTTGCAATCATCCAACGCCGCCATCGCGCCGGTGACGAGCGGTTTGCGTCCCCGACCGCGCGATGCGTGGAATTCACGCCACCAGCCGCAGTCGCGCCTTGCCCTTCAGCGGCACCAGCGCGACATTGTCGATCCCCTCGACCGCAGCCAGCCGCTCGGCCAGTTCGCCGTTCAGCCCAAACCCTCCGCCAAGCCGCACCTGCGCATGGCCGCCCGCCGCCAGCGCAAGGCGCACCACCACTTCGCCGCTGCCACTAAGCTGTTGTTCCCGCGCAAGATCAAGTTCGATCCGCAGTTCGAGCAACGCCTCAATGCTCGCGATATCGGCGGTCAGCTGCATCGCCGTCGCCCCGCTGACGGCTGCTAGTGGCCGAGCGCCGCGCACCGTCAGGCGCGGCGGTTCATCAGGATTGGGCGCGTCCAGTTCGACCGTCAGCAGCAGGCATTCGCCTTCCTGTCCCCACCGTTCAAACTGCGGCACCAACGCCTCTTCAAAACAGGCGGCAGAAAACTGGCCCGACGAATCCGAAAAATCCGCGCGCACAAAGGTGCCGCCCTTGCGGGTGCGCGCCTTGGTGATGCCTTCGACCAGCGCCGCGATCACCGCCGTGCCGCGCCCGCCCGGCGGCGCGCCTGCTTCCATCAGGCTTTGATAGGTGCGCGCGCCATTGGACGAGGCGACATCGCGATATTGCTGCACCGGGTGAGCGGAGAAGTAGAAGCCGAAATTTTCGCGTTCCTTTGCCATGCGATCCGCGCGGCTCCACGCGGGGGCAGGTTGCAGACGCAAATCCTCCTCCACTGCCGTCTCGCCGCCGAACAAGGCCGCCTGCCCGCTTGATCGTTCGCGCATCGCCGCATCGGCCACCGCCATCAACAGATCGGCATTGGCATAAAGCAGCCCGCGATCAGGTTCGAGGCCATCAAACGCTCCCGCGCAGATCAGGCCTTCCAGCTGCCGCCGGTTCATGCTGCCCTGCGGCAGGCGTTCGAACAGGTCTTTGATGCTGGCAAACGCCCCGCCCGCCTGCCGCTGTGCCGTAATCGCTTCCATCGCCTTTTCGCCGACATTGCGAATGCCCGCGAGCGCATAGCGCACCGCGTATCCGTGATCGGTCTGTTCAACGGAAAAGCGCGCTTGGCTCGCGTTGATATCGGGCGGGAACACCTCGACCCCGCCATTACCGTTCGGGTAGCGTCGCGCATCGTCGACAAACACGCTCAGCTTGTCCGACTGATGCAGGTCGAAACACATTGATGCGGCGTAGAATTCTTCCGGATAGTGCGCTTTCAGCCACCCCGTCTGATAGGCCAGCAGCGCATAGGCGGCGGCGTGTGATTTGTTGAAGCCGTAACCGGCAAACTTGTCGATCAAATCGAACAGTTCATTGGCGTGTCTGGCCTCAATGCCGGACACTTCGCGACAGCCTTCGATAAAGCGCTGACGCTGGGAATCCATTTCAGCCTGGTTCTTCTTGCCCATCGCGCGGCGCAGCAAGTCGGCATCGCCGAGCGAATAGCCCGCCAGCACCTGCGCGGCCTGCATCACCTGTTCCTGATAGACGAAAATCCCGTAGGTCTCGGCCAGAATGCCTTCCAGCTTAGGGTGTGGATATTCGATCGGCACCACGCCCGCTTTGCGCTGACCGAACAGCGGGATGTTGTCCATCGGGCCAGGGCGATAAAGCGAGACGAGCGCGATGATGTCGCCGAAATTGGTCGGCTTCACCGCCTTCAGCGTGCGCCGCATTCCTTCGGATTCCAGCTGGAACACGCCTACGGTATTGCCCGTTTGCATCAGACTATAGACTGCCGGATCATCCAGCGGCAGCGCCCCCAGATCAATGCTGATCCCGCGCTCACCCAGCAGATCAACCGCCTTGCGCAGCACCGACAGGGTTTTCAGGCCGAGGAAATCGAACTTCACCAGCCCGCTGGATTCGACATATTTCATGTCGAACTGCGTCACCGGCATATCCGATCGCGGATCGCGGTAGAGCGGCACCAGCTGCGCCAAGGGACGATCCCCGATCACCACGCCCGCTGCGTGGGTTGATGAATTGCGCGGCATCCCTTCCAATTGCATAGCCAGGTCAACGAGACGTTTGACCTCCTTGTCGTTGTCATATTCGCGCTTGAACTCCGCCACTCCGTTCAACGCGCGCGGCAGCGGCCACGGGTCGGTCGGATGGTTGGGGATCATCTTGCACAGCCGGTCGACCTGCCCGTAGCTCATCTGCAAGATTCTCCCGCAATCGCGCAGCACCGCGCGGGCCTTCAGCTTGCCGAAAGTGATGATCTGCGCAACGTGATCACTGCCATATTTGGCCTGCACATAACGGATCACTTCGCCGCGCCGGGTTTCGCAGAAGTCGATATCAAAGTCTGGCATCGACACGCGTTCGGGGTTCAGGAAACGTTCGAACAGCAGCCCCAGCCGGATCGGATCAAGATCGGTGATGGTCAGCGCCCAGGCCACCACCGACCCCGCGCCCGACCCACGGCCCGGCCCCACCGGAATACCCTGTTCCTTGGCCCATTTGATGAAATCGGCCACGATCAGGAAGTAGCCGGGAAAGCCCATGTTCACGATCACGTCGATTTCGAATTCGAGGCGATCGAAATAGACTTGCCGATCTTCGGTCGCCAGGTCTGGATAGGCAGCCAATCGCGCCTCCAGCCCCTTGCGCGAATCCTCTGCCAGCGCCCGCGCTTCGCCCGACAGGTCGCCCGCAAGGCTCGGCAAGATCGGGTTGCGATAGGGCGGCGCAAAGGCGCAGCGTTGCGCGATCACCAGCGTGTTGGCGGTCGCTTCGGGCAGATCGGCAAACGCCTCCTCCATCATGCTTGCCGATTTGACGAAAGCCTGCGGGTTGGAACGCGGGCGATCCTCCGCTTCGATCTGGGTCGAATGGGCAATGCACAACATCGCATCATGCGCCTTGTGCATATGCGGTTCGGCAAAGTTGGCAGGGTTGGTGGCGACCAGCGGCAGATCGCGCGCATAGGCAAGGTCAATCAGCGCGCTTTCTGCCCGTTCACACACCGGATCGCCGTGGCGGGCCAGTTCGATGTAGAGCCGCTGCGGAAACAATGCCTCCAACTGCGCAACTAGCCGCGCTGCCGCTTCGGCCTGGCCATCGGCGAGCAACCGGGTCAGCCCGCCTTCACCCGCGCCCGTCAGCGCAATCAGCCCGCCCGTATGCCCTTCAAGATCGGCAAGCGTAACGTGCGGGTCAAGCTCCAGCGGGCGATCAAGATGGGCCTGCGACACGAGGTGGCACAGGTTGCCATAGCCTTCGTCATCCTGCGCCAGCAGCGCGAGGTAATCGATGCTGCGCGCGTCCGATCCTGCCACTCCGTCGCGCGCCACCCCCAGCAATGCGCCGATGATCGGCTGCACACCTTCGGCCTTGCACGCGGCGGCGAACGGCATGACGCCGTAAAGCCCGTTGCGGTCGCAGATGGAGATGGCGGGAAAGCCGCGTTCCTTTGCCAACTTGGCAATGTCCTTTGGATCGATCGCCCCTTCGAGCATCGAGAAGGACGAAAGCACGCGCAAGGGGACGAAGGGAGCAAAGGCCATGATCGGACTATGCGCAAACGGGATGCCAGCGCCAAGGGCGACTTCCACAGGAAACTGATTGCCGTCATGCTCGCGAAAGCTTGCATCTCATGTTGCAGACGAAGCGCGCGGCAGCCCTTGGCCCCAGCCTTCGCTGGGGTGACGGGACGGCGGGGGGGTTAAAGCACCTTTTCAATATCCTTGGCGATCCGTTCCGGCGCGTCGGTCGGGCCATAGCGTTTCACTACCTTGCCTGTCCGGTCGACCAGAAACTTGGTGAAGTTCCACTTGATCGCGGTCGATCCCATCAGGCCCTTCGCCGAGGTTTTCATCCAGTCATACAGCGGTGATGCGCCCGCGCCGTTGACATCCACCTTGGCCATCAGCGGGAAGGTCACGCCAAAATTGACCTTGCAGAACTCCGCGATTTCATCGGCATTGCCCGGTTCCTGCCCACCAAACTGGTTGCAGGGGAAGCCCAGCACCTCAAACCCGCGATCCTGATAACGCTGATACAGTTTTTCCAGTCCGTCATATTGCGGGGTAAACCCGCATTTGCTCGCAGTGTTGACCACCAGCAGCACGGTGCCAAGCTTGTCCTTGAGGTCGAGCTCCTCGCCACGGTTGGTGGTTACGGTGAAATCGGCAATCGTGGTCATGCGCCCGTCCTTTTCAAAGCCCGTGGGTCAACACGCCGTCGTGCAACCGCACCACCCGGTCCATCCGCCGAGCAAGCCGCTCATTATGCGTCGCGACCAGCGCCGCGCTGCCTTCGCCGCGCACCAGCGCGAGAAATTGTTCGAGCACCTTGTCCGCCGTATGTTCATCAAGATTGCCGGTCGGTTCATCCGCCAGCACCAGCATCGGCCGATTGGCCAGCGCGCGCGCCACCGCAACGCGTTGTTGCTCACCGCCCGAAAGCTGGCTGGGTCGGTGAGTCAGGCGTTCACCCAGACCAAGGCTCGCAAGCAGGCTATCGGCGCGTTCTTCGCACTCAGCGCGCGGCGTGCCGAGAATCATCTGCGGCATCACCACATTCTCGCGCGCGTTGAAATCGGGCAGCAGGTGGTGGAACTGGTAAACGAACCCCAGATGGTCACGCCGCAGCCTTGTGCGCTCATCCCCGGCGAGGTCTTCGGCACATTCTCCGGCAAGGCTGATCGAGCCTTCGAAACCGCCTTCAAGCAGGCCGACCGCTTGCAACATGGTCGATTTGCCCGAACCCGATGGGCCGAGCAGCGCCACAATCTCTCCCGGCATTATATCAAGATCGATCCCGCGCAGCACTTCGATACGCTGGCCGCCCTGTTCAAAGCTGCGCTTCAAGCCCTTCAACGAAACGATGGGAGCGTCAGGGTTCAAGGGGCTATTCATAACGCAGCACCTGCACCGGATCGGTATTGGCCGCCTTCAGCGCCGGATAGAGCGTGGCGAGAAAGCTCATTACCAGCGCCAGCGTAACAATCCCGGCGATCTCCCACGGATCGGTGCGCGATGGCAGGGTAGAAAGGAACCGCACCTGCGGATCCCAGATTTCCTGCCCGGTGGTGAAGGCGATAAAATCGACAATCGGCTCTCGGAAGAACAGCACGATCGCGCCCAGACCCAGCCCTGCCAGCGTGCCGATTGCGCCAATCGTGGTTCCCGTGGTGACGAAAATCTTGAGCAAACTGCGCCGGGTTGCTCCCATCGTGCGCATGATCGCGATATCGCGGGTTTTGGCGCGCACCAGCATCACAAGACTGGATAGGATGTTGAATGCCGCCACCAGCACCATGAAGGACAGCGCAAAGAACATCGCCACACGTTCAACCTGCAAGGCTTCGAACAGCGCCGAATTGATCGTTTTCCAATCGGCAATCACCGCCTTGCCAGTCAGTTGCGCGGCCAGCGGTTCGAGGATCTGCCCCACCCGGTCAGGGTTATCGACGGTGACTTCGATCATCCCGATGGAATCGCCCATCAGCAGCAGCGTTTGCGCATCCTTGATCGGCAGGATCACGAATTTCTCGTCATAGTCATAGATACCGACTTCGAAGATCGCGCCGACTTCATACCCGACCTGCCGAATCGAGGTGCCGAACGGGGTGGCGCGGCCCTGCGGATTGATGATGGTGATGGTATCGCCCACCCGCGCACCAATATTCTGCGCCAGCCGCGTGCCGATCGCGATCCGGCCCGATCCATCGCGCAAGCTTTCCATGTCGCCCAGCACGACCTTTTCACCCAGTTGGGCAATGTCCTTGTCGGTCTGGCCGCGCACGAACACCGCTTCTGCCCGACCATTGAAGCTGGTCAGCAGCGGCTGTTCGATCAGCGGTGAGGCATCGACGACGCCGGGCGTGGCTTCGACATTGGCGAGCACACTTTCCCAATTGTCCAACCTGCCGCCATAGGCCTGCACAATCGCATGGCCGTTCAGCCCTACGATCTTGTCCATCAATTCAGCGCGAAAGCCGTTCATCACGCTCATCACGATGACCAGCATCGCGACCGACAACATCACCACGCCCACCGAAATCCCGGCGACCAGCGCAATGAACGCCTCACCCTTGCCGGGCCAGAGGTACCGTTTGGCGATCATCCATTCAAATGGGGAGAGCATGGGAAGGTCAGTGCTGCCTGTAAGGTGAACATTGCCTGTAGTGCGCCGGGCCAAAGGCCGCAATCCCGCGAGAGAGCCTGTCCCCGGCACCACCAAAGCAATCCAGACTTGTCACATCACGGTCAGCAAAAAGCCGCGCATCGACATCCCGCTTTCGCTTGTAATTGATCCGTCACATCGCCATTGGGGCGGAGCGCCCAGGAAGCAATTTTGCGGACAGGTCTGGTGATACCGATGACACCCCTGAACATGACCCACCCCTTCCTTGATGCGGATGGAGACAAACTGCGCGAAGAATGTGGGGTATTTGGCGCGATCAATGCCTCCGATGCCTCCGCCACGACCGCGCTGGGCCTCCACGCACTCCAGCATCGCGGGCAGGAAGCCGCCGGAATCACCAGCTTTGACGGTCATGAGTTCTACTCGCGCCGGGGGCTTGGCCATGTTGCCGAAAATTTCTCCTCCCCCGAAGCGATCGCCGAACTGCCCGGCCATATGGCGGCGGGCCACGTGCGCTATTCCACCACCGGCGGATCGGGCCTGCGCAACGTCCAGCCGCTTTACGCCGAACTGGCCAGCGGCGGGTTTGCGGTGGCGCATAATGGCAATATCTCCAACGCGAAGATGCTGCGCACCGATCTGGTGAACAAGGGTTCGATCTTTCAATCGACGTCAGACACCGAAGTGATCATCCACCTCGTCGCCACCAGTCGCTATCCCACGATTGCCGATCGGCTGGTTGATGCGCTGCGGCTGGTCGAAGGCGCCTATGCGTTGATCGTGATGACGCCCGAAGGCATGATCGCCTGCCGCGACCCGCTGGGCATTCGCCCGCTGGTGATGGGCCGGATGGGCGAAACGATCCTGTTTGCCAGCGAAACCGTCGCCTTCGATGTGGTTGGCGGAGAATTCATCCGCGAGATTGAACCGGGCGAGTTGGTGTTGGTCGATTTCTCTGGCGAAATTACCACTGTGCGCCCGTTCGGCAGGCCGCAGCCCCGCCCGTGCATCTTTGAACACGTCTATTTCAGCCGACCCGACAGCGTATTCGCCGGTCGCAGCGTTTACGAAGCGCGCAAGGCGATCGGCACCCAGCTGGCATTGGAAGCCCCGTGCGATGCCGATCTGGTGGTGCCTGTGCCTGATAGCGGCGTGCCTGCGGCGATCGGCTTCGCACAGGCTTCGGGCCTGCCGTTTGAGCTCGGCATCATCCGCTCGCATTATGTCGGGCGCACCTTTATCCAACCATCTGACGGTGCGCGCCATTCGGGGGTCAAGCGCAAGCACAACGCCAACCGCGCGCTGGTGGCGGGCAAGCGGATCGTGTTGATCGACGATTCGATCGTGCGCGGCACCACCAGCATGAAAATCGTCGAGATGATGCGCGAAGCTGGCGCTACCGAAGTGCATTTCCGCGTCGCCAGTCCGCCGACTGCGCATTCCTGCTTTTACGGGGTCGATACGCCGGAGCGTTCCAAACTGCTCGCCGCGCGGATGGATCTGGAACCGATGCGCGAATTCATCAAGGCTGACAGCCTCGCCTTTGTGTCAATTGACGGATTGTACCGCGCAGTCGGTTCGCAAAACCGCAATGCCGCCTGCCCGCAATTCTGCGACGCTTGCTTCTCCGGCGATTACCCCACCGCGCTGACTGACCTGGCGCAGGCCGAACACAAGGCTGCCGAACTTCCTTTTGCCGATCCGAAAGCCGCCTGACCCCATGACCGAGACGACAAAACCGCTTCCCGGCAAACCGCTTCCCGGCAAACCGCTTTCCGGGCGCACCGCGCTTGTCACAGGCGCAAGCCGCGGGATCGGGGCTGCCACCGCAAAAGCGCTGGCCGAAGCTGGTGCGCACGTCATTCTGGTGGCGCGCAAGGTCAAGGCGCTGGAAGCGGTCGAGGATGAGATTCACGCCTTCGGCGGCACCTCGACCATCGCACCGCTCGATCTGATGGAACCCGATGCAGTCACGCGACTGGCGGGCGCTATTGCCGGACGCTGGAACACGCTCGACATCATGGTGCTGGCCGCAGCCTACCTGCCAGAATTGACCCCGCTGTCGCAGATCGACCCCAAGCAGTTCAATCAGGCATTGCTCACCAACGTGGTCGCCACGCAGGCGCTGATCGCCGGGTTCGATCCGCTGCTGCGCCGCGCCGAGGCGGGCCGTATCATCGGGCTGACCAGCAGCGTCGGCGCTGCCCCCCGGCCTTATTGGGGTGCCTATGGATCGACCAAGGCGGCGTTTGAGAACCTGCTCGAAACCTATGCCGCAGAAGTAGAGCGGCTCTGCCCGCTGCGGGTGGCTATCATTGATCCGGGCGCAACCCGCACCGAAATGCGCGCCCGCGCCTATCCGGGTGAAGACCCGCAAACGGTCAAGGCCCCTGAAGTGGTCGCCAGCCGGCTGGTTGCGCTGCTCACACAAGGGTTTGACACGCTCCACCGCGAACGCATCGGATAGGGCCGGGCCACAGTGCGGGTGGCTATTCCCTGCAAATACCTACCTGGTCGTTAACCCTTTTCGGCAAACGCGTCTTAGGGGATGCGCCCGCATAGCAGCGTCTGGACCATCCGACCCGCGAGACCACAGGCTAAGTATACAAGGTTCCCAGTGATGGCGCTTACTTCTGATCCCTACCTTACGGCCGCACAGGAAGATCGCTGCGCGCCGCGAACAC
>PHEL01000033.1 GCA_002842925.1 Alphaproteobacteria bacterium HGW-Alphaproteobacteria-14
GCTTTCACGCGGCGGTTCCAAGAAGCGCCCCTATTATCGCATCGTGGCTGCCAACAGCCGCAGCCCGCGCGACGGCAAGTATCTTGAACAGATCGGCACTTATAACCCGCTGCTCGCCAAGGACAGCCCGGAGCGGGTGAAGCTGATCGAAGATCGCGCGCGTTACTGGCTTGGCGTTGGCGCGCAGCCGACCGACCGCGTGGCTCGTTTTCTTGACGCGGCCGGTATCAAGGAGCGCGCAGCGCGCGTGAATCCGAAGAAGGGTGAACCGGGCGAAAAGGCCAAGGATCGCGCCGAAGAAAAGGCAGCCAAGATCGTTGAGGCCGAAGAAGCCGCCCGCGCTGCCGAAGAAGAAGCAAAGGCTGCAGCTGCCGCGCCCGCGATTGAAGTTGAAGAAGCGCCGGTCGTTGAAGAAGTTGCAGCTGAAGAAGCGCCTGCCGCTGAAGAAGTTGCTGCTGAAGAAGCGCCGGTCGTTGAAGAAGCGCCCGCAACTGAAGAAGTTGCCGCTGAAGAAGCGCCTGCTGCTGAAGAAGCGCCTGCTGCTGAAGCGCCTGCTGCCGAGGAAGCTCCGGCTGCGGACGAAGAAGCCGCTGGCGAAGAACAGGCCCAAGGCTGATGCCTGCGCGCCCCTCCTCTGCCGATAATAAGTCGGAGGAGGGGATCGCGCGTCCGGCAAAACCCATCACCCTTGCCGCCATCGCTGGCGCGCATGGGGTGGCGGGCGAGGTGCGGCTGAAGCTGTTCGGCGAGGGGGTGGCTGAGCTATCCCATCACAAAAGCTTCAATGATGGCGCGCTGACGCTGCTCAAAATCCGCGATGACGGCAAGGGTGGGGGCGTCGCGCGCTTTGCCGAATGCAGTAGCCGCGCCGATGCCGAACGCTTGCGCGGCACCGCGCTGACCGTGCCGCGCGAAGCGCTGCCGCCGCTGGCTGAGGGCGAATTTTACCACGCTGATCTGCTTGGCCTGCCTGTCGTGACTGACACGGGCGAGGCAGTTGGCCGCGTGCTCGCCATCGAAAATTTCGGCGCGACCGACATCATCGAAATCACCCGTGAACCGGCGCCTGAAAAGGGGCCCAAGACCTTCATGGTGCCGATGATCGCGGCAGCGGTGATCGCGTGGGACGCAGAACGCCTGATGATCGCTCACGCTTACGCCGAGGAATAGGCGCTGCACGCGCAAGCGGCGCGTTGTGGCACCGCATTGCAGATCATATCAGGTGCCTATTAACCTGTCTGATGTTACCTTCCATTCACGCCGGGTCGCGCTGGCGCCGGGCTTTGCCGTTTTCGTAACGGGATGGCTCGCAGGAAGGATAATAGAATGCAGCTGTTCTCGTCCTGGACGGGCAGCGATTTCCTGCTGTTTTACATCATGCTGCTGGTGTTGTGCACTTGTACGGCATGCTGGATTCCGGCGCATCTGCGCGCCGCCGGCCGTCGCGGCGAATCGCCCGATGCCGAAGACCTCGCCATGCTGACAGGCGGGCGCGCAACCCATACCGATTCGGTGATCGCCGATCTTTACGCGCGCGGCGGGCTGGAGGATTCCGGCAAGGGCACACTAGGCGTAACTGATCCGGGCCTGCCGGCCAGCCCGGCGGGGCGGGCGCTGCTTGGGCTGCGCGAAGCCTTTAGCAGAGGTGAGGCCGAGGATCTTCTTGCCGCTCACGCCATCCGGGCGGCGGCCCGGTTGCGACGCCAGGGAATGATGCTGCGGCCCGATCAGCTCAATCGTCTGCGCTGGCTTTCGATTGCACCCTTCGGCGCGTTGTTCGCGCTCGGCATCTATCGTCAGCGCGCTGGAAGCACGCTGGGCGAGCCGACCGGGTTTCTTGTGGCGCTTCTGGTGTTGACTGTAGCGCTGGCAGTGATCCGCTGGGTCAGGTTCGACCGGCGCACCAACGCCGGGATCGAGGCTGTGAAGGACTTGCGTGCCAATGCGTCGCACCTGCGTAGTGCGCCGCCAGCCGGCGAGGCGGCGATGGCCGTAGCGCTGTTCGGCACGGGAGTGCTGGTCGGCACGCCTTGGGAACCGGTTCACGCGCTACGCCACAAGGCCAGCAGGACTTAGCGGCGCTTACGGCAGCGACGGTTGCGGGGGCTGATTTCCCGGCGTAAGCGGCGGGCATGACCGCGCGCCCTGGCACTTTTGCCGCCACCATTCTCACGCTCTACCCGGAGATGTTCCCCGGGCCGCTCGGGCATTCCATTGCGGGGCGCGCGCTGGCGGAGGCCAAGTGGGCCTGCGAGACCGTGCAGATCCGCGACTTCGCCACCGACAAGCACCGCACGGTCGACGATACGCCTGCGGGCGGCGGGGCGGGGATGGTGCTGAAATGCGATGTGCTGGGGAGGGCGCTTGACAGTGCTCCTGCCGCTGGCCGCCCGATCCTTGCCATGACCCCGCGCGGCAAACCGATTACGCAGGCGCGCATTCGTGAACTCGCCGCCGGCCCCGGCGTCATCATCCTGTGCGGGCGGTTTGAAGGCTTTGACGAACGCCTGTTCGACGCTCGCCCGGAGATCGAACAGGTCAGCCTCGCCGACATCGTTCTCTCAGGCGGCGAGATGGCGGCGCTCACCATCCTTGACGCTTGCATTCGGCTGCTTCCCGGCGTAATGGGCGCGGCTTCCAGCGGGGATGAGGAGAGCTTTGAACAAAGCCTGCTCGAATACCCGCACTATACCCGACCTCAGCAATGGGAAGGGCGCACGATCCCCGAAGTGCTGCGATCGGGGGATCATGCGAAAATCGCTGCTTGGCGCAAGCTGCGTAGCGAGGAAGATACACGGTCACGCAGGCCAGACCTTTGGGAGCGCCATGAGGGCGTTCGGGTCCAGCCTGCCTCTGGCGCGCGGCGAAAACGTAAGGAACCGGACCAGTGAACCTGATCCAGCAGATTGAAGCCGAAGAAATCGCCAAGTCCGGCAAGGACATCCCCGTATTCCGCGCAGGCGACACCGTCCGCGTCGGCGTGAAGGTGAAGGAAGGCAACCGCGAACGCGTTCAGAACTACGAAGGCGTCGTGATCGCCCGTTCGAACCGTGGCATGGGCAGCAACTTCACAGTGCGCAAGATGAGCTTTGGCGAAGGCGTGGAGCGCGTTTTTCCGCTCTACTCGCCGATCATCGAAAGCATCACCGTGGTGCGTCGCGGCGTCGTGCGTCGTGCCAAGCTGTATTACCTGCGCGGCCGCACCGGCAAGAGCGCGCGTATCGTTGAACGGCGCGACAACACGCCCAAGGCGTAAGGCGACATCGCCAGCGAATTATAGAAGGGCGGCCTTGCGGGGCCGCCCTTTTTCGTTTGTGGCCATAATTTCGTCATTGCGAGCGTCAGCGAAGCAATCCAAGGTCAGCCGATGGATTGCCGCGCAGCCTTTCGGTTGCTCGCAATGACGAGGTGTAATTTGACATGCGTTCCTTGCTACTTGCTGCCACCTTGCTGTCCGCTCCAGCCATTGCGGAGGACGCAATGACCACCGAATCCCCAACTCTCAGCTTCGAACGCGTCTTCGCCAGCCCCGGCCTCGATGGCACTGCTCCTCGGCAGGTGAAACTGTCGCCCGATGGCCGCTATCTTGCGCTGCTGCGCAACCGCGCGGATGACCGTGAGCGTTACGATCTGTGGGGCTTTGACATCCAAACCCGCGAATGGCGGATGCTGGTGGATTCGGAGGCGCTCGGATCGGGGCGCGAGCTGTCCGAGGATGAAAAGATGCAGCGTGAACGCGCGCGCGTCGGCAGCCTAAAGGGGATCATCAGCTACCAGTGGGCAAGCGATGGGGCGGGCCTGCTGGTGCCATTGGACGGCGATCTTTACCTTGCCAAGCTTGACGGCACCGTGACGCAGTTGACCGATACCGAGGGCACCGAACTCAACCCCAAATTGTCGAGCCGGGGCGGTTTCGTCAGTTTCGTGCGCGACCGGCGATTGTGGGTTGGCCCGGTGGGCGGCGAGGCTCAGCCGATCACCCCGCCAGAAGGTGATGCGATCCGCTGGGGTGAGGCGGAGTTCGTGGCGCAAGAAGAAATGGCGCGGCTGGCGGGTTACTGGTGGTCGCCCGATGACAGCCGCATCGTCGTCCAGCGCACCGATGAAGCCGCTGTCGGTATCGTTACCCGCGCGGCGATCGGGGCGAAGGGCACCAAGGTGTTTGATCAACGCTATCCGGCGGCGGGCACCGACAATGCGGTGGTCGAGCTGTTCGTGATGAACCCCGACGGGACGGACAGCGTGAAGGTCGATCTCGGCGTCGATCTCGATATCTATGTTGCCCGGGTCGACTGGGCGCCTGACGCATCCGCGATCTATGTCCAGCGGCAAGATCGCGCGCAGTCCCGGATCGACGTGTTGCGGGTCGATCCCGCCACCGGAGCGAGCACGGTGTGGTTCACCGAAACTGCGGCGCGGCCCGAATACTGGGTGAACCTTTCGGACAATTACCGCTTCCTGAAGGACGGCAGCCTGCTGTGGTGGTCTGAACGCAGCGGCTATGGGCATTTCTATCGCTATGCCGATGGGCAGTGGTCGCAGTTGACGACCGGCACATCGCCCACCACCACGCTGGTCGGGGTTGATCAGGCAGCAGGCACCTTCACCTATCAGGCGACGGCTGATGTGCTGACCCAGCAGATCTATCGCGCCCGCCTTGGCGGTGCGGGTGAGCCGGAATTGCTCACCGACCCCGCTTTCACCAACGGGGCGAGCATGGATGGGGCAGGACGGCTGCTCTACATTTCGCGGGCTGCCCCCAATCAGCCGTCCCAATCCTATCTGGCGACGCCCGACGGCAAGCAGGTGGCGTGGATCGAGGAGAACGCTGTTACCGGCGATCACCCTTACGCGCCCTTCCTCGCCGGCCATGTGACCCCTGAATTCGGCACCATTGCTGCTGAGGACGGCACCCCGCTGCACTGGATGATGCTCAAGCCCAAGATGGAGCCGGGCAAGCGCTATCCGGTATTCTTCAGCCATTATGGCGGGCCGGGGCCGCAGATGGTGACCAAGGGCTGGGGCGGAGCGTTGGCGCAATCCATCGTCGACAAGGGCTATATCTACTTCGTGCTCGACAACCGCGGTTCGGCCAACCGGGGCGTGGATTTTGAACAACCAATCTACCGCGCCATGGGCGGGGCCGAAGTGCGCGATCAGAAGGCGGGGGCGGAGTATCTCAAGACCCTCGATTTCGTCGATCCCGCCAAAATCGCGATCTATGGCTGGTCTTACGGCGGGTACATGACGCTGAAGCAGCTTGAAGCCGATCCCGGCCTTTACGCAGCGGGCATCTCCGGCGCGCCGGTAACGCGGTGGGAGCTTTACGACACCCACTACACCGAACGCTACATGGGTGATCCGCGTGAGGCGCCAGAGGCTTACGAAAAAGCCAGCGCCATTCCCGATGCCACCAAAATCAGCGATCCGTTGCTGCTGATCCATGGCATGGCGGATGACAATGTGGTGTTTGAAAACTCGTCAGAACTCATCAACGTGCTGCAGGAAAACAACGTTCCGTTCGAAATGATGCTCTATCCCGGCTACACCCACCGCGTGTCGGGCGTGAAGGTCGGGCCGCACGTCTGGAACAGTATCTTTCGCTTTCTGGAAAGCCATGGGGTGACGCCGCCGGAATAGGTATAGGTCTGCACAGCAACCTTAGCAGTTGCGCTTGGCCCCGCGCACGCTATCCCGCGCAGCCAAAGCTCAAGGAGAATGCGAAGTGGGTTACCGGGTGGCAGTGGTCGGCGCGACCGGCAATGTTGGGCGCGAAATGATGCAGGTTCTGGCCGAGCGCGCGTTTCCGTGTGACGAGGTGGCGGCCGTCGCATCGAGCCGTTCGGTCGGCAGCGAAGTCGAATTCGGTGACACTGGCAAGATGCTCAAGTGCCGGAATATCGAGCATTTCGACTGGGCCGGATGGGACATCGCACTGTTCGCCGCAGGTTCCGGCCCCGCGCAGGAATATGCGCCCAAGGCGGCGGCGGCGGGCTGCATCGTGATCGACAATTCCTCGCTTTACCGCATGGACCCGGACGTGCCGTTGATTGTGCCCGAAGTGAACCCGGACGCGATCGATGGCTACAAGGCACGCAACATCATCGCCAACCCCAATTGTTCGACCGCGCAGTTGGTGGTTGCGCTCAAGCCCTTGCACGATTTCGCCACGATCAGGCGGGTGGTAGTCTCGACCTACCAATCTGTGTCCGGCGCGGGCAAGGCGGGAATGGACGAGCTGTTTCAGCAAAGCCGTGCGATCTTTGTCGGCGATCCGGTCGAACCTTCCAAGTTCACCAAGCAGATCGCGTTCAACGTGATCCCGCACATCGACAGCTTCCTTGATGATGGTTCGACCAAGGAAGAATGGAAGATGGTGGTCGAAACCAAGAAGATCCTCGACCCCAAGATCAAGCTGACCGCGACCTGCGTGCGCGTGCCGGTGTTCGTCGGCCATTCCGAAGCGGTGAATATCGAATTCGAGAACGAAATCAGCGCGCAGCAGGCGATGGACATCCTGCGCGAAGCCCCCGGCGTGATGCTGATCGATAAGCGCGAGGACGGCGGCTATATCACCCCGGTCGAATGCGTCGGCGATGCGGCGACCTTCATCAGCCGTGTGCGCGAAGATCCGACGGTCGAAAACGGCATCACCTTGTGGTGCGTGTCCGATAACCTGCGCAAGGGCGCCGCGCTGAACGCGGTGCAGATCGCTGAACTGCTCGGACGGCGGCATTTGAGGAAGGCGTAAGCGATGCGGCTTGTTGTTGTTACCCTTGCTGGCGTGCTCGCACTTGCTGGCTGTGACAGCGGCGATGTGCCTAGCCCGGCTGAACGGCAGCAGGGCGACGTGGCGGCGCAGCCGGTGCCTGCCAATGTCGTCGAACTGCGTTCCGAAGGGTTGACCGCTGGGACTGAGGCGTTCTTTTTTGCTGCCGGTCAGACCGAGGTGGAGGCCGCGCTCGCGCGGGCGCTGGGCGAGCCATTGCGCACCGGTTCCAATGACGAATGCGGGGCGGGGCCGATCACCTTCACCGATTTTGCGGGTGGGCTGACCGCACATTTCCAGCAAGGCCGGCTGGTCGGCTGGAACTGGCACAGCCCGCAGGATGGCGATGCCCCGGAAACCGGTTCTGTGCGGCTGACAGGCAATGTGCAGTTGGGCAGCCCGCGCAGCGCGGCGCAGGCCGCGCCGGGGTTCACGCCGGTCGCTGACAGCACCCTTGGCGAAGAATTTGCGCTCGGTGATCGGATCGGCGGGTTTATCCAAGTCGATGCAGTGGCGATGCTGTATGCAGGCACGCAATGTTTTTTCCGGTGAGGGCACACGCATGACATTGAACGCCGATCTCTATTTCAGTTTCCGTTCTCCTTATTCCTATCTGTCAGCCGGGCGGTATCGCGCGATGACCGAGGAATATGACCTCGAAATCGCGCTGCGCCCGGTTTATCCGCTGGCGCTGCGTCAGCCCGATTTCTTTGAACGCAATCACCCGAACTGGCTGGGTTACACCATGCGCGATATGTTTCGTGTGGCGCAGTTCCATGGCATTCCTTTCGGCCCGCCGCGCCCTGATCCGATCGTTCAGGACATGGCGACCCGCAAGATTGCGGCCGACCAGCCCTATATACGCCGCATTACCCGGCTTGCGCAGGCCGCCGCGCGGCAGGGTAAAGGGCTGGTGTTCGCGCATGAGGCGGCGCAACTGATCTGGGGCGGGGCAGTGGATTGGCACGAGGGTTCTCACCTTGCCGATGCAGCAGCGCGCGCCGGGATTGATTGGGCGAAGCTCGAAGCCGAAGTCGCGGCTGATCCTGATGCGCTTGATACAGAAATCGCCGCCAATCAGGCCGCGCTGGAAGCAGCGGGCCATTGGGGCGTGCCGACGCTGGTGTTCGAAGGCGAACCGTTTTTCGGGCAAGACCGGATCGAAATGGTCAAATGGCGGATGGAGCAGCAGGGGTTGGCGCGGCGCTGAGGTACGCGTCCCAAAGCCTGCCCGGTTACTCCATCGCAGACACCGGCGCTGCGCTGCGTCCCTTGGCGCTGCGCATCAGGAACGCCAAAGGCGCGGCAGCCAGCGTGATCCACATCATCAGCCAGAAATCATCGACATAGGCGATCATTGCTGCCTGCCGGTTCACCTCGGCATCAACCAGCGCCATCGCCGTGTTGCCCAGCGACTGGAACCGATCGGTGGTCGAAAAATCGACAATGCTCCCTGTCGCCGCAGTGACATTGCTGCCCAGTTCGGCGTGGGCGGTCTGGATGTTGCGCGCAAGCAGCACTGTCATCCACGAAATCCCCGCTGATGCCCCCAGTGAACGCGTCAGGTTTAGCAGGCTTGACCCGTCGGTGCGCAGGGCTGGCCGCAAGGTGGCAAACGCACTGATCTGCAATGGGATAAACACCAGGCCCATACCGAGCCCTTGCAGCAGGCCGCTGACGATGATGTGAAATTCGTCGACTTCGAGCGACCAATGCGCCATCTGCCACAGCGATAGCGCGCCGATCAGAAACCCGCTCGCCACCACCGCACGGGCGTCAACCCCGCGGCGCATCAGCAGCCCGGACACCTGCATCGAAACCAGAATTCCCACCCCGCGCGGCATCAGCACAATGCCAGTGTCGATCACGCCGTAGCCTAACAGGTTCTGCAACATCGGCGGCAGCAGCGCCATCACTGCGAACATCACGATCCCGACAACCACCATGAAGGCGAGCGCAAGCGTGAAGTTGCGATCGGCGAATAGCGCGCGTTCGAACATCGGGGCAGGGACGGTAACGAAGTGCACCACCACCATCCAGGTCGCCGACAGGGTCAGCAGCAGATAGACCCAGATTTCGGCCGACGCGAGCCAATCGGCCTGCGCCCCGCGATCAAGCATCAACTGAAAAGCTGCCAGCGCGATTCCCAACAGCAGGAACCCGGTGATGTCGAACCGCCGTTTGCGCCGCGGCCGTTTGGGCAGGTAGGCAATCAGGATTGCCAGCGCGGCGATACCCACCGGCACGTTGACGAAGAACACCCAGCGCCAATTGGCGGTCTCGGTCAGCCAGCCGCCAAGGATCGGGCCAAGGATCGGGCCGATCATGATCCCCATGCCCCAGATCGCCATGATCTGCGGGTGGCGGCTGGGGCGGGTGGCATCGAGCATGAACGATTGGCTCAGCGGCCCGATGAAGGCACCTGCCACCCCTTGCAGCGCCCGGAACGCCACCATCTCGCCAAGATTCTGGGCAAGGCCGCACAACATTGAGGCGAAGATAAACCCCGCAACCGAACCGATGAACAACCGCCGCGCGCCGATCCTGTCGGCAAGCCATCCGGTGATCGGCAGCGCCACGGCAGAGGCAATGATATAGCTGGTCAGAACCCAGGTGACGGTATCGACCGTCGCGCCCAGCGAGCTCTGCATATGCGGCAGCGCAACATTGGCGATGGTGGTGTCGAGGATCTGCAGCAAGGACGCTGCCATCACGCCGACGATCATGAGCGGATAGTTGGCGCTGACAAATTCAGGTGCGTCCAGACCCGCCGTAGCCGGGCCTTGACCTCCTCCAGCCTCGTCTTGCTGCCGGTTTGAGGCGGGTCTGGCCGCGCCTGTCATGTCAGTTTTGCGGCTTTTCGCCGGTGAACACCGTCACGTCGCTGGAAAGCCCCGCGATCAACCGGCGCGGGCTTGTGCCATCCAGCGCGATCCGAACCGGCACGCGCTGCGTCACCTTGACCCAGTTGCCGGTCGCGTTCTGCGCAGGCAGCACTGAAAACTCCGATCCCGTGCCCGCGCCAATCGCTGCGACGTGACCTTTCATTACCACATCGGGAAAGGCATCGAAGTGGATTTCGGCGCGCTGGCCGACGCGCATGTCGGCAAGGTCGGTTTCCTTGAAATTGGCTTCGACATAGGTCGAACCTTCACGAACCAGCGTCAGCACGGGCAGGTTGGGAACGGCCTGCTGGCCGACCTGCAACCGCTCAGCCTGCGCGATCCGTCCTGCGACGGGGGCGCGGACCTCGGTGCGGCGCAGCGACAATTCGGCATTCGCACGCTGAGCCTGTGCGGCGGCGATCTGCGGGTTTACACCGGGCACGGCGGGGCCGTTTGCCAGCCGGGCGCGTGCCTCGCGCTGGCGATCCGCAGCCTGCTGCACTGCCTCACGCGCCTGCTCCACCACTTGCTGGGCGGCTTCGAAATCGGCTTTGGTGGAAAAGCCCTTTTCGCGCAGCGCCCGCACACGTTCAAACCGCGCCTCGGCAAACCCGACATCCAGCCGTGCGGCAGAAATATCGGTGCCAGTCAGATTGGCGGAATTGCTGAGAGCAATGACATTGGCCTGCGCTCTGGCGATGGCAGCATTGGCTTCGGCGATTTGCAACCGGAACGGTTCAGGGTCGATGCGGAACAGCAATTCGCCCGCCTGTACCTCTGATCCTTCCTTGACCAGCACTTCGGTGATCGGCCCGCCAACTTCGGCGCTGATCGAAACCATATCTTGCTTGATGTATGCGTTGTCGGTCGAGACCTTGCCCGCAAGGCTTTGCCAGTAGAGCAACGCGCCTGCGACCAGAACAAGCGGCACTGCCAGCATGATCGACCAGCGAAGCCACGGCTTGCGGGCGGGCAATTCCGCAGCCGGATCAAGCGGAGCGGCGGGCCTTGAATTGGGAGCGCGGGTCGGATCTGCGTCAGCCATTGACCACCTCCGGCTGGCGCGCGGCGGCAAGGTTTGCGCCGATACGTTCGAGCAAGCTGGCAAATGCCGCGCGCTCGCTTTGATCAAATCCGTCGAGCATATCATCGAACAGTGTTTCGACGATGGCGCGCAGGCGGGTGACTATGCTGCGGCTCTTGTCAGTCAGATGCAGGATACGCGCACGCCGGTCGGCCGGATCGCTGCGGCGTTCAACCCAGCCTGCTTCTTCCAACCGGTCAACAATGCGGGTGAGGGTGATCGGTTCGATCTCCAGGCGTTCGGCATGAAACATCTGATTTTCATGCAAATTTCGTTCAAGCGAAAGCAGCAGGCGCGCCTGTGCTGCGGTTAGCCCGAGACTGCGCACGCGCTCATCGAACAGGCGACGCAGCTGGCGCGAATTGTCGGCGAATCGGTAGCCTGTCTCAATGCTCATATGCTTGCATATAATAAGGCTGCTTATTACCATCAAGTACTCTGGATGTCGGCGTCCAATCGGGCTAGCAGGCGGGCCATGAGTGTATCGACCGATCATATTATCAGCTTCGACGGCACGCGCCTCGCCGTTCATTCGGCGGGTGAGGGACGCCCTGTCATCCTGCTGCACGGGCTGTTTTCCTCCGCACAGATGAACTGGATCAAGTGGGGCCACGATGCGCGGCTGGCGGCGGCGGGGTTTCGGGTGTTCATGCCCGATTTCCGGGTGCACGGCGATAGTGAGGCTCCGCAAGATGCGGCTGCCTATCCCCCACAGGTGCTGGTGCGCGATATAGCCGCGCTGATCGATCATCTGGGGCTGGGCGAGGGTGAATATGACCTCGGCGGGTTTTCGTTGGGTGCACGCACCGCTGTGCATGGCTGCGCCACTGGCGTGTTCGCGCCGCGCCGTCTGGTGATTGCCGGGATGGGCGTATCGGGTCTGGCCGACTGGAAACGGCGCGCAGGGTTCTTTACCCGCGTGATCGACGAATTTGATACCATCACCCGCGATGATCCGGCGTGGCTTTCGCGCCAGTTCCTGAAATCGCAGGGCGTTGACAGAACGGCGGCGCGGCTGTTGCTGGGCGCGTTTGAGGATCTTGACCTTGCCACCCTTGCCAACATCACCTGCCCCGCGCTGGTGATCAGCGGCGATCGTGATGAGGATAATGGCTCGGCACGGGATCTCGCCGCGCTGCTGGCCAACGCGACCTATGCCGAAATCCCCGGCGGTCACCTCGATTCGGCGACCAAGCCTGAACTGGGCGAGGGAATTGTGCGCTTTCTGACGGCTTGATTCGGGCGGCGTGGCAGTCCACACCGCGTCCGATTGTCATTGAATCGACTTATGGGAACCCCTGCCATGAAACCTACTACCTCACTGCTGCGCCCGATGTTCAAGGGTGCTGCTGCCGCACTTGCCATTGCCGCTGCCGCGCCGCTCGCCGCCCAAGCAACGTCGGACACTGCCGAACAGGCAAGCGCGGAATATCCGTTCACGCCCGCAGGCGCGCAGGCGTGGATCGCCGCAGTTGAGGCAGATTTTGCCGCGTTTTCGAAGGAATATGGGCATATCTCGTGGCTCAACGCGACCTATATCAACCATGACAGCGATGTGATGGCGGCCAAATATGGCGCGCAGCTGACCTTGAAGCAGGTTGCCTACGCCAACGAGGCCGCACGCTATGCACAGGTCGCCGGGTTGGACGGTGAAACCGCGCGCAAGCTGGATATGCTGCGCAACGGCATTTCAATGCCCGCGCCTGGCACCCCCGGTGCGGCTGAGGAAATGAACGATATCGCCACCCGGCTGGGGTCAGCCTACGGGCGCGGCAAGGGGACGCTGAACGGTCAGCCGATCAACGGATCGGATATTGAAGCCGAAATGGGCAATCTTGATCGCAGCCCGGAAGAATTGCAGGAAATGTGGGCGAGCTGGCACGACAATGTCGGCGCGCCGATGCGGGAAGATTACACCCGCATGATCGGCATCGCCAACGAAGGTGCCAAGGAGCTGGGTTTCGCCGATCTGGGCGCGATGTGGCGTTCGGGCTATGACATGAGCCCAGATGAATTCGCGGCCGAAACCGAACGGATGTGGCAGGAAGTAAAGCCGCTATACCTTGCGCTGCACACCTTCGTCCGCGCGAAGTTGAATGACAAATAC
Source organism: Alphaproteobacteria bacterium HGW-Alphaproteobacteria-14 (assembly GCA_002842925.1). GTDB lineage: Bacteria > Pseudomonadota > Alphaproteobacteria > Sphingomonadales > Sphingomonadaceae > Erythrobacter. The sequence goes on from PHEL01000033.1 coordinate 12,846, forward strand.
GGCGATGCAGTGCAGCCGCGCACCGGCCCGATCCGCGCCGATCTGCTCGGCAATATGTGGGCGCAGGAATGGGGCAATATCTATCCGCTGGTCGCCCCCGAAGGCGCAGGCGATATCGGCTATGACCTGACCGATCTGATCGCGCAGAAGAAGCTTGATGCAGTTGGCATGACCAAGGTGGGCGAACAGTTCTTCTCCTCGTTGGGCTTTGAGCCTCTGCCCGCAACCTTCTGGGAACGCAGCCAGTTTGTGAAGCCGGCTGACCGCGAAGTTGTGTGCCATGCCTCGGCCTGGAACATCGACAATGTCGATGATCTGCGCATCAAGATGTGCATCAAGCCGAACGCTGACGATTTCACTACCATCCACCACGAGCTGGGCCATAATTACTACCAGCGCGCCTATAACCAGCAGGATATGCTACATATGGACGGCGCGAATGATGGCTTCCATGAAGCTATCGGCGACATGATCGCGCTGTCGATCACGCCCGAATATCTGGTGCAGATCGATATGCTGACCCCCGATCAGGTGCCCAGCGCCGACAAGGATATCGGGCTGTTGCTGCGTCAGGCGATGGACAAGGTGGCGTTCCTGCCGTTTGGCTTGTTGCTGGATCGCTATCGCTGGGGTCTGTTCGACGGCTCGATCCCCGAAAGCGCCACCAACACCGGCTGGAACGATTTGCGCCGCACCTATCAGGGCGTTGTTCCGCCGGTTGAACGCAGCGCCGATGGGTTCGATGCGGGCGCGAAATATCACATTCCGGGCAACGTATCCTACACCCGCTATTTCCTCGCGCGTCTGCTCCAGTTCCAGTTCTACAAGGCCGCCTGCGATACCGCCGGATGGAAGGGGCCGCTGCACCGCTGTTCGTTCTATGGCAACAAGGATGTCGGCGCGAAGCTGAACGCGATGCTCGAAATGGGCGCGTCCAAGCCGTGGCCCGATGCGCTCGAAGCCTTTACCGGCGAACGCCAGATGAACGGCACCGCAATGGTCGAATATTTCGCCCCGCTGATGAAATGGCTGGAGGAACAGAACAAAGGCGAGGAAGCGGGCTGGTGATGCCCGCGCGGGGCGGCATCATCGCGGCGGGAGCGCTGCTGGCGCTAACCGCCTGTGCGCCCATTGCCGAGGTTGCGCAGACAAGGTCGGCGGCGGAAATGCCGCCCACCCTGTTTGTGGCGGCCAAGCGCGGCAACACCCTGTCCAAGGTCGATCTTGCTACCGGCAAGGAGGTGTTGCGCCTGCCGAGCTGCACCAACCCGCACGAACTGGCGACTTCGCCGGACGGCCAGCACGTGGCGCTCGCCTGTTACGGCGGGACGAGTGTGGACATATTCGACACCGGCAGTCTTGAACGTGCGGTCAGCATAGAACTCGGTGACAAAGCTCGCCCGCACGGGATCGTCTGGCACGGTAACGGCGATCTCTACGTTACGGCCGAGGGGCGGCGGTCAGTATTCTGGATTCGCAATCCCCTGGACGATGCGCGCGAGCTGTTTGAATTCGGCACCGGGAAAGATGGCAGCCATATGCTCGCCGTGTCGCCTGATGCGCGCACCGCATGGACCACTGATCTGGGCTCGCGCACTGTGACGCGGGTTGATCTGCTTACTCGCCGCGCGCCTTTGTCGGTGACGGTTGGCGAAGAACCGGAAGGCATTGCGCTGGCCCCTGATGGCAGCACGCTGTGGGTATCCGCGCGGGGTTCGAATCAGGCGTTCGCGCTTGATCCGGTAACAATGCAGGTGCGCGAGACGGTTGCGACCGGGCGTTTTCCGCTGCGCATTGCGGTCAGGCCGCAGGGCGATGTGGCGGTGACTTCTGATCTGCAGGACGGCAGCCTCAGCGTGATCGACACCGCCAGTGCCAAGGTGATCCGCACGATTGCCGTATCCGGCCCGGCCGAAGCGCAGGCGCGGTTTCAGGTCACCATCCTGTGGTCGGCTGACGGAGAGCGCATCTATGTCGCCGAAACCGCCAGCGATACCGTGGCCGAGGTTGATTACGCCAGCGGCCAAGTGCTGCGCCGCCTGAAGGTTGGCGAAGGCGGGGACGGGATGGCGATCCTGCCTTGAACGGCCTTCGCACATTACCGGTGGTGGGGTGGCGCGAACTTGTCGGCCTGCCCGAACTTGGGCTGAGCAATATTCCGGCCAAGATTGACACCGGCGCGCGCACTTCGTCGTTGCAGGCCATCGTGCTCGACGATTTTTTACGTGACGGCGAACGGTTCGTCCGGTTCGCGGTCGATTGGGATGGGGTGCGCCACTATTGCGAGGCGGTGCATGTCGATATTCGTGGTATTACCAGCTCCAATGGCGATCGGCAGGAACGGTTTGTCATCAAGACGCCGCTGACGATCGGTAAGCTTACCTTTCGGGCGGAAATCAGCCTGGCGGACCGTTCCCAGATGCAATTCCCGATGCTGATCGGGCGCACCGCACTGCGGCGAAGGATGGTGGTTGATAGCGGACATTCGTGGCTGCAATCACCGGCAATTGCGGATAAGGGGCTAGGCCGCCGGTAGAATGCCGGAACTGAAAGGTATCCCATGAAAATCGCGATGCTGGCGCGCAATGCCAACCTTTATTCGCACCGGCGCCTGAAAGAGGCGGCCGAAGCGCGCGGCCATACGCTCGACATTCTCAACACGCTGCGCTGCACGGTGCACATTGCCAGCCACCGGCCGCAGGTGTTCTATAATGGCGCGCCGGTTGAGGCCTATGATGCGGTGATCCCGCGCATCGGGGCCTCGATCACCAATTATGGCCTCGCGATCCTGCGGCAGTTTGAAATGCGCGGCAGCTGGTCCTTGAACGAAAGCGTCGCCATCGGCCGCAGCCGTGACAAGCTGCGGTCTTTGCAGATCCTCGCCAAGCATGGGCTGGGCCTGCCGCTGACAGCCTATGCCAATGATCCCAAGCAGGCCGAGGAGATCATTCGTGCGGTCAAAGGCCCGCCGGTCGTCATCAAGCTGATCGAAGGCACCCAAGGCATCGGCGTGGTGCTGGCCGAAACCATGAGCAGCGCCAAATCGGTGATCGAGGCGTTTCGCGGCGCGAACGTCAACATTCTGGTGCAGGAGTTCATCAAGGAAGCCGGCGGCACCGATATCCGCGCGCTGGTGGTAGGCGGCAAGGTGGTCGCGGCGATGAAGCGCACCGGCGCGCCCGATGACTTCCGCTCAAACCTCCACCGTGGCGGCAGCGCAGACGTAATCAAGATCACACCCGAAGAACGCTCAACCGCCGTGCGCGCGGCCAAGCGCATGGGGCTGAACGTGTGCGGGGTGGACATGCTGCGCAGCAATCACGGCCCCGTCATCATGGAGGTGAACTCGTCGCCCGGCCTGGAAGGCATCGAAAGTGCGACCGGCAAGGATATCGCCGGGATGATCGTGGATTTCATCGCCGCCCATGCCAAGGGTGGCCAGACCAAGACCAAGGGGACGGGGTAAGTCCGGTTTCCGATTTGAAAGGGAGGGGACAGAAAAATGCAGATCAAAACTCACAATCCGACGCCGTGGCTTCAGCACTTTGGGCTGAATCACGCGGTAGAGGTCAGCGGGGCCAGTCGCACGGTCTATTTCTCCGGGCAGACCGCGTCGGACGCCAATGGTGCGGCGCTCCATCCGGGCGATGTCGTGGCGCAATACAAGGCAGCATGGGTCTGCCTCGTGGATGCGCTCGACGCGGCGGGTATGACTCCGGCCAATCTAGTGCGGATGAATATCTACACCACCGATGTCGATGCCTTCATGGCGACGGCGGAGCAGACGACTGCTTTGCACATTGACGCAGGCGCGCAGATTGCCTGCACCTTGTTAGGAGTGGCGCGTTTGTATGACCCTGCGATCATGATCGAGCTGGAGGCAACGGCGGTTGCCTGACCATGCTCACCTGAACGGCGGTTCGTTGAACGCGCGCAGCTTGCGTGAATGCAGCCGGTCTCCTTCGTCGCGCAGGCGTTTGCACGCCACGATTCCCATTTGCAAATGCGCGGCGATGGCTTCTTCGTAGAACTGGTTGGCCTGACCCGGCAGCTTGATTTCGCCGTGCAGCGGCTTGTCACTGACGCATAGCAGCGTGCCATAGGGCACCCGGAACCGATAACCCTGCGCGGCGATGGTCGCGCTTTCCATTTCGATGGCGATCGCGCGGCTTTGCGAAAAGCGTTTGGCGCTGCTTGAATAGAGCAGTTCCCAGTTGCGATCATCGGTCGTGACCACCGTGCCGGTGCGCAGTCGCTGTTTCAGATTGGCGCCTTGCGTGCCGGAAACCGCCTCAGCCGCGCCGGCCAGCGCCTGTTGCACTTCGGCAATCGGCGGGATCGGGATTTCGGGTGGCAGCACAGAATCGAGCACGTGATCATCGCGCAAATAGGCGTGGGCGAGCACGAAATCACCGATCTTCTGGGTGGAGCGCAGCCCGCCGCAGTGGCCGATCATCAGCCACGCATGCGGACGCAGCACCGCGAGGTGATCGCAGATCGTCTTGGCATTGGACGGGCCGACGCCGATATTGACCAGCGTAATCCCGCGCCCATCCTCACGGATCAGGTGATAGGCGGGCATCTGATGGCGGCGCCACGCGGTATCGTTGAGCTGATCCTGCGCGTTCGCAGCGGGTTCGCGGATATCGAGCCCGGCAGCCCCGGTCAGCGCGACATAGCCATCC
>PHEL01000034.1 GCA_002842925.1 Alphaproteobacteria bacterium HGW-Alphaproteobacteria-14
GTTCCTTGCGGTGACGGCAGAGGAATCGGGCCTGCTTGGCGCGTCCTATTATGCCGCCAACCCGGTGTTTCCGCTGGCGCAGACGGTCGGCGGGATCAACATGGATGCGTTCCAGATGGCCGGCCCGGCCAAGGACGTGACTGTGGTGGGGCCGGGCAAGTCGCAGCTGGATGCCTTCCTCAACACCGCGCTTGAAGCCAGCAACCGCAGGATCACGCCCGATCCCAAGCCGGAGGCCGGGTATTACTACCGCTCGGATCACTTCGCCTTTGCCAAGCTTGGCGTGCCGATGCTGTATATTGATGGCGGCGTCGATCTGATCGACGGCGGGATCGATGCGGGCACCGCCGCGGCGAAGGACTATACCGAAAACCGCTATCACGGGCCCAAGGATGAATTCGACGAAAGCTGGGACTGGTCGGGCGTGATGGCGGATTTGCAGCTGTTCTACCGCATCGGGCGCACCCTGGCGATGAGCACGAGCTGGCCCAACTGGAACGAGGGTGACGAGTTCAAGGGCGTGCGCGATGCCGATTGTGCTGCGGCCGCAAAGGGCTGCTAAGCGCGCAATGGCAGCTCTTATGCCGCCCGAATGGGCGCCGCAGGACTGGCTGTGGATCGGCTTTCCGCATCTGGCCGAGGAATGGCCGGGCTGGCTCGAACCGGCGCAGGAACAGGTGGCAGCCTTCGCAAGCGCGGTGGCGGAGAGCGGGCAGCCGGTGCGGCTGCTGGTGCGTGACGAGGCCAACGAGGCGCGCGCGCGGTCGTTTGTCAGCAGCAAGGTGACGCTCGAAAGGCGCACTTATGGCGATGTGTGGCTGCGCGACACCGGCCCGCTGGTGGTGTTCGAGGCTGACGGCACCCGCACGGCGCGGCGGTTCGGGTTCAACGGCTGGGGCGGCAAATATCTGATGCCGGGCGATCAGGAGATCGGGGCGGAACTGGCGCGTGATGCGGGGCTGGCGGTCACGACCACGCCAATGATCCTCGAAGGCGGGGCGGTCGATGGTGACGGCACGGGACTGGTCGCCACCACCGAACAGTGCCTGCTCAATCCCAACCGCAACCCGGCGATGACTCGCGCCCAGATCGAGGCGGAACTGGCGGCGCAATTTGGCTTTACCCGCGTGCTGTGGCTGGGTGATGGCCTCATCAACGACCATACTGATGGCCATGTCGATAACCTCGCACGGTTTGTGGAGCCGAACCGGCTGGTGGTGCCGCAAGCGACCGGCAAGGACGATCCCAACGCCGCAATCTACGCCGATGCCGCCGCGCGCGCCGCGGATTTCGGGGTGGAGGTGGTGCGCATCCCCTCACCCGGACGCATCGAGCGCGATGGGGCGATCGAACCTGCCAGCTATGTGAACTTCGCCATCACGACCCATCTGGTGGTGGTGCCGACCTTCGGCTCGCCCCACGATGCCGAGGGCGTTGCTGCCATCGCGGCACTGTTCCCCGACCGCGACACCATCGGCTTGGCGGCAGAGGCCGTGCTGGCAGGCGGCGGCGGGTTCCACTGCGCCAGCCAGCAGATGCCCGCCCCCGCAGCGACGGCGGATTAACGATTCGTTAGATTTTTGGCGCGATTGCTACGGTTATGAACCGCGCACTTGCCCTTGCCCATCCGCTTATCGCTGCCACTGGCAGAGTCGACCCGCTCGACCTCGCGCGGCGGCTGATCGTGCTCGGCTGTGCGGCAGCGCTGATCCTTGCGGGACAAGCGCTGCCGGTCTGACAGGTTCAGCCGCAGCAACGCGCCCAGCGCTGCGCCGAGTGCGACCACGATTTACAAGGCGTTTAACCCTCCCAGGAGGTTATCCACGAATCTCGATCTGTGGAAAAGTGCGGCTTGACAACGAAATTAGAATGAGTCCCCCTCTTCTACGAGGGGTTGAATTCTTGCGAATCGCGCGTATACTCGAATTCAAATGGATTGGGGGTTCCCGGTCGGCGTCATAGCCTCGGTGGGTTCACCGGGGCTTTTCGCTTTTTGGAGCAGGGAAAATTTTCAGACCAAAGCCCTCGAATTCCCTCCCGACCAGCTTTCTCCCGCCCTTGCAGAAGAACTTTGGCCGCAACGACTCAAACGCTCGATTCGCTTGATTTGGGCGAAGGTAATTTATTCCTATTGGCCTCGCTACCAGGTCGGCCAATTGCAGACCAGTTGAATTAATCTGTTTATTGGCGAATTTAATCACGAATGGATATTGTTGCTGCCTGCCATTATTGCCTGCGCAAAGCCTGCGAAATTCCAATTCTAACTCGGCGTCTTCCTTCTTTCCTCGCGCTTCGAATATCAAATGAGTTCGCCGACCACTTTGATTTTTTTCGTCCAGAAGATCAGCTAAAGTCTCAAGGCAATGCCCGAGCGCAATGTGGTAAGGGTTATCGGCTTCATTAACTATGGGCTGATATTTAATCTTATCGATCACGCAGGAAATGAGGATGAAATTGCTGTCTTTGACAACTGCGTTAAGTTCACTGAAAAACTTTTCTTTCCGTTCTTTGCTGCGCGCCAAGAAACCGAATTGCCCCGCCTCCATCCTGATTTCACGTTCATGCAAGACCACGACGTCATGGCCAAAATTTCTGAACTTCAGGTGCTCAATAGAGGGTATAATTTTTTCGATATAATTGTTCTTGTAGAACACGCAGAAAGCCAAAACGAACACCGGGTAGGTTTGATCCACTTTCGCTAACGAATGGTCGCCGCTCTCATCGACGTAGACGATAAAGTCACTATCCGCTCGTTCGCCATGATCGCTCATCTTTCGAGCGCTATCACCGTGCAGTTCTTCTAGCAATATCGTCTATTTTCCGCGCAGATCGGGCGGAGTTGCTTCGGCACGGATCAGCGCGATGGCATCGGCAAGGCTCATCACCTTTTGATGCTCTGCGCCCAGCGTGCGCACGGCGACAGTGCCTTCCTCGGCCTCGCGCTTGCCCACCACCAGCAGGTGCGGGACTTTTGCCAGGCTGTGTTCGCGCACCTTGTAGTTGATCTTTTCGTTGCGCAGGTCGGTTTCAACCCGCAGGCCCGCAGCCTGCAATTGCGCTGCGACGTCGCGGGCATAGTCATCGGTGTCCGAAACAATCGTCGCCACCACCGCCTGCACCGGGGCGAGCCATACCGGCATCCGCCCGGCGAAATGTTCGATCAGGATCCCGATGAAGCGTTCATACGATCCGAAGATCGCGCGGTGCAGCATCACCGGGCGGTGCTTGTCGCCGTCCTCGCCGATGTAATGCGCATCCAGCCGTTCGGGCAACACCCGGTCGGACTGGATCGTGCCTACCTGCCAGGTGCGCCCGATTGCATCGGTCAGGTGCCATTCGAGCTTGGGCGCATAGAACGCGCCTTCGCCGGGGAGTTCTTCCCAGCTTAGCCCGTTCGCCGTCAAAGCATCGCGCAGTTCCTGTTCGGCCTTGTCCCAATCGGAATCACTGCCGAACCGCTGTTCGGGGCGCAGCGCCAGCTTGATGTCATAGGTGAAACCGAAATCCTGATAAACGCTATCGGCCAGCGCGATGAAATCCTGCACTTCGGCCACCACCTGGCCTTCGGTGCAGAAGATATGCGCGTCATCCTGCGTGAACTGGCGCACCCGCATCAGCCCGTGCAGCGCGCCGTGGGGTTCGTTGCGGTGGCAACAGCCCATCTCGCCCAGCCGGATCGGCAGGTCACGGTATGAGGTGATGCCCTGTTTGAACACCAGCACATGCGCCGGGCAGTTCATCGGTTTGAGCGCCATCCACTGCGCCTCGCCGCTGATGACCGGGCCTTCATCCTCCACGTTCGGCACCTCGTCGGGGATCACGAACATGTTTTCGCGATACTTGCCCCAATGGCCCGATTGCTCCCACTGGCGCGCGTCCATTACCTGCGGAGTCTTGATCTCGCAGTAGCCCGCACCGTCCATCTTGCGGCGCATATAGGCTTCCAGCTCGCGCCAGATGCGATAGCCTTTGGGGTGCCAGAACACGCTCCCGTGCGCTTCTTCCTGCAAGTGGAACAGATCCATCTCGCGCCCCAGCTTGCGGTGATCGCGCTTGGCGGCTTCCTCCAGCCGCGTCAGGTGGGCGTTCAATTGCTTCTTGTTGAGCCAGCCGGTGCCGTAGATGCGCGTGAGCTGCGCATTATTCTGATCGCCGCGCCAGTATGCGCCCGCGACGCGCATCAGCTTGAAGGCTTCGGGATCGAGTTTGCCGGTGGAGGGCAGGTGCGGCCCGCGACACATGTCGAGCCAGTCGTCGCCGCTCCAATAAACGGTGAGTTCCTCGTTTTCTGGCAGTTCCTTGGCCCATTCGGCCTTGAAGCTTTCGCCCTCGGCGGCCCACCTTGCGATCAGCGCCTCGCGGCTCCACACTTCGCGGCGCAGCGGCTTGTCGGCGCGGATGATGGCGCGCATCGCGTCCTCGATCGCGGGCAGATCGTCCATGCTGAACGGTTCGCGGCCATCGGGTGCCTTCACGTCATAGTAAAAGCCGTCGTCGGTTGCCGGGCCAAAGGTGATCTGCGTGCCGGGGAACAACGCCTGCACCGCTTCGGCCAGCACGTGGGCGTAATCATGACGGGCGAGTTCAAGCGCATCGGCCTCGTCGCGCGCGGTGACCAGCGCAAGGTCGGCATCGCCATCGAAGGGCCGGGTCAGGTCGCGCAACTCGCCGTCCACGCGCGCGGCGATCGCGGCTTTGGCAAGGCCGGGGCCGATTGCTGCGGCGATATCCGCCGGTGTCGATCCGTGGGGCACTTCGCGCACCGATCCATCGGGCAGGCTGATCTTGAGCAGTTCGGTCATTGTCGCAAATCCGTCTGGTTTGGCCGCGCCTTAGGACAAGCAGGCGCGGCTTAACGCACAGCCCCCCGCCCCCGGATAGTCCGGGTGGTGGTGGCAGTAAGGGTCAACACGGAAGCCATGGGTTCTCCATAGCGGGCTGACCTTACCGTGTCATTACCCGGCAAACGCTGGTGGAGGTCAGGGCAGAAGAGAAGCACACTTCCCTAAAAGCAAAGCGTGCTTGACATATCGAATGGAAAATGCAAAGGAAGCTTTACATATTGAGAAGGAACTTTGACATGAACCAATATCACAAGGCCTTGCTGCTCGGCGGCGTTCTGATCGCGATTGCAGTGCTGGCGGTGTTCGACATCATCCCCGAACAGGTCGCGCAGTATGCCCCGCTTGCGGTAGTGCCGTTCGTGGTCTCCGGCCGGCAATCCTGCCGCCTGATTCGCCGGGAGCGCCGCGCATGACGTTCCGCAATCGCGCGACGCGGCGTTACATCCGCATCCATCTGTCGCTGTCGGTGCTCTATATCGCGCTGGTGCTGCTGGCCTCGCTGTTCATTCCTGACAACGCCGCACCAACCCCGATGGTCATTCTGTTCGCCCTGCTCCCCGGTCTCGTCGTGCTGGGCTGGATATGGAACATGGGTAGCCTGCTGGTGAACATGGAGGACGAATATCTGCGAATGCTTGAGGTGCGCAAGATGCTCTGGGCCACGGCGATCACGCTGTCGATCTGCGGGGGTTGGGGTCTGGTGGAACTGTTTGCCGCGATCCCGCGCCTGCCGGTGTTTTTCGTGTTCCCGATCTGGTGCGTCGGCCTCGCGCTGGGCCAGTTGATCAACAAGCTGACCCTGGGCGACGGGGGCACCTGCGCATGAACAACCGCCTCAAGGTGCTGCGCGCCGAACGCGACTGGAGCCAGCAGGATCTCGCCGACCGTCTGGGCGTATCCCGCCAGAGCGTCAACGCGATCGAAACCGGGCGCTACGACCCCTCGTTGCCGCTCGCCTTCACCATTTCCGAACTGTTCGGCCTGCCGATCGAGGCGATCTTCAGCCGTGATTAAACCTCCAGCATCCCCGAACCCGCCTCGCTCACAATCCGCTTGATCCCGGCCAGCCTGGTTGACCGCTGCTTGACACCGCCGGTGAAGCGGTATTCGGTCACCGCGCGGGTGGGGGTGAGGTCGATCACCATGTAACCGCGCTGCGACGTGTCGGCCCATTTGAGCTGTTCGTTCTCGTCCACCAGCGCAGCCGCCAGCGTTTCCGGCGGGATGAAGCCGAGGTAGGTTTCAAAGCCCGGTGAGCTGACCGCGCACACGCCCAGTTCCACCCCGACCTTCGCGCCTTCTTGGTCCAGCTCGAACGCCCAGCCGTTGTGTGTGTCACCCGCCAGCACCATGAGGTTGGCATTGGCATTGAGCGCCGCCTTGAACAGCCGTTCGCGCGCGGCGGGATAGCCATCCCATGCGTCCATATTCAGCGGCAGGCCGACCTTGCTCGCCATGGTTGCCGCGGTCAGCCTTTGGCGGATGTAATCGGGCAGGCCATCGCCCAGCTGCCCCGCGAGGCTGGCGGGGCTGCGCAGTCTGCCGATCAGCACTTGCTGCACCAACACCTGCCACGCGGTGCCGCCCGCAGTGGAGGCGGCGAGGCCTTGCGCCAGCCATTCTTCCTGCGCAGCGCCCAGCAACTGACGCGCGGGATCGGCCCATTCGCCATCGCGGAACTTTGCCAGCGCGGCCACAGCGGCTTGCGGATCAGTCTGCCCTTCGAGCACCTTGCCCAGATCAAGCTGCTCGTCACGCCCTTCGATCCGGGTGTCGAGTTTGAACAAAGTTGCAAGATCGCCGATTTGATAGGTGGTATAGACCTCGTCCCCAACCGGCATCCATTCGCGGTAGGCCTGCTTGGCTGCTGCCTTGCGCACTGCCCATTCGCCCTCGCTATCAGGCTGATGGTTCTGCGCGCCGTCTTTCCAGCTGTCGTTCGCGGTTTCGTGATCATCCCATACTGCGATCATCGGGAGCACCTGATGCAGGCGCTGGCAATCGGGGTCGGCACGATAGGTAGCATAGCGCAGGCGGTAATCGGTCAGGCTGATGATCTCGGTTGTCGGAGCCAGCACCCGCGATGGATCGGCCTGACCGGGATCAGGATAGGTGCCCGCGCCATATTCGTAGATGTAATCGCCCAGATGCACCGCAAGATCGGCGTCATTGGCCTCAGCCGCGTGGGCATAGGCGTTGAACCAGCCGAACCCGTAATTCGAGCAGGAAAACACCGCGAGTTTGAACTTTGCGGCGGGCCCTTCGGGAAGCGTGCGCGTGCGGCCCACAGGAGAGGTCGCTCCGCCCGGTGCGATGAAGCGGTAGAAATACCAGCGGTCAGGCTCAAGTCCGGCGGCGATCCCCTTGGCGCACCAGTCACGGCTGGGCGAAGCGGTAATTTCGCCTTCGGCAAGCGGGCGGGTGAAATCTTCGGTCTCGCTGACCTGCCAGGTCAAGGTGGTTTCCGCGTCGCCGACGTACCGCGTCCACAACAGCACACTGTTGGCGCTTGGCTCGCCGCTCGCCACCGAATGGGTGAAGCCGCTGCCAAATGTGCGCGCCGCCAACGGAGTCGCGGCCAGTGCGGCAGACGCCCCGGCAAGGGTGAACAGATTGCGGCGGGTCAGCGCCGTTTGGGCAGGGGCGGGTTGGCCCGCAGGGGTGGTGATGTTCATGCCGGTTTGCGTAACCCTCTCTTTTGTCATTGCGATGACAATGGTTGCCTTTTTGCCGCCGCGCAAGGCATGGAGCACACATGAGCGCAATCATGCATCACACGCTATATGATGGCCGCCGTATTGCCTTCCGCCTGACGCAGGGAATCGGCCCGGCGCTGGTGTTTCTGCCGGGCTATATGTCCGACATGGCGGGCAGCAAGGCGGAGGCTTTGTTTGCCGAGGCTGAGGCGCAGGGGCGCACCTGCCTGCTGATGGATTATTCCGGCTGCGGGCAAAGCGCGGGGCCTGAGACGGGCGGTGATTTTGCCGAAGGCACGTTGTCGCGCTGGCGCGACGAAGTGCTGGCGCTGATTGCAAGCTATGTCGCCGGGCCGGTGGTGCTGGCAGGATCATCAATGGGCGGGTGGCTGATGCTGCTGGTGGCCGACCGGCTCAAAGACCGCCTCGCCGGACTGATCGGCATTGCTCCCGCACCCGACTTCACCCGCTGGGGATTCACCGAGGCGCAGCGCGGCGCTTTGGCGTGCGGGGAGACGATCCACGAACCCAATCCCTATGGCCCCGAACCCACCCCGACCCATGCCAAATTCTTTGCTGATGCCGAATGTCATCTGCTTCTGGAGCGCGCGATCGACCTCACCTGCCCGGTGCGGCTGATCCACGGCCAGCGCGATGCGGATGTGCCATGGGACATCAGCCTGCGCCTTGCCGCCGCCTTACGTTCGGATGATATACAGGTAACACTGATAAAGGACGGCGATCACCGCCTGTCGCGACCCAGCGACATTGCCCTCATCAAGGCCATTGTGGCCCAGTTTTACGGATAGTCAGCCATTGTCCCTGTTTCTTGCCCTGCTGCTTCAGGTTGGCCCCAATCCGCTTGCCGGCGGGATGCAGGGGGATGATCTGGTGCGCGATCGCCCGCCGCGCGATGCCGGCGTTAAGGGCGAATTGAACGCCAGCAGCGCATGGCACGCATCCTGTCTCGATCAACTCGCGGTTGATCCGGCCCGCGCGCACACCATCGCGCAGATCCGTCGCAGCGAAACCACCGGGGTTGATCGGGTGCTGGCCAATCACTGCCTTGGCACCGCCGCAAGCGAACTGGGATTGTGGGACGATGCCCGCGCCGCCTTTATCGCCGCGCGTGAAGAGACGCCGCGTGACGAAGCGCGCACCCGTGCGCGGTTTGCGGCGCTGGCAGGCAATGCCGCGCTGGCGGGCGGGGATGCGGCAGGCGCGCTTGATCTGCTGGCGCTGGCGCAGGCAGATGCACATGCGGCGGGGGCGGCTGTGCTTGAAGCATTGGCAGCGATCGATGGCGCGCGCGCGCTGGTGGTGCTGGGGCGCGGTGATGAGGCACTGACTGCGCTGGAGGCGGCCACCACGCTTGCCCCCGAACGCAGCGAGGGCTGGCTGCTGAAAGCCACCTTGCTGCGCCGGCTTGATCGGCTCGATGAAGCGCAAGCTGCGATTGAACGCGCGGCGCTGCTTACTCCCGAAAATCCCGAAATCGGACTGGAGGCCGGGGTGATCGCGGTGCTTTCCGGGCGTGACGATGCGGCGCGGCAAAGCTGGCAATCGGTGATCGACCTTGCGCCGCAAAGCCCGTTTGCAACCACCGCGCAGGATTATCTTGCGCAGCTACCTCCCGCAGCAGACACGGTGCCTGCCATGACAGTGGATCAGGGGCCGCAGCCGTGACCCGTTTTTCGGTGCTCGATCTGGTGCCGGTGCGCGAAGGGGGCACCGTATCGCAAGCCTTCGCCGCTGCCACCGACCTCGCCCGCGCCGCCGAGGCGCTGGGGTGCGACCGGTTCTGGGTGGCCGAACACCATGCGATGGAGGGGATTGCGGGCGGGGCAACATCGGTGGTGCTCGCCCATATCGGCAACGCTACCAGCCGCATCCGGATCGGTTCGGGCGGGATCATGCTGCCCAATCACACCCCGTTCCAGATTGCCGAACAATTCGGAACGCTGGACGCGCTGTTTCCAGGGCGGGTCGATCTGGGACTGGGCCGTGCGCCGGGCGCCGGGCCGGAATTGCAGCGGGCGCTGCGCAAGAACCTGCATCATGCGTCCGAATATTTTCCTCAGGACGTGGTCGAACTGCGCGCGCTGCTGACTGGCGATATCGACTTGCCGATCACCGCCACGCCGGGGTTGGGCGCCAAGGTGGAGTTGTGGATGCTCGGGTCGAGCCTGTTCGGCGCACAATTGGCCGCGAAATTGGGCCTGCCTTATGCTTTCGCCGCGCATTTCGCGCCCGATCACCTCGATGCGGCGCTGGCGGTTTACCGGCGCGATTTCCAGCCATCCGCTGCGTTTGATCGCCCGCATGTGATGGTGGCGATGAATGTGTTTGCCGCCGAAACCGAGGCGGAAGCGCGCCTGCTCGCCTCAAGTCAGCAGCAAAGTTTTGTGCGGCTGCGCACGGGCAACCCCGGCAAGCTGCCCCCGCCAGTGGCCGATTACACCGCCACTCTGCCCGCACCCGCACAGGCGATGCTCGCGCATGTCGGGCAAGCGGCTGCGATTGGCACGTGCTTGCAGGTGCGTGATGGGATCGCCGCCTTCATCCAGCGCACTGGCGCGGACGAGATCATGCTGTGCGGCGCGACCTATGATCCGGACGCGCGCATCCGCTCGCTCGAATTGACGCTGGACGCCTGCGAAACCATGACGACGGTGTAAAACACGCAATCATCACGCTTGCGCCGCATGGGGGTAAGCGCGTATCGCTAAGGACACGATAAAACAATCCGGCATAATATAATTACAGGCAATTGATGCTGGATCGCAGGACTCCGGGAGCCAAAGATGGGGCTGAAAACCACCACCGAAGCGACGCTCAAATCTCGGGAGCGCGCGCTGATCAACGCCCTTGGCCTTCATCTGGAAGCCTCACTGCTGCCTGGCGACGGGCCTGTAGACAAGCCTGCGCTTGAGGCGGCGGCAGGATATCTGTTGGACGCCGCACGTACCCGCGCGCCGGGGCAGCCGCTGGTGCAGATCGAATCTGCGAGCCGCGAGCGGCGCCATCTGCGGATCGCCATTATCAATGAAGATATGCCGTTTCTGGTCGATTCAGTGGCAGCGGCGATTGCCGCGCAAAGCCTTGGCATCGATCTGCTGCTGCACCCGGTGATCGTGGTCGAACGTGATACGGCAGGGGTGATTACCGCGCTGGGCAAGCCCGGCGAAAAGCCCGCGTCCGGAAAGCGCGAATCGCTGATTTATTGCGAAACTCCCCGTGTCGATGCCCGCCAGCGACGCGAATTGCTCGAAGCATTGCAGGCCACGCTTGGCGATGTGCACGCGGCGGTCAATGATTGGCAGCCGATGCAGGCGGCGATGGCGTCGGATAGCGCGTTGGTTGAAGCTGTTGACGCCGAAGCGGGCGCGTTGCTCGGCTGGATGGGCGGTGGGATGCTGACGCAGTTGGGTCACCTGACCCGCCACCGCGATGGCACCACCACCGATGCGCTTGGCATCTGCACCGGATCATCGCACGAATTGCTGGCCGAAGTGTCGATTGAGCGCGCGTTTGAATGGTTCGGCCACCCCGATGCGGCGGGCAAACCGCGCGCGCTGCTGTCGATCAAGTCCAACATCCAGTCACGCGTGCACCGCGCCAGCCCGCTGGATCTGTTCATCGTGCCGCACCGTGAACAGGGTGAAATCACTGCGTTATCAATCCATGCCGGGCTGTGGACCAGCGCCGCACTCGCCTCGCGCCCGCACGAAGTGCCAGTGCTGCGCGCGGTGCTGAGCGGGATGACGGGCAGGCTCGGTTTCGATCCGGCGGGCCATAACGGCAAGGCGTTGGTGCATGCCTTCACTTCGCTGCCCAATGATCTCCTGACCGCATTCGGTCCGGCCAAGGTGGGCGAACTTGTCACCGCCAAGATGGCGCTGATCGACCGTCCCCGCCCGCGGCTGGTGATGGTGCGATCAAAGCTGGAACGCCACGCCTTCGCCTTCGTGTGGCTGCCGCGCGATCAGCTTTCCACCGATGTGCGCATGCAGATCCAGTCGATGCTGCTGGCAACGCCGGGCGCCGCGCTGCTCGACTGGAGCCTTGAGGTTGAAAGCGGAACGCTGGCGCTGCTGCGCTTCCTGATCGACATGCGCGCCTGCGAAGAACTGCCCGATGATGCCGTGATCGAGGCGCAATTGGTCGATCTGTTGCGCGGCTGGAACGAGGCGGTGGCGACCCATCTAGCCACCCACGAAGAAGAAGGCCGCGCCGCCGCGCTGGCCGGTCGCTATGCCCCCGCGTTTCCGACCGGATATCGCCTGTCTTACGGTGCCGCAGAGGCAGCGCGCGACATCGCCAAGCTGCGCACGCTGGCCTTGGCCGAGACTGAAGCCAATCCCGCGGACCGCGCGGTGCGGCTTTACCGGCTGGGCGAGGACGGGCCGGACACGCTGCGGCTCAAGGTCTATGTCCTGAAAGGCGCGCTGGAACTGTCAGATGCGGTGCCTGCGCTGGAGAATTTCGGCTTCCGGGTGGCGGCTGAAGTTCCGACCTTTCTCAGCGATCCGGCGTTGGGATCGATCCACGATTTCATCCTGACCGTGCCTGCCGGGCTGGAGGCAGGTGTCTTGCTCGAACGCGCCGGATTGATCGAAGGCGCGCTGGCCGATGTGCTGAATGGCGCGGCAGAGGATGATTCGTTCAACCGCCTTACCGCCGCCACAGGTCTTGCCCCGCGTGAGGCGAACTGGATGCGGGCGATCTATCGCTATCTGCGCCAGACCGGGGTGAGCTACACCATCCATACCGTGGTCGATGCGCTGGTCGCCGCGCCGCAGGTTACCCGCGCCATGGTAGCGCTGTTCGCCGCCCGCCACGATCCGGCCTTCGGTGGCGCGCGCGACGAGGCGATTGCCACAGCGCAGGCTGCCTTCACCCGCGGGCTGGGACGAGTCACCGCGATCAATGACGACCGGCTGCTGCGGCTTTACCGTGCAGTGATTGATGCGGTGTTGCGCACCAACGCCTTTGCCCCGGCGGCGGCCGAGGCCTTGGCGTTCAAGATCGATTCTTCGCTGGTGCCCGGCCTGCCCAAGCCGCTGCCGTGGCGCGAGATCTTCGTCTATTCGCGCCGGGTGGAAGGCATCCATCTGCGGTCTGGCGCGGTCGCGCGCGGGGGCCTGCGCTGGTCTGACCGGCGCGACGATTTCCGCACCGAAGTGCTCGGCCTGATGAAAGCCCAGCGGGTCAAGAACGCGGTGATCGTGCCGACGGGCGCGAAGGGCGGTTTCTACCCCAAGCAGCTCCCCTCGCCCGCGATCGACCGCGAAGGCTGGGTGGCCGAAGGGCGCGCTTCGTATGAGATTTTCATCCGCACGCTGCTGTCGGTCACCGATAACATCGTGGGCGGGAAGGTCGCGCACCCGGATGCGGTGCAAGTGCTCGACGGCGAAGACCCC
Source organism: Alphaproteobacteria bacterium HGW-Alphaproteobacteria-14 (assembly GCA_002842925.1). Classification (GTDB taxonomy): domain Bacteria; phylum Pseudomonadota; class Alphaproteobacteria; order Sphingomonadales; family Sphingomonadaceae; genus Erythrobacter. The sequence continues at coordinate 12,964 of PHEL01000034.1, forward strand.
TATTTCGTGGTTGCCGCCGACAAGGGCACAGCGACCTTTTCCGACATCGCTAACGGGATCGCGCAGGCCCGCGACTTCTGGCTCGATGACGCCTTCGCCAGCGGCGGTTCCAACGGTTACGACCACAAAGCGATGGGCATCACCGCGCGCGGCGCGTGGGTCAGCGTGCAGCGCCACTTCCGCGAAATGGGGATCGACGTCCAGAAAGACAGCGTCACCGTCGCAGGCTGCGGCGACATGTCGGGCGACGTGTTCGGCAACGGGATGCTGCTGTCCAAGGCGATAAAACTGGTCGCCGCCTTCGATCACCGCCACATCTTCATCGACCCGTCGCCCGATCCGCTGACGAGCTGGAAGGAACGCAAGCGGATGTTCGAACTCCCCCGGTCAAGCTGGGAGGATTACAACGCCAGCCTGATTTCCAAAGGCGGCGGGGTGTTCAGCCGCGCTTCGAAGGCGATCAAGCTGTCGAAACAGGCGCGCGAATTGCTTGGCATCGAGGCCAAGGAGATCGAACCCGAAGCGCTGATTACCGCAATTCTGCGCAGCCCCGTCGATCTGCTGTGGTTTGGCGGGATCGGCACCTATGTCAAAGCTCCGCACGAAAACCACATTCAGGTTGGCGATCCGGCCAATGATGGCTTGCGCGTCGACGCCACCGATCTGCGCGCGCGGGTGATCGGCGAAGGCGCGAACCTTGGCATTACGCAGGCCGGAAGGATCGCGTTCTCGCTGGCCGGGGCCAATGGCCTTGGCGGACGCATCAACACCGACTTCATCGACAATTCCGCCGGGGTTGATTGTTCGGACAACGAGGTCAACATCAAGATCGCGCTGGCTGCCGCCACCGCATCGGGCAAGCTGTCGGAGAAAAAGCGCAACACGCTGCTCGCCGCGATGACAGACGAGGTTGCGGCGATTGTGCTGGAGGACAACCGCTTGCAGGCGCTGGCGCTGTCGGTCGCGGAAAGCCGCGGGCCGGAGGCCATCCCCGCCTATATCCGCCTGATTGAGCGGCTGGGCGAAGTCAGCGATTTCGACCGCCGCACCGAAGGGCTGGCCGATGGCGAAGCCTTGTCGCGCCGCGCCGCTGACGGGCACGGCCTGACGCGGCCTGAACTGGCGGTGTTGCTATCCTCGGCCAAGCTGGCCTTGCAGGCCGCGATCGAAGCTAGCACCTTGCCCGATGATCCGGTGCTGGAACCGCTGCTGCTGGCGCGGTTCCCCACGGCGATGCGCAAGGCCTACGCCGGCGAGATTCGCGGTCACCGGCTGCGGCGCGAGATGATTGCCACCAGCCTTTCCAACCGCATGGTCAACCGGCTGGGCATGGTGCACCCATTTGAACTCGCTGAAGAAGAAGGCGTTGGCCTTGCCGAAGTTGCGGGCGCTTTTGTGGTAGCGGAACGGCTGTTCGGGCTGGACGATCTGTGGCGCGCACTGGACGAAGCCGCCATCCCCGAAGCTGCACGCCTTGCGCTGTTTGATCGTCTGGCGGCGGCGGTTGGCAACCTGATGTCCGATGTCCTTCGCACGGCTGCGGGCAAGGTTGCAGCAGGCGCTATGATTGAGGAATTGTCGGCAGGGGTCACGGTGCTGACCGCCGCGCGCGAAGAATTGCTCACGGCCGAACCGCGCGCGCGCTCGATGGAATTGCGCCACGGCTTTGTCGCAGCAGGCGCGCCAGAGGCATTGGCGACGCGGGTTGCCAATCTGTTCGATTACGACGGGGCACTGGGTCTTGCGCAGACCGCGCTCGACACCGGAATCGATGCCAAGCTGCTGACCCACGCCTTTGCCGGTATCGGCACGCGGCTGGGGCTGGACTGGGCGCAGGGGGTGGCGGCGCATATGTCACCGTCTGACGTGTGGGAGCGGCTGCTGGTGTCGGGCCTGGCGCGCGATTTTCAGCAGATGCGGATCGAATTCCTGCGACGGCTGATGCGGCGCAAGGGCGGCAAGGATGATCCGCTCGGCGCTATTGGTGAGTGGGCGGAACGCAATGCCGGATCGGTGGCGCAGTTCCGCAGTATGATCGCGCGCGCGCAGGCCCGCCCCCCCGTGCGTGCAGCGATGCTGGCGCAGATCGCCAGTCAGGCGCGCAATCTTCTGGAGAGATAGGCGGCACGCTCCGCCTCTCTTCCAGTTCTGGCAGCTTGACCCTCTGGCAATTTGCGGCAAGTCAAAGGCCGCAGGCAGCCAGAGGGGCATAGCGACGCAATGACATCACCCAAAACTGACCATGCGGATGTGGTTATCGTTGGCACCGGGCATGGCGGCGCGCAGGCGGCGATTGCGCTGCGCCAGCACGGATTTGACGGGTCGATCCTGATGATCGGGCGCGACAATGCACCGCCGTATGAACGCCCGCCGCTGTCGAAGGAATACCTCGCCGGGGACAAGGGGTTTGAACGGATCATGATCCGCCCGGAAAAGTTCTGGGCGGACAAGGACATTGCGCTCAGGCTCGGCGCGGCGGTGACGGGAATCGATGCACGTGCGCACCGCCTCACACTGTCGGACGGCGGCAGCGTCACCTATCGCAAACTTATCTGGTCGGGCGGGGGCGATCCACGCCGTCTGCCGGTACCGGGTGCGGTGCTGCCCGGCGTGTTCTATGTGCGCGACAAAGGCGATGCCGATGCAATGATGGCCGCGCTGGCGGGCGGGGCAAAGCGGGCCGTCGTGATCGGCGGCGGTTATATCGGGCTGGAAGCGGCAGCAGTGCTGCGCAAGATGGGCTGCGAGGTCACGCTGGTTGAAATGCTGCCCCGCCTGCTGGCGCGGGTCGCAGGCGCGGAAATGTCGGATTTCTTCACCGCAGAACATCGTCGTCAGGGCGTTGACGTGCGGCTCAATACCGGCGTCCACGCGGTTCTGGGTGAGGATGCGGGGCGGGCCACCGGCGTCAGGCTCGACAATGGCGAGGAGGTCGCCTGCGACATGGTAATCGTCGGCATCGGGGTCGTGCCCGCCGTCGCGCCGTTGATTGCCGCCGGGGCTGCGGGGTCTAACGGGGTCGATGTCGATTTCTGCTGTCGCACCACGCTCGACGATGTGTATGCCATTGGAGACTGCGCCGCGCACGCCAACGACTTTGCCGATGGCGCGGTAATCCGGCTGGAATCGGTGCAGAACGCGCATGACATGGCGAATACCGTGGCAAAGGCGATCATGGGCGAGAAGGAACCCTATCACGCGCTGCCGTGGTTCTGGTCGAACCAGTATGATCTCAAGCTGCAAACTGCAGGATTAAGCCTCGGCTTCGATCAGACCGTGCTGCGCGGCGATCCTGAAACGCGCAAGTTCACCGTGGCCTATCTCAAGAACGGCGTCCCTGTCGCCTTCGACTGCGTGGGGACGATGAAGGATTATGTGCAGGGCCGAAAACTGCTCGAAAGCGGGGTTGGCAAGGTTGATCCGGCGCTGCTGGCGGATCCGGAGATGCCGCTCAAGGATTTGCTGTAAGCCGGCGCATAGCCCATTCGGCAGCCTCGGCCACCACCGGATCAGGGTCAGCGGTTAACGCGCTTACCTGCGGGATCAATGCATCATTGCCGCTATTCCCCGCCGCATAGAGGCAGTTGCGCACAAACCGGTCCCGCCCGATGCGTTTGATCGGTGATCCCGAAAACAGCGTGCGAAACGTCGCATCGTCCAGCGCCAGCAATTCACCCAGACGCGGCGCGACCAGTTCGGCGCGGGGGAGGAATTCCCGGATCGCTTGTGCAGATTGCGCAAACTTGTTCCACGGGCACACAGCCAGACAATCATCGCAGCCATAGATGCGATTACCCAAGCTTGCGCGCAAATCCTCTGCCACCGGGCCTTTGTGCTCGATCGTGAGATAGGAAATGCAACGCCGCGCATCGAGCTTGTAGGGCGCGGGGAAAGCATCGGTGGGGCAGGCGTCCAGACAGGCGCGGCACGAACCGCATTGGTCGCGGTGCGGTGCGACGAGGGGCAATTCCAGGGTGGTGTAGATCGCGCCGAGAAACAGCCAGCTGCCATGTTCGGCGCTGACCAGATTGGTGTGCTTGCCCTGCCAGCCGATCCCCGCCGCCTCGCCCAGCGGTTTTTCCATCACTGGGGCGGTATCGACGAACACTTTCACTTCAGACCCCGGCTCGGCTGCCACCAGCCACCGCGCGAGCGCCTTTAGACGCTTCTTGACCACATCGTGATAGTCCTTGCCTTGCGCATAAACCGAAATCCGCGCGTGGATGTCAGACCCCTCAAGCGCCAGCGGATCATGCGCCGGAGCATAGCTCATACCCAGGGCAATCACACTGCGCGCGGCAGGCCACAGCCCTTGGGGCGAGCGGCGGTGGTCAAGCCGCGCTGCCATCCATTCCATGCTGCCATGGTGCCCTTCGCCCAGCCATTGCTCCAGCCGCGCAGCGCGCAGCGGGTCTTCGCCCGCGCTGGCAAAACCGCAGGTCGCAAACCCCAACGCAGCCGCCTGCGCGGTAATCTGCGCCGCCAGATCAGGTGTTGCCGGGGGTTTAACCATATTTCGAGAGGCTCCCGTTTAATCCTGCCGCCTAACCGCGTAAGGCATGGATATGGCGGTAAGCGAACATCAGCGGGCGGGCAATCACACAGCGGGCGGGGCTGCGGCGACAATCGACGCCCGCCCTCTTGCAATCGAAGCGCGCGGGCTGGTCAAAAGTTTTGACGGCACCCGCGCAGTGGACGGGGTGGATATCAGCGTCCCCGAAGGCGCGATTTACGGCATCCTTGGCCCCAATGGCGCGGGCAAGACCACGACTTTGCGAATGTTGCTGGGCATCATTGACCCCGACGAAGGTGTGCGCCGCGTGTTCGGGCATGATCGCCCGCACGATATCGGCCGCTTGATCGGATATCTGCCCGAAGAACGCGGGCTTTACCCGGCGATGAAGGCGGTCGAGGCGATTGCCTTCATGGGCGCGCTGCGCGGATTGCCACTGAAAGAAGGCCGCAAGCGCGGAGCTGAGTTGCTAGAACGCCACGGCCTTGGCCACGCGGCTGACCGGCAGATCAGGCAGCTGTCGAAAGGCATGGCGCAGACCGTGCAATTGCTTGGCACGCTGGTGCACCGCCCGCGGTTGGTGGTGCTGGACGAACCCTTTTCAGGGCTCGATGCAATCAATCAGGGCAAGCTGGAAGTGATGATTCGCGCGCTGGCGGATGAAGGCGTGACGGTGATCTTTTCCACCCACGTGATTCACCATGCCGAACGATTGTGCGAAGGCGTGGCGATTATCGCCGGGGGCAGGGTGCCCTATGCCGGCAGTGTCGAGGCCGCACGCGACCGGATCCCGGCGCAGGTGCGGCTGGAAACCCGCGCGCGCGAGGGCGCATGGCTGGCCGCGTTGCCCAAGGATACTAGGCGCAACGGTGATTTCTTCCAGTTCCCGCTCCCCGAAACCGGGATCGAACCCTTGCTGCGGCAATTGATCGAAGGCGAGGCGGGGATTTTGTCGCTCTCGATCGAACGGGCGGGCCTGCACGATGCCTTCGTCGCCATCGCTGGTGAGGCCGCCGCCCGCCAGCTCGAAGCCGATTCGGCGGAGGCGCAGGCATGACCGATGGTTCCGCCGCGATCCGCCCGCGCCTCAGCGCGCTTGAAGCGGCGTGGGTGATAGCCCGTCGCGATTTCGTCGCGGTGCTGTTCAGCCGCGCCTTCCTGTTCTTCCTGCTCGGCCCATTATTCCCGGTGTTTGTCGGCGGGCTGGCGGGCAGCATCGGCGGGCAGGTGCAGCGCAGTGCAGTGAGCATCGAGGTCGGCCTCGCCATGTCGGCGGCAGATAATGCCGCAATGATCGCCGCGCGCGAACGGCTTGCCCCGCAATTGGGCGGTGCAGTGCCAGCCTTGCGCGAAGTGCCTGAGGCATCGGCCGCAACTGCGTTTGATGCCCGCGCCTTCATGGAGGCGCGCCGGGGCAATTATGCCGCGATCATGACCGGTACGCCAGCCGCGCCCGTGCTGACCGGCACCGAAGGCCAGATCGCCCGCTGGCAAGGCCCGGTCGGACTGATCGCCGCCAATGCACTGTCGGCCGAACCGGCCAGCTTCCCCGACATCGCCGCGCAGGTGGTGACCACCAGCGCGGCGTCGGAACGGTCAACTCGCATCCAGACCGCGCAGATCGCGCAGATGTTGTTGTTCCTGCTGACGATGCTGCTGGCGGGCATGGTATTGTCCAATCTCGTCGAAGAGAAGGCCAACAAGATCATCGAAATCCTCGCCGCGGCGATCCCGATGGATGCGGTGTTCACGGGCAAACTGTTTGCGATGTTGGGCGTGTCGTTCGTCGGCATTGCGGTCTGGGGCGGGGCGGCATGGGGACTGTGGGCTGTGGGCGGCGATGGCATCACCCAGACCACCGGTTTTGACCTTGCCCGCCTGCCAGCGCCTGCGGTCGGCTGGCCACTGTTTATCGCGTTGGGCGTGGTCTATTTTGCGATGGCCTATCTGCTGCTCGGCGCATTATTCCTGACCATCGGCGCCATGGCTAACACCGTGCGCGAAGTGCAGACGCTGTCGATGCCGGTCACGATGATGCAATTAATGGTGTTCTTCCTCGCCGCCTACACCATCAACCACCCGGGGTCGGGCATGGAGATGGCGGCGATTGCCTTCCCGTTGTCATCACCCTTCGCGATGCTGGCGCGTGCGGCGATGGAGCCCGCCTTGTGGACACACGCGCTGGCGTTGGCGTGGCAGGCGCTGGCAGTGCTGGCGTTGGTCAAGGGCGGATCGCTGTTGTTCCGCAAACGGGTGATGAAATCAGGCGGGGCCGGACGTGTGAAAAAGGCATGGTTCACACGGCGCGCGAAAGGCACGCTTGAACCCGCCGAATAAGTCCTGAAACGCAACGCACTATTGACAAGCCTGTAAGTTGCGGCAGGATGCGTTTCATACAAGAGTAGCCCCATCCAAACGGCTGCCCGGCGGGAGAGAATAATGGCCACCATCGCCCCACCACAGCGCCCGCAAGTGCGCCGCGAGCCGACCTCTTACGAGGCGTTGAAGGCACATTTCGCCGCCCATCCCGAAGAACGCCCGCAACATCCGCACAAGTGGGATGTCAGCCGGTCAGACATCTATTTCGAAGATCGCTGGCAGCCGATCTTTGCCGAAATGCGCGCCGCCGGCCCGCTGCATTACATCCCCGAAAGCCCGTTTGGCCCCTATTGGGCAGTGGTGGGCCACAAGGCGATCCAGCATATTGAAGCGCTGCCCGAAACCTTTTCATCCAGCTGGGAATATGGCGGCATCACCATCCTTGAACGGCTGAGCGAGGAAGAGGCTGCGGCAGCCAATATTCCGACTCGCGAACTGCCGATGTTCATCGCGATGGATCGCCCGCAACACACCGGACAGCGTCGCACCGTCGCGCCCAAATTCACCCCCACCGCGATCACCGACATGGAAGCCGAAATCCGTGCCCGAACCGGCGAAGTGCTCGATCGTCTGCCGCGCGGGGAAGTGTTCGACTGGGTCGATACCGTCTCGATCGAACTGACTACCGGGATGCTCGCGATCCTGTTCGGCTTCCCGTGGGAAGACCGCCGCCTGCTCACCTTCTGGTCGGACTGGTCGGGCGATACCGAGCTTGCCACCGTGCGCGAGCTGGACGAGCTGCGCTGGAACGTGCTGCAGGAAATGGCGGCCTATTTCCAGTCGCTCTGGATCGAACGCACGATGGACAAGGAACCGGGCAATGATCTCATCTCGATGATGCTCCATTCCGAAGCGATGAACCAGATGCGCCCCGAAGAATTCATGGGCAATCTGGTGCTGCTGATCGTTGGCGGGAATGACACCACGCGCAACACCATGTCGGGCATCATCCACGCGCTCGACAAGTTTCCTGATCAGCGCAAATTGTTCGAAGAACAGCCCGAACTGATCCCCAACGCGGTGCAGGAATGCCTGCGTTACCAGACCCCGCTCGCCCATATGCGCCGCACCTGCACTGAAGATACCGAAGTGTTCGGACAGACCATCAAAAAGGGCGAAAAGGTGGTGCTGTGGTATCTTTCGGCCAACCGCGACGAAGAGGTGTTCGACAACCCTGACAAGCTCGACATCACGCGCGAAAATGCCCGGCGGCATCTGGCGTTCGGTTACGGCATTCACCGCTGCGTTGGTGCGCGGCTGGCGGAATTGCAGCTGAAGGTGCTGCTGGAGGAGATGCACAAGCGCCGGATGCGGGTACACGTCGCGGGCGATGTCGAACGGGTGCGCGCCAATTTCGTCCACGGCTTCCGCAAGCTTGAGGTGGAAATCACCACTTTCTGATTGGGCTGGGCGCGCAAACCGCGATGACGTGAAACCATCGCGGCGATTCGCGCGTAACATGAGGGTGAGTTGCCGCCCCCGATGACAAAGGATCGCCCGATGCGCCTGCCTCTGTTCAACCGTCGCACTGTGATCGCCGCTGCCGGGATCGGCGCGGCAATGCCGTTTCTGGCGTCCTGCGGTGCGGCGCCGGCGGAGGCCAAGAGCTTTCCCAAGGCCAAAAGCGAAGCTGAATGGCGCCGGGTTCTGACTAAAGATCAGTTCCATGTGCTGCGTCAGGGCGGGACGGAACGCGCCTTTACCTCGCCCCTCGACAAGGAAAAGCGCACGGGAACCTTCGTGTGCGCGGGCTGCGGCAACGCGCTTTATGCCTCGGCACATAAATATGACAGCCGCACCGGCTGGCCGAGTTTTTGGCGGGCAATCGACAAGGGGGCGGTGGGCACCAGCACCGATTACCAGATCGGCTTTCCCCGCACCGAAGCGCACTGCGCCGATTGCGGCGGGCATCTGGGGCATATTTTCGGAGACGGGCCAAAACCCACTGGAAAACGCCACTGCATCAACGGGCTGGCGCTGGCATTCGTTCCTGCCTGACGCTTCCCGCAGTGGGGGTGCGCAAACGCGGCGCGGGCTTGGGGATTATTCCCTCAGCAGTGCCGGGGCCTGCAAGCGTGCTGCAAGACGCGCGAAATCGCCGAGCGCGAAGGTATCGTCGAACACCACGCCATAGCGCGAATCGCGCCGCCACCGCACCTTGGCGCGCACTTCGCGCATTTCGCCGTTGATGCCCGGCACGTCGATTCGCACGCTCTGATCAATCGCCAGCAAGCCGTCGCAGGCAATTCGTGCGCCCTGCTGCGACAGGTTTTCGACCACGCCCTCCAACCGCTGGGCAGCAAGCCGCGCTTGGGATATTCGCCGGATTCGCTGATCAACTGTTGTACCGCGACTGTTTTTACAAAGGCGAAACCGGCTTCATTGCCGCGCTCCCAGACCGGGGTGATCTCATAGGCTGCGCCTGCGGCCAGATGCAGCGCGAAATCCTTGCATCCGGGCAGCGTGTGGAACAGCCGCACGCTCACCCCGGTTTCGGACACGTCGCGGATAACGCACACGAATTCGCCCTGAGCAGAGATCAGCTTGGCCGCGCGGATCAACAAGGTAAAGCGCGGTGCGGCGCGCATTTCCTCACCCGTGATGGGCGGTTGCTGATCCAGCTTTGCTGTATTCGCAGCCTTGTCCATGCCGTGTCGTCCCAACCCGCCACGCACCCTCCTGGGCCGCTGACGGGACGCGGTTGTCTGATGATTCTTCGAAAGAATTAGGGGCAAGGCGTTAAGGCGGAGCTAATCGCGGTTAGGGGTGGTGCGTCGCCTGCGCTTGCCGCCTCCCGCGTTTGCGCCTGGGAGTAATCCGGCCAATCCTTCCGCCCGAAAAGGGTTGAGTCACAGATTACTGGTGCGGGTGACTGGACTCGAACCAGCACGATCAAAGATCAGGGGATTTTAAGTCCCCGGCGTCTACCATTCCGCCACACCCGCCAGATGCGCGACGGCTCATGGCACATCTTGCCCATGCAATGCCAGAGCCTGCCTGCGTGATCGCGCGGGGGCACGTAATTTGAAAGATGGGAGGAAGGTGCCGTTGTGCGGAGCGCCAATGTTTCACGTGAAACATTGGCGCTCCGCGACACCGTTGCCACTTTTCCGTGCAGCGCTTAGGCTTTGTTCAAGCGCTCGCGGATTTCCTTGCCTGCCTTGAAATAGGGCACACGCTTGGAAGGCACGGGCACCGTTTCACCGGTGCGCGGGTTGCGCCCGCTGCGGGCTTCGCGTTCGCGCGTCGAAAATGCGCCAAAACCACGCAGTTCGACCCGTCCCCCCTCGGCTAACCGCTGAGCGATTTCGTCAAAGAAGATATCCACCACCTGCTCGACTTCGTCGGCGCGCAGTTCGGGATTGTCTTTGTGTAGTGCCTGCAACAATTCGGATCTGATCATGATGATCTCCCGGTGCCCATGGGCGGTCTGGCCGCCATATCACACCGCAAGCGGGTTTGACCCCGCGGTTTCCTCAATTCGCCTCCGACCCGTGAGGCACCCCCATTAATCGCCGCGCGCAGCAGGATGCAATCCCGAAACGATTGGCAATGAACAGATTGTCAGAAATCGGGAAAATGCGCAACTTCCACGCGTGTCAGTAAGCAAATAATTCAGTCGGCCATCGTCATATCGGCGGGGTTGAGGCCGAGCCGTTCCATCCTGGCACGGATTTCGGGCCATTCGGTGCGCAGGAACGCTTCGCGATCGGCCGTGCGCAGGCGTTCTGCGGCACCGGTCACGACATACATCCCCACCCCGCGTTGCACTTCGACCAAGCCATCATTCTGGAACTGCTGATAGGCTTTGGCCACGGTCAGCGGGTTGGCCCCCTGTTCGGCGGCGAGCGCGCGCACTGAAGGCAGCATCGCGCCTTCCGCATATTCGCCGTCGATAATCGCAGCGGCGATCTGATCGCGCAGCTTGAGATAGACGGGCCGGTTGGGGCTTGGGCGGTTGGGGTTCATGGTTATGGACTGTCCCTTGCGAGGTGCATCAGTGCCATAATACAGCCATGCGGTCAAGGCGGGGGGGTGGCAGGGGGGGTGGCAGGGGCGGTCCAAGTCGTGCCAAGGCACACTCTGAACAACATCACGCAACAAAAGCTTCACACGCGCAAATGATACGCTAGGTTGCGCCCCCATGGGATCGCGCCGGAGGGGCGCGCAAAAGGGATATCTGCATAGATGGCAACGCAAGAGCTTCCGCACGGCGACAGCGCCGGGACTTTTCTCGGCCACCCCAAGGGTCTGTTCGTCCTGTTCTTCGCCGAGATGTGGGAGCGCTTTTCCTATTACGGGATGCGCGCACTGCTGATCTTCTACCTGACC
>PHEL01000194.1 GCA_002842925.1 Alphaproteobacteria bacterium HGW-Alphaproteobacteria-14
GATGAAGATCATCACGATGGTGCGCCAGCCCTACAGCCTTGAAGAAGGGCGCTGCGTCATCGGCGCATCGGTCGGGATTGCGATTGCGCCGCATGATGGTGTTACCCGTGAGGAGGTCGTGCGTTCCGCCGACCTTGCGCTTTATGCCGCCAAGAACGGCGGACGGGCGCAATATCGCTTTTTTTCCGGCGAGCTGGAAAACGAAACAATTTTCCGCAGGCGGCTTGAACAGAACCTTGGGACTGCACTGAGCGAGCAGCAATTGTTCTTGCGGTTTGAACCGATTGTCGACGCAACCTCGCAATCGGTCTGCGCGCTCGAGGCCCATGTGTGCTGGAATCATGACGAACGCGGGATCATCGACGAGGAGGAGTTTGCCCAGATCGTCGAAGGGTCAAGCCTGGCCGGTGATGTTGGCCGCTGGGCCATCGCCGAGGCTTGCCAGCGCGCCGCGCTATGGCCTGAAAGCGTGCGGGTGGCAGTCGATGTGCCCGTGGCGCTTTTTCTTGCCGACGATTTCGTTGAAAACGTGGCGCAGGCTGTCAACGCAGCAGGCATTGCGCCCGCACGCCTTGAGCTTGAAATCAGCGAAGCGGTGTTCTTTGGCGATGCCAACATCGTCGATCACGCGCTCGCCGCGCTGTTCAAATTGGGGGTGCGGCTTACGCTCGATGAATTTGGAAGCGGCTATTCCTCGCTCGCTTACCTGCGCCGGGCGCCGTTTGATTCGATCAAGATCGATGAAAAGCTGGTGGCCGAAGTCGGGCGGAACGACAGTCGGGAGTTGGGACTGGTGCGCGCCATCGTCGCTTTGGCCGGGGCGCTACAGATGGACACCATCGCCAACGGCATTGAAAGCGCGGTCTTGCTCGAATCGCTCAAGGATTGCGGGGTTCGCTATCTCGGAGGGCCGATTTTCAGCGAACCGGTCGATTACGATACCATCGAAGAGGAAATGGCCGGGGGCACATGGAAGATCGTGCCTGGTGCCGATCGCTCCCGCCGCGCGCGGCGGCGAACGGTGTTCCGCAAGATTCAGGTGATCCATGATGATTACGCCTACGAAGTAACCCTGCGCAACCTGTCCAAGACCGGAGCCTTGATCCAGGGGCTGGACGACGTGCCGAAAAAAACGCAATTCGTTGTCGATCTGGGCGGCGGGCAGTTGGCGGTTGCCACTGTAATTCGCAGCAATGGCGATGTTCAGGGGCTGGAATTCGAACAATCCCTGATCGAAGATGGGGCGGGCGGGCTGTGTACCCGCAATCGGGTGTCGCCCTATGCATTGGCCGCCGCCGGTTCGCCGCTCGCGGCGCTTGGCCCCGGCAATTTTCACGGGATCGAACAGAGCGGAGCGATTCCCAAGTTCGGCTACGCCATGCCGGCCCGCGCCGATATGGGCTAGCGTTGCAGCGCTTGGTATGAAGCGCAAGGCGTTGCGTTTTTCTCGAATGACATCTGTTTGACCCGGCGCTAAGTCGCGGGGCGATGACAGACCTCTCCAAAATCCGCAATTTTTCGATTATCGCCCATATTGACCACGGCAAATCCACCTTGGCTGACCGGCTGATCCAGTTCACCGGCGGGCTGACCGCGCGTGAAATGTCCGAGCAAGTGCTTGACAATATGGACATTGAGAAAGAGCGCGGGATCACCATCAAGGCCCAGACCGTGCGGCTCAATTACACCGCCAAGGATGGTGAGGCCTATCAGCTCAACCTGATGGACACGCCCGGCCACGTCGATTTCGCCTACGAAGTCTCGCGCAGCCTCGCCGCGTGCGAAGGCGCACTGCTGGTGGTTGACGCCGCGCAAGGCGTAGAAGCGCAAACCCTTGCCAATGTTTACCAGTCGATCGAACACGACCACGAAATCGTCTGCGTCATCAACAAGATCGATCTGCCCGCCGCCGAACCCGAAAAGGTCAAGGCCGAGATCGAGGAGATCATCGGGCTTGATGCATCCGACGCGGTGCTGACCAGCGCCAAATCGGGCATCGGCATCGAAGACGTGCTCGAAGCGGTGGTCACCCGCATTCCCCCGCCCAAGGGCAAGATCGACGCCCCGCTCACCGCCAGCCTGATCGATTCCTGGTATGATCCCTATCTCGGCGTCGTCATCCTTGTGCGCGTGATCGACGGCAAGCTGACCAAGGGCCTCAACATCCGCTTCATGCAGGGCGGCACGCAGCATCTGGTCGACCGCGTCGGCTGCTTCACCCCCAAACGCACCGACCTCAACGAACTCGGCCCCGGCGAAATCGGCTTCATCACCGCGCAGATCAAGGAGGTGGAACAGGCCCGCGTCGGCGACACCATCACGACCGTAAAGAACGGATCAGACACCCCGCTGCCGGGCTACAAGGAAGTGCAGCCGGTGGTGTTTTGCGGGTTGTTCCCGGTGGACGCGGCGGATTTTGAAAAACTGCGCGAATCCATCGCCAAATTGCGGCTGAACGATGCCAGCTTCAGCTTTGAAATGGAAAGCTCTGCCGCGCTCGGTTTCGGCTTCCGCTGCGGATTTCTTGGTCTGTTGCACCTTGAAATCATTCAGGAACGCCTGACCCGCGAATACGACCTCGACCTCATCACCACCGCGCCATCGGTGGTCTATCGCATCCATCTTGGCCATACCAAGACCGAGGACGCCAAGACCATCGACATTCACAACCCCGCCGAT